>JBJOOF010000088.1:0-6148 GCA_046051425.1 Bacteroidota bacterium
GATGTCCGCGTTGTCGTTTTGAGTTACTTTGATACAGACTGGTATGTCGAGCAGATGACCAGACCTATCAATGAATCCAAGGAACTTCCTTTCTCACTGGCACCGCAGCGCTATCAAAAAGGCACCAATGATGTTATTTATGTGATGGAAAAAGAAGGGCTAGATGCCATTTCTGCACGTGAATACCTAAAGCTCATCAATAGCGGCTCCGAATTGCTACAAATGAAAACCTCTGGAAAAACCGTGCTCAACATGGTACCTTCCCGAAATTTGATCTTAGAAGTAGACAGCAGTTTCTTGGCAAATGACGAAATCGTTCCTGCGAAATTTAAGGACCTATTTGTTCCTCAGATGAACCTGCAAGTGAGTGGAAACTACGTCACCAAGGGCACCTTGATGCTATTGGATTTGATTGTGAGTAACAATTGGGAACGACCCATTTATTTCAATAACACTTCACTATCGACTATAGGTCTCAATATCAGTGAGCACGTGGTCATGGAAGGTTTGACCTATCGATTGCTTCCTATTCGTAAGCCAGAAACCCTTCGGGAGGAATTGGTGAATACCGATTTGGCACTAAAGAATTACATGGAAAACTTTGCCTTCAGAGGCATGAATGACCCCAATGTATACTTGGATGAGGAGTACCGAAGATTTACCTCAAATCATCGAAGTGCCCTCAATTCCATTGCATTGGCTCTTCTGGAGGAGGATAGAATTGAAGATGCAGCAAAGCTTCTCAATTTCGGCTTAGCTACCATTCCAGATAAAGCGGTTCCTTACGATCTAAGCAGTGGACAATCTGTTCCCTTGTTTTTTGAAGTAGGTGAAAATGAAAAAGCGATAGATATTGTAGATAAGATCTCTAAGCGTTCTATGGATATGATTGCCTTCTATACCAAGAATGATTTAGGATATGACCGAGAATTGCTCGTTTCCATTGAGATGATCAAGTATTTTATTCCGTTGTTAGAAGAGCGTGGCTACCAAGAAAAAGCCCAGGATTTGAAGAAACGTTTGGAAAGCCTCATCGGTAAAGAAAGCGAGGAACCGAGCAGCTTGATCAGGAGGTAATTGAATAGGTCACCGGCTAACAGACCACGGCCCACAGCAGACTTCATTTAACTTCAGCACTTATTTTTATTTACTTAGGAGTACTTTATTGAGATTTTAAAAAAAGGCCAGCAGATTTAATTCTGCTGGCCTTTTTAGTTTAACTCCTTACCTACTCGCTCAAGTTGATTTGTGGATATTCCCTTTAAAACCAATAACCAAAGAGAATAATGTTTAAAGTTTAAGAAAATGAGCGGTGGACCGTTGACTGTCAACTGTCAGCATCTATCAATTATTTCTTCCAGAGAATGTAAAATAAGTCCAGCCCATCCTTTGGATCTTCGACCACCAAGTAGTCCTCATGGGAAATCTCTACCACAGAAGCTCCTTGTGAACGATGCAAGCGATTCCGATTGATGCGATTCAAAAATTCGTAAGGCCATCTCAAGACGGAATTAGGAAGTTTATACTGAAGATCAAGCACATCAAATCGCATGATTTTTTGTACAGACTTGCGATTGGCTTCATGGTATTCCCACACCTTTTCATTCCCTCCTATTCCTTTGGCCTCGATGCGATCAAATATCGGCGTAGCCAAATCTATGAGCTGCTGAGGCACATATTCACGCTCATGCCAAGGATTTCTAGAAAGCGTATGGGTATTGTTTGGGGTAGAAATAATGGCTTTTCCACCTGGCTTCAACATTCTGTAGATTTCTTGGAGAAAAAGTCGATCGTTAGCGATATGTTCGATCACTTGAAAACTCACAATGGTATCGTAAGTATTGTCAGCAATTCCTTCAAAGGGAGGAATCACTGCTTGTTTGAATTCAACCCCTGGGTATTTGTTTTGCAGGGTTTGAATTACTTCACCAATTTTATCCAAGCCTAGGTACTGTTCTGCATGAGGTAATAATTCCTCTACTCCTCGCCCCTCACCACAGCCGATCTCAAGCAAATTTCCAGAGATCCAAGGCTTGGCAGCAATATAGGCTTTCAATAAACGTTGATGAATGGGATTGTCACTAATCAACTTATCTGAAGCAATTTCCGTTGTATAGGTAGCCATTAGAAATTTTAGTATTTTGGCAAAAGTAAGGCTTATTTTTAAAACCTGAGAACTAATCCAAATGAATCAAAAGTACTTTAAGCGACTGCCTTTATTCTTCTTTTTAATAGCCTTTTCCTTCACCGCCATAGCTCAAACTACCCTGAGCACCACAGATCAGGCGCTCCGCTATTCCTTGTACGCCCGGTTGGGGTTAAAAATTATTCCCATTAAGCTTACAGACAGCAGCTACAAACTCCAGTTTATAGTCGAAAAAATTGAAGAAAATGCCAGCCTGGACACCTATCAATTCAATTACCTGATTTTAAATTCTTACAATCAAGAAATTCAATCAGCGCAAAAAATCAAACTGAGTGCAATTGATTTGATTACCTCTACAGAACGTCATTGGCTTTTTGAAAAAACGATACAGATTCCCCAAAATCAAGAAACAGCAATCGCTTTTTTTGAAGCGGTGGATAGCCGACAGCAGGATGCCTATACCAGCCATGTAGATTTGAAAAGTCCCTTTGTGTTTGACCAGCCCAACTTTGGGTATTACTTCGCAAATGAGGTTCCCTTTGATCAAAACTACCTCACACAAGGTCAATCCTTACTATTCAAAACAAGCAAAGGACCTTCCCTGTTTTCCTTCTTTAATCCAAGCCCTTTTGCCGTTCCTTTCCCTCCCATGGAAACTCGCCTGGCAGAGGTACCCAAAGAAGTGGCTATAGAAAACCGGGGAGATTTCTTGGCTAATATTCCTAAAACCCTCAGCGATGAGGGGTATTATTTCTTTCAATCCGACAGTACTGCACAAACAGGGATTCTCCTCAGGACAGTACATGATGCCTTCCCCAAAGTGAAGGATTGGAAGGAAATGGTGGACATGGTGACCTACATTTCTACCAAAAAAGAGCATGAGACGCTCCTACTTGCTCAGGACAAAAAGAAGGCATTGGATGCCTATTGGTACAACTTGACTCGAAATGAAGAATCGGCGAAGGACTTGATTCGGAATTACTTCAAGATGGTAGAGTTTGCCAACATTCTATTTACCGACTTTAAAGAGGGATGGAAAACAGACCGTGGCATGGTTTACATTGTCATGGGGCCTCCTCAGGAAGTGAATTTTTTTGAAGATCGAGAGGTTTGGTCTTATGCAGGCATAGACGACACTTCCAAAATTAGGTTTACCTTTACGCGGGTTAAAACTATTCTTAGCCCACATTTCTATACCCTAAACCGATCAAGAGCCTACCAGCCGATTTGGTTTAAAAACATTTCACAATGGAGAAGCGGAAGGATGGCTTTCTAATCGATAAAGGAGCCCTCGACAAAGATTTTATTTTTGGAACCCGAGCAGTGATGGAATCCATCCATGCAGGAAAAGAAATCGACAAAGTACTCGTTCAAAAAGAACTCAATAACGACCTAATCAAGGAACTACTTCAGCTTTGCAAAGCCGAACATATCCCAGTGGTACGGGTGCCGGACGCCAAGTTGAACCGAATTACACGCAAAAATCACCAAGGGGTGATTGCGCAGATGTCCACCATTGCTTATGCATCCCTGGACAATGTTATTGATCAGTGCTATGCTGTCGGAAAGGCTCCTCTAATTTTGGTATTGGATCACTTGACCGATGTGCGGAATTTCGGTGCAATCGCCCGAACAGCCGAATGTGCTGGCGTAGATGCCATCGTAATCCCTGAAAAAGGAAGTGCTCAGATCAATTCTGATGCAGTAAAAACCTCCGCAGGTGCCCTGAACTTCATTCCTGTGGCGCGGGTGAAAAACCTGTTTTATACCTGTCGAGATTTGCAAAAAATGGGATTGTCCCTCATTGCAATCACTGAGAAAACCGAAAAACTCATGTATGAAGGCGATTTTGCATCACCTGTAGCACTAATCATGGGTTCGGAAGAAGATGGAATTTCCCAAGAAATCATGGGCATGGTCGATGACCGAGTAAAAATCCCACTCGCAGGAAATATTGAAAGCTTAAATGTCTCCGTATCTGCTGGAGTGGCGATTTACGAAGCCATCCGCCAACGTAAAAAATAAAAAAAGAGGATTTCAAATGAAATCCTCTCCTTTTTTCTTCGCCTGGGCTACAAAATCCCGGAATTTATTCTCTGCATCCAATTTGCAAATCAGCAGCACATTTTCGGATTCATTGATGAGAAAGTGATCTAAACCTTGGACGACCACAAGTTTGTCCGTATCGGTTTTAATGAAGCAATTTTTGGTTTCGTAAATCAGTGCATTGGCCTCTACCACATTGTTTTCATCATCTTTTTCTCGAAGCTCATGAAGGCTTTGCCAGGAACCAATATCTGACCAGCCAAAATCACCCAAGACAACATAGACCTGATCCGATTTTTCCATGATGCCGTAATCAATGGAAATGCTCTTTAAGGTCGTATAAGCAGAAGCAATAAAATCGGATTCAACAGGTGTACCAAGTTGAGATTTCCCTTCCTCAAATACATCCGTGAGATCTGGCATGTATTTTCTAAAGGCTTCCAGCAAACTCGCTACCTTCCAAACAAACATTCCTGAATTCCATACAAAATCCCCGCTTTCCAAGAAGGTGGCGGCAAGTTTTGCATTCGGTTTTTCTGTAAAGGTTTTCACTTTCAATACCTGAGAGTCTTCCGAATTGGGAAGGTATTGAATGTACCCGTAACCTGTTTCTGGTCGATTGGGCTTAATTCCTAAGGTAAGGAGTCGGTTGGGTTCTTGCGCCGCGGAAATTGCAGTGACTAGGGTTTGAAGAAACTTGCCTTCTTGCAGGATCAGGTGATCTGAAGGTGTGACGATCATCGTTCCTTCTGGATCTATACTAGCTATTTTGTAGGCAGCATACGCTAGGCAGGCTGCCGTGTTTTTGCGAAGTGGCTCGGATAGAATCTGCTGATCTTCAAGTTCCGGCAATTGCTCTTTAACTAAGCCTGCATGTACTTGATTCGTTACTACAAAAAACTGTTCCTTAGGAGCTATTTCTAGAAACCTGTCAAAGGTCATTTGAAGGAGTGTCCTTCCCGTACCCAAAACGTCTAAAAATTGCTTAGGCTTACTGCTTTTGCTGTAGGGCCAAAATCGGGAGCCAACTCCTCCGGCCATAATTACAATGTAGGGATGGTCCTTCATGGTAGCTTAAACAATTCCTTCTTTCATTAAATCATGAATATGCACAAAACCAGCGATTTTATCTCCATCTAGGACTACCAGTTGTGTAATATTGTGGGCTTTCATGAGGGCAAAAGCTGCCGTTGCATAATCGTCTACCTGAACTGATTTGGGATTTATAGTCATGATCGCTGAAGCTTGCAAGTCTTGAATCGCCAATGTTTTCTGGAGCATTCGTCGCAAATCCCCATCCGTAATGATTCCTTTGAGGCTTCCTGAATCATCCACTACTGCAGTAGCACCCAAACGCTTACTCGATATCTCCACAATCACTTCAGCCACACTGGCCTTCTCCTGAACCGTTGGAATCTGGTTTTTGGAAAGTAAGTCCCCTACTTTCAAATACAATTGCTTCCCCAAGGATCCCCCTGGATGGAAACGTGCAAAATCGGAGGAAGTAAATCCTCTAGCTTCTAAAAGGCAGATGGCCAAGGCATCTCCTAGCGCCAAATGGGCAGTTGTGCTGGTTGTCGGTGTCAAATTGTGCGGACAAGCCTCCTCGGCAATGGTCGCATCTAGCACAAAATGAGCCTGTTCGGCCAAATAGGATTGCGTATTGGAAACCAAGGCTACTACCTTTACTCCCAATTGCTTGACCAAAGGCAAGAGCACCTTGATTTCGGCAGTATTCCCAGATTTGGAAATGAAAAGCACCGTATCGTCTTGCTGTACCATTCCCAAATCTCCGTGAATCGCATCGGCAGCATGCATAAAGAGTGCCGGGGTACCAGTGGAATTGAGTGTGGCCACCAACTTATTCGCTATCCAAGCACTTTTTCCAACACCCGTGATGACCAATCGACCTTTGGACTGAAGGAGGTGATGCACACAGTTTTCAAAGTCCTCATT
>JBJOOF010000089.1:0-16725 GCA_046051425.1 Bacteroidota bacterium
CAGAAACTGTTCCGTTGAGCCCTTCATCGGAAATGATGATTCGGCCTCGGATGTTGTTTGCTACACAGAAGAGGTGGTGCTCTTCCCGGTATTCTTCAGGATTGCAGATGTCTGCGTAGCAATAGTACAGCAGGATGCTGTAGGGTTTGTCATTTGTGTTTTCCATAACTAGAGCCCTGTTTCGGCAGGGTGTTTGGTTGTTTAAGTATACTCTTTTGACTTATAAATAGAATGTACAAAGTACGAAGTACCAGGTACCCTGCCTGCGGTAGGCAGGCAAGATTCTTCAGAATCCTGTCTGTGGTAGAAAGGCAGCATTTTGCTCTAACTACTAATCCCTACTTTGTACTTCGTACTTGGTACTTTGTACTTTTTCCCACTTCAACATTCTGCACTCGGCGTTCGATGTTCGATATTTTTTTCAGTTTCGTACTTCGCCTGCCTACCGCAGGCAGGTAACTCCCACTTCGTATTTCTATTTTATTTTCCCCGCCGGATTACCAAACACCGTCTCGTTTTTTCCGACTGAGGAGATCACCACTGATCCAGCACCTACGCGGGCACCTTTTCCGATGCGAACACCGGAGACGATGGTGACGCCTGAACCGATAAATGCGCCTTCTTCCAAGACCACATCGGCATTGATGATCGATCCTGCGCCTACCTGAACGTAGTCTTCCACGGTTACTTTGTGTTCGATAATCGCTCCTGTATGGAAAATGCAGTGACTTCCTACTTTCGCCCCAGCACCCACAGTCACCTGTGCATTGATAAAGTTGCCATGTCCTAAAGCGGCATCTGTGGAGATGTAGGCGCGCTCATGAATGGCATTGATGGGTTGCATCTTTCGGTCTTCCAGCAGAAGTTCCACCAGAAATTTGCGGTATTTGGTATCGTCCACCGCAACAAAGGCTTCGGTTTTTTTACCGATCAACTTTAGGAATCCCTCGTCTTCGGTGCCGCCAAGTACAGGGACGTTATTGATTTCGGTACCATGAAGGCTGCTGTCCTCATCTAGCAATCCATACACAATCACTTGATTGCTATTGAAAATTTCTAGCGCGGGATGGGCGATGCCTTTGGCGCCGAGAATGATGACAGGTTTGTCCATGGGTTAGGAAGTGGTAATTCGTACAAAAATACAGGAATTGTGGCGTTTGTCCAACGGTTCATTTGGAAGGGCTCCGGAGCAGGCTTTGACCGATTTTGCAGGAAAGGCATTTTTGAGCACTGCAATACCTTCGGTACAGTTCGAGCATGCCTTGGGAATCAAAGGCCGTTTCCGGAATCCAGGCATGTCGCACAAACTTGCGGAGTACGTAATTTTGCTCGGCTGTCATGCTTTGAAGAAGGGAAAAGCAACGCTCCTTCCACTCCTCCTGGTCGTGGAATTCACCATAGGCAAACCAGATTGGGAGCACAAAGTTGATGACTAAAAGTTGGACACTTTGCTCAGAAAGGCCGTTGGAGGTGACTTTGCTACTTGGCTTGCCAAAGGTATAGTGCTGCCGCCAATAGGGGGAGGGAGGGCTTTGGAAGATTTTCCGGAACGTAGTTAAGTCTCCAGATTCCTCTAAAATTGTGGAGAACAAATGCGGGGCTTGTACCAAGACGGTTGCCAATTGTGCCAGCCGCAGGGTAGGAAAGTTGGCTGGGCGAGCACCCAAAAAAGTCCAATGCTGTCGGGTAAGTCCTTTTGGCCAGCCGTATTTTTTCTGATAAAAATCATGGTCTTTTTTGAGTTGCTGCACATAGGCATCTTCCGAATCCTCAGGCAGTAGACCTGCCTGACCCAAGAGCATGGCTTCCAGGTGCTGCAGCTGCTCTCGGTGTCTTTTGAGAAGCGTGTAGGGAAGCAATTGGCCCAGTTCTTCCATAGGCAGGCGGTTGGTATGGTAGCCAAAGCAGCGAAATAGCCAACGGTAGGCCGTCTCTTCCCAGTCCCCCTGCGTGGTTCGAAGTACTGCAAGTACCCCTTGAGATTTCTCGTGGAGGCGTTCGACCAAAGCCTTTTCGGAAGCGGAAAAGCGCAGGATTTCTGGGACTGCAGCGAGGGCATGGGCACAGGGAAGGTCAATCTGAAAATCGAGCAGTTGCTGGTAGTTGCGCCAAATGTCCAGGTAGATCTTTCCTTTCAACTCCAGCGTAGGCATGGGGGTGCCGTCCTGCCGGTAAACTTGCCGGTCGTTTTCCCAGACCAAATGCAGGACGACAGCATTGTAGGCAGGGTCAGTATCGTGGGCATGCTGCTTCCACTCCGAAGCCTGACGGTGTACTTCCACATGGCCGTGAAAGGTGATGCCTCCAATGACTACCGATGCATTTCGAAAATCAGGCCCTTCTAGGGAGTTGGAATGGCCGGCTTGAAGAATTTCAAGGGCTTGCCCATCGGTGGTCGTTAGATTTTTGCGGTCAAAGTACTGGTATTTCCATACCAACTGTAAAAAGTCTTCTTTAAAGTCCATAAAAAATAAGGTTAAAAAGTAAATGAAATATAGTCAAATCCCCTCCGATATGCAAGTGGTGAGGGGTTGCATTAAAAAAATGGAATCTGAAACTTGGAGTTACTTACTTCAAATAGCGATCGAGTAGTTCGCGCATTTCTTCCTGAAGTTTTTGGGCTTCTCTACGCGCTACTTTCGCAAAATCCTTTTCCTTGGAGGCATAGATGATTCCTCGGCTGGAGTTTACAAGTAGACCGCAATGGGAGTTCATTCCAAAGCGAGCCACATCGGCCAAGCTGCCGCCTTGTGCACCTACACCAGGCACCAAAAAGAAATGCTCGGGCACCTGCTTGCGCACTTCCCCAATGAGTTCGCCTCGGGTGGCACCGACCACATACATGAGGTTTTCGGGGCTGCCCCATTCCTGACTTTTTTCAAGTACGGTCTGGTAAAGCGCTTTGCCTGAAGCGTCTTGAAGGAGTTGAAAATCCAATGACCCGGGGTTGGAAGTCAAGGCAAGAAGGATCGCCCATTTGCCCTCAAATTCCAAAAAGGGAGCCACGGAGTCTTTGCCCATGTAGGGGGCAACGGTAATGGAATCGAAGTTCATGTGCTTAAAAAATGCTTCCGCATAGCGTGTGGCCGTATTGCCGATGTCTCCGCGCTTGGCATCAGCAATCGAAAAGAGGTGCTTGGGAATCAATGCTTCTACCTTGGCGAGCGTTTCCCAGCCTTTGGCCCCTTGGGCTTCAAAAAAAGCTGTGTTAGGTTTGTAGGCTACCGCAAAGTCTGCCGTTTCTTCAATGATTTGCTGACAGAAGGAGAAAATCGGATCGGCCTCACCTTGTAGGTGGGCGGGGAGTTTTTCCAAGTCTGGATCCAATCCTACACAGAGGAAAGAAGATTTTTGTTGGATTTGGGCAAAAAGTTCGGCTCTAGTCATGGGCGGGAAGAATCTGCGTAAAGGTAGAAATTTATTCTCTTTTCCACTTGACCCATGCCCCTGAGAGGGATACCGCAGCCGAAATCAGGAAAAAAAGCAAACTAAATGCCACTGCTTCGGTCTCTTGAATCCCTGCATAGGAATGGGCATAGACCACCACGAGTTCCCGAGCTCCTACCCCTCCTATCGTCAGCGGCAATACCGCCACGATTGAGGAAAGTAAAAATACCGCCTGATAGGCCAGAAATTTATCCTGCACCCCAAGGGCCATTAGCAAGCAGACCACAGCCGCCATCTGGGCAAGCTGGCCAACCAAGGACCAGAAGATTCCCTGCCAAAAGGAGGAGAGAAAATTGGAGAAGAACCATTTTTGAACTAGCCAAAATCCAGGAACCACCCCTAACAATCCTACAACTAGCAGCGCTTTGCCTACTATAGGATCGCCAAAAGGCAGGGGGATGTCGATCAGGAATAGGATTCCAAAAAGCAAGCCGAGAATGGCAATCAGCCCTCCAAGTCGATCCAGTAGACTTGCTCTCAGCAGTTCTTTGACGGGCGTCTTAAATTGGTTATTCAAGAGATAGACCTTGTAACCGTCTCCACCAATCCCTCCAGGGAGGAATAGGTTGTAGAACATGCCGATTAGGTAAAGCCGCCAGTTTTCCCAGAAACTTAAGGAAATGTATATGTTGGCAAAATAATGGTTGAGCCGAATAGCGGTAGCCACCTTGCTCCCTACAAAGAGGGCGATGGCAGGAATCAACCAGCCCCAAGAGAGGGTTTTGGAGAGCTGCAGCAGGTTGTCCGTATCGATTTTCTGAAAAACCAGGTACAAAGCCCCTCCTGTAAGGAGAATTTTTAGGGCAGTTTTTAACTGGTTTTTGAGTTGGGACATGGAATCCTTAGTTGGACGTTTGCACTTCCTGCACCCCGGTGTAGAGGGCCTTGACGCGGTAAGTTTTCTTGTCCTGAGATTCGAAATAGGTGCGGACGATGATCTCTGCAATGATTCCAGTGGTGATCAGTTGGATACCTGCTAGGATCAACATGAATCCAAGGATCAGGATGGGACGTCCCCAGATGTCTTCGCCCATGATTTTTAGAACCAAGAGGTACACATTGATTATCCCTCCTAGAAGGAAGGCAAGAAGTCCAAGCCCACCAAACAGGTGGATGGGGCGCTGAAAATATTTTTGAAAAAACAGCATCAGAATCAAGTCGGACATCACCTTGAAGGTACGACTGAGTCCGTATTTGGAGGTACCGTGAATTCGGGGGTGGTGCTTGACATCCACTTCGGTCATCTTTGCTCCCTCTTGCTTGGCAAGTACCGGGATAAAGCGGTGGAGTTCCCCATAGAGCCCCATGTTTTGGGCAATGTCGGCCTTGTACACCCGAAGCGTGCAGCCATAGTCCTTGAGGTGTACGTTGGTGGAATTTCGAATGATCCAGTTGGCAATTTTGGAAGGGATTTTACGGAGCACAAATCCATCTTTCCGGTTGGCTCGGCGCCCTGCTACCACATCCCATTCTTCGTCGATTGCTTTTTGAAGCATGCCTGGAAGGTCGGTTGGATCATTTTGCAAATCCCCATCCATGGTCGCAATGTATTCCCCTGTGGCCTGATCAATGCCTGCCGCCAGCGCGGTGGTTTGCCCGTAGTTGCGGTTAAAAATCACCAGCTTGGTTCGGGTATTCGCGTATTTTTTCACCTCAGCCACCGTGCGATCCGTGCTGCCATCCTCTACCAAGATGACCTCATAGTCCATTCCCGAGAGGGCGGCATAGGTGGCTTGTAAGAGGGGCTGGATGTTATCTTCTTCGTTGTAGACGGTGATGACGACGGATAAAAGTGGCTGGTTCATAGGAGCAAAGGAATCCTCAAAAGTACCTTTTTAACCGCATTTGGTCAAAAGGCTTCTTGTTTTTGCATCAAAACCCTCCAAAAATCCCAGCTACCTACTGTATCTTTGGGCATGCGCGCTGCTCAATCCTCTGCTGTGATAGCCAATCCCTGGGTGCTACTTCTCCTTTTTTGTGGGTTGGTGGGACCTTTTGCCCTAGACTTTCACCTGCATTACCCCGATGAAATTTACTACCGGGATGCGGCGGTCAAGATGCTGCAGACAGAAGATTACCTGACGACTTACTTGGGTTCGGGGGAGTTGCGTTTCAAGAAACCGATCTTGACCTACTGGGCGGTGCTTTCAGGATTCAAACTCTTTGGTGTACATGCCTTTGGTTCACGGATCTTTTTTTTGCTGGCAGGGGCCGCTACAGTGGGCCTAACTTACCTCCTAGGCAAAACAGTATTTGGGGATCGGAGGATTGCAGGAACTGCAGCCTTGATTGCTGCCTCCAATCCCATTTTAATTTTTGCTGCTACTCGCTCCATACCTGATGTACTCTTGGTGCTGACCCTTACAGGTAGTGCACTGGGCTTTGCCGGGCTTCTCCGGGATGGAGAGCAGGCAAAGAGCAAGTTTCTGTGGCTGCTGTACCTGGGCTTGGCTTTGGCCTTTGAAGTGAAGGGACTTCCAGCCGTGGCTCTTGGAGGGATTGGCATCTTGTATTTACGATTCAATCCCTGGCAGCGGATTTCTTGGAAAAAATTGCTGTATCTCCCCGCCCTGCTTCTAGCACTAGGCATTGCCTTGTTTTGGTTTGTCGCCATGTGGCAGCTCCATGGCCCTGTCTTTCTCGCTAGTTTCTTAGAAGATCAGGTGGGTACGCGTGTGACCTCCCGCCTGTTGCTGGTACTCCAAAATGGAACGGTGGCATCTCTTCTCTTGGTAGGCATGTTTCTCCCTTGGGTAGCCTTGGCGATCCCAAAACTGAAGCGCACTTTGGCGACTGCCTGGAAGGAAAACCCCCAATTTTTTGTTTTTGCACTGCTCTGGGGATTGGCGATTGTGGGGATGGGCGCGCTTACGAGCAAATTTTACGAGCGCTACCTGTTGCCCGTCGCGCCAGTGTTGGCGCTATGGCTTGCCTGGATTCTGGTTCGTGGCGGTGGCTTAGATCGAGCAAAAGGGCTGAAGGTGGCCGCAGTCTTCCTCCTTTCTTTGGTGGCGCTTGTGGTTGGGGTGAACGCCTGGCTGCTTGGAACTGGTTCAGGGGATAGTTGGTCTTTCGTCTATCTTGCTTTTGGGGTTTTATTTTTAGGATATGGGGTATGGGCACTTCTTCAGTCTGCCGTCCTGCCTCCAAAAGTGCTTGCGCTTTCCATCCTATTTCTGTTCTTCCAAGTGAGTGGCATTACGCGTTTGATTTCCTTACCCCACCAAGGGGTACAGGCGAAACAGGCAGTGGAGCAGCTAGGGGTGGATGCCCCTATTGGCTTTGCGGGCGGCCTACATGAGGGCTCGAAGATTCGAATGAGCTTGGGTCCTGCCTACGGCCTAGTAGACCTCTCTCGGGACGGATGGAAGGAAGAAGCCAAAGACTTCAGGTACTTGATCCTGGAGGACCGTTTACTTTCCGAATGGGATACCTTGGGCTATAATGTGCATGTGGCAAGCACTGATTTAGATTCGAAAGCGATTCCAGATTTTTTATTGGCAAGCAGTTCAGCAGAGCGAGAGGAACTTCGGATTAAGCAGGGGCGTAGCTATTTCTTGCTTGAAAAAAAATAACCCCGGAAAGTGTTACTTCCGGGGCTAAGGTCCATTACTTGGAGAGTACGATTTTCTCCTTGTATTTATGAAGTTGTGTTCGCAATCCCTCTATCGCCTCATCTGCAGCCGCTTCGAAGGAGTCGTCTTGGTGCTTGGCGAAAAACTGTTTCCCTGGCACATTCAATTTGATTTCCACGAGCTTGTTTTGATTTTTCTCGTTTTTATCTAGCCTCAAAAACACCTCCCCATCCAAAATGCTATCGAAAAAGGTGTCCAGCTTATCTGCCTTTTTCTGAATGAAATCGATCAATTTCTGATCTGCGTCGAAGTGAATGGAATGCATCTGTAGTTTCATCGTTTGGGGAGTTAAGGGTTAAACATGTGAATACTTATGCTTTCGGGTGTGCTTGTTCAAACACAGCCTTCAGTTTTTCCATGGAGTTGTGGGTATAGACTTGGGTAGCGGCGAGGTTGGCATGGCCGAGTAAATCCTTGACCGCATTCAAGTCTGCCCCTTTGTTCAATAGGTGCGTTGCAAAGGTATGACGTAACAAGTGGGGGCTGCGTTTCGAATTTTGTGCAAAAAGATCTAGGTACTGCTTTACGATGCGGTAGATCAGCATGGAATAGGCTTTTTCTCCTTTATTGCTTCGAATAAAGTAGTCTTCCCCCTGCACGGAGTTGAAATGTGCCTCCACTACCTTTTTATAGTCCGCAATGTGGCTGATCAAGGATTTAGTAAGCGGGATGATTCGTTCCTTTTGTCTTTTTCCGAGCACTTTTACCTGTTCGTCAAAGAGCTGAATGTCTTTCCATTTCAAGGCGGTGAGCTCAGAGAGACGTACCCCTGTGAGGTAGAGAAACTCCAGTACCATCCGGTCCCGTTGCCCTTCAAAGGTGGGCGCATAGACCTCTTCTTCCAGAACGGATTCGATAGTGGTTTCCTGCAAAAACTCCGGAAGCTTTTTCGGGGTTTTCAGCGACTTTAACTTGTAGGTGGGATCCTTGAGTATGATTTTGGAGCGCATCAAAAACTTGTAGTAGGAGCGCAGGGTTGCCAACTTTCGGTTGACCGTAGTCTGGCTCATGCCTTGCTCCACGAGGTCGATGATCCAAGCCCGTAAGTCAGGATGTGTACATTGGGAGAGGTCCTCGATGGAAAAGGAAAGCTGGACAAAATCTTGTGCTTGTTCCAAGTCCTTGCGGTAGGCGAGCACCGTATGAGGGCTGCTCCTTTTTTCGTATTCGAGGTAGTTGATAAAAGAATCAATCATGGGACCAATTTGCTACTTAAGATAAGGAATTAATCGGATTCCTTTTCTGCTAAAAGTCAGTTCGTAAAAATCAATTCAATCCCAAGTGAATGGCAAAGACAAAAAAAAGCACCAACTGAAAGTTGGTGCTTGATATGGGTAGGCGGATTTCGCTTACTTCATGAATTCATTCTGAAGTTTTTGCTTATACGCAGCCTTAATTACTTGATCTCTTCTCTTTACAGAAGGTTTAGTAAATGCCTGACGGGCTCTCAATTCACGAACCGCACCGGTTTTGTCAAACTTCTTCTTAAAACGCTTAAGCGCCTTATCGATAGATTCGTTTTCTTTAATGTTGATTATGATCATAGCTGTACACCTCCTTTCGGATTGCAAATGTACAGGTTATCTTTTTAATTCCAAGGCAAAATCAAAAAATTGGTCAACGGCTAACGGTCCACTGTCCACAGCCCATCGAATTGAACCTCAACCTTGTTTTCTTTGGTGATTGGTAAGGATGCAGATACATACAAAAGAAAAAAGCCCAACAGGAACTGCTGGGCTTTAATGTAAATGGGGGGGGGTGATAAAACTTAGTCTACAACTTTTTCAGCCAAGACCACGATGGTATTTTGCTTTACTTCCACCACGCCGCCTTCTACTTGGAAAGACTGTTTGCCTTCAGCAGTAGTGAAGGAAACAGGGCCTTTAGCCAAGGCAGAGACAATCGGTGCGTGATTGGTCAGGACTTGAAACGCGCCCAAAGCTCCAGGAAAGGTAGCTTCACTCACTTCTCCCTGAAAAACTTTTTTGTCTGGCGTAACGATCTCTAAGTGCATAGCGTATTCGGTCTTCTGTAAATGGTCTTCTCAACTTCCTAGACTCGCAAGTAGCTAGTCTAGGTTGTGAGTAGGGTAAATTTAGCTTACTTCTGCAAGCAACTTCTCGCCCTTAGCGATAGCATCTTCGATGCTTCCTACCAAGTTGAAGGCTGCCTCTGGAAGGTGGTCAAGTTCACCATCCATAATCATGTTGAATCCTTTGATGGTATCCTTGATGTCTACCAATACTCCTTTAAGACCGGTAAACTGCTCGGCTACGTGGAAAGGCTGAGACAAGAATCGCTGTACACGACGTGCGCGGTGTACGACTTGCTTATCTTCTTCAGAAAGTTCTTCCATACCCAAGATGGCAATGATGTCCTGAAGTTCCTTGTAGCGCTGAAGGGTTTCCTTTACGCGCTGCGCACAGTTGTAGTGATCGTCTCCCAAGATATCTGGAGAGAGGATTCGAGAAGTAGAATCAAGTGGATCCACGGCAGGGTAGATACCCAATTCCGCAATCTTACGAGACAATACGGTAGTCGCATCCAAGTGAGCGAATGTGGTCGCTGGAGCCGGGTCAGTCAAGTCATCCGCAGGTACGTAAACGGCCTGTACGGAAGTGATTGAACCATTTTTAGTAGAGGTGATTCGTTCCTGCATGGCACCCATCTCTGTTGCCAAAGTTGGCTGGTAACCTACTGCAGAAGGCATACGTCCAAGAAGTGCAGACACTTCGGAACCTGCCTGAGTGAATCGGAAAATGTTGTCGATGAAGAACAAGATGTCTTTTCCTTGACCTGATCCGTCACCATCACGGTAGTATTCCGCAAGGGTAAGACCAGTAAGGGCCACGCGAGCACGTGCTCCTGGAGGCTCGTTCATCTGTCCAAATACGAATGTTGCTTTGGATTCTTCCAACTTCTTAAGATCTACCTTGGATAGATCCCATCCGCCTTCAGTTTCCAAGCTATGGATAAAGTCATCACCGTAAGTTACGATGCCTGACTCGATCATTTCTCTCAAAAGGTCATTTCCCTCACGGGTTCTTTCTCCTACGCCTGCAAATACAGACAATCCAGAATAAGCTTTCGCGATGTTGTTGATCAATTCCTGGATCAATACCGTTTTGCCTACCCCTGCACCTCCGAAGAGACCAATTTTACCCCCTTTGGCATAAGGTTCGATCAAGTCGATTACCTTGATACCGGTGAATAATACTTCGGTAGCAGTTGAAAGGTCCTCAAATTTAGGAGCAGAGCGGTGGATTGGAAGTCTCTTTCCAGCAGGCAATTGTGGTAAGCCGTCGATGGCCTCACCTACTACATTGAAAAGACGGCCTTTGATGCCTTCGCCAGTTGGTACTGAGATGGGCTGACCCAAATCTCTCACTTCCATGCCACGAACCATACCTTCTGAAGAATCCATTGCGATGGTTCTTACTCGGTCTTCACCTAGGTGCTGCTGCACTTCCAAAACGACCTTTTGGCCATTTTCTTTGGTGAGTTCTAGCGCGTCTAAGATGTTGGGCAGTTTTCCGCCTTCAAAGGATACGTCCACTACAGGGCCGATTACCTGAGTTATCTTTCCAATATTTGCCATTTGATTTGATGAAAGGTAAAAAGAGACTCTTTTTTAATTCGACCGCAAAATTAGTTAGAAAAGGCTGAAACCAAAGGATATTTGGAAAAATTATTCAGAATTGAACTAGGAAATTGTGGTCCGCTTCGATTTTGGCCCTCTACTTTCGACTACTTTGTCTCCAATCGCTTTACAAACAAAAATGCTTTGGTCCAATATGAGTTACTTAAGTAGTCTTCCGTGACACCTCGAGAAGTCGAAGCATGAATAAATCGGACCTCTTTATTCTTTACTTCGGTTACAATTCCGGTATGAGAGACTTCCTTTTTCTTTTTTCCAGTTGCAAAAAATAGCACATCGCCTGGACGAGCGCTATTCAAAGGAACTTTTTCCCCTAGTTTACTTTGCTCGGTGGAGGTTCTTGGGAGATTGACGCCCACTGCAGCGAAGGAATGATACACGAGCGCGGAACAGTCGATGCCGGATCGTGTCGTACCCCCATAGCGGTAAGGTGTACCGCTGTAGGACTTGGCAGTTTGGATGATGGTAAACTCCGGAGAGGAGTTGGCTAACCTTCTGCTACCCTTGCAACTTCCTAAAAGGAGAAGGGCAATGATGCACACTAAAAGGTGTGAGGCGAAAGAAAAACAACTTCGTTTCAAGGGAATTTCTGTAATCAATTTCAAGTTTAGCTCTCAACGGTATAAATTCAAAAAGAAACTTCTCATTTAAATATTCCTTCTTGTCAGAGATGAACAGTTTCCCGCTGCACAGTATCTTTACTCTAATTCTAACCTATTGCTCCTTTTATGCACATTCAGCAGTTTTATGACGAAGGGTTGGCCCATGCCAGCTATGCGATTCTAAGTCAAGGTAAAATAGCCTTGGTAGACCCAGGACGAAATCCACAACTTTACCGAGACTTTGCCCAAGCTCAAGGAGGGCAAATTGTAGCAGTCATTGAAACCCACCCACACGCAGATTTTGTGAGTTCCCACTTGGAATTTCATAGCCAAGAAAGCGCTACGATTTATGTATCCAAATTGGTTGGCGCGGCCTACCCCCACCAATCCTTTGATCAGGGAGATGTGCTTCCCTTAGGCGCCATCTCCTTACAGGCGCTGCATACGCCTGGACACTCTCCAGATTCCATTAGTATTCTACTTCGTGACGAGCAGGGAAGAGACCATGCCTTGTTTTCCGGAGACACCCTATTTATTGGAGATGTAGGACGCCCTGACCTGCGCGAGAAGGCAGGCAACCTGACCGCACAGCGAGAGGAATTGGCCAAAATGATGTTCCATACAGTTCAGCAGCAATTAAAACCTTTGGCAGATGATGTCTTGGTTTTCCCGGCACATGGAGCAGGATCCCTTTGTGGCAAAAATTTGAGTGATGCGCGCCAATCCACTATTGGGGAGCAGCGCGCCACCAACTGGGCCTTTGCAGATCAAGATGAGCAAACATTTGTAAACACGCTGCTCCAAGGACAGCCCTATATTCCCAAGTATTTTGGATACGCAGTAGACCTTAACAAACAAGGAGCACCTGCTTACCAGGAATCCATTTCTAAGGTGTCTATTTGGAATGAAGGAGCTACCCTTCCTGCCGGCGCCTTGGTAATCGATACCCGAAAGCAAGCCTCCTTTGTGGCAGGCCACATTCCTGGAGCGATCAACCTGATGAACGGCGGTAAGTTTGAAACCTGGCTGGGTTCCATTGTGGGTCCAGAAGAGAAATTCTTTTTGGTGGCGGATACTGCGGCCGAACTCGAGATCTTGATTCAAAAAGCAGCAAAAATCGGCTACGAAGCAGGCATCGCCGGTGCCCTAGTCAATCCCGCAGGGATGATAGCAACCGGAACCTCTTTTGACCTTGCTGCATTCAAAGCCAATCCTGAGGCCTATACCCTAGTAGATATTCGTAGCCGGGATGAAAAGGCAGGCACTCCGATTTTTGACGGAGCCTTGAATATTCCGCTACCCGAACTCCGAGAGCGAGCGCATGAAATTCCACAGCATAAGCCTGTATTGATTCACTGTGCCGGAGGCTATCGCTCGGCAGCAGGAGTAAGCATTGTCGCCAAAGAGGTGAAGCAAGTGCCCGTACTAGATTTTAGTGAAGCCATCAAAGACTTCCAAACAGCGGCACATTAGGCAGAAATTTGTCAACGGTCCACAGTCCACGGTCCACGGCTCATTTACTTGAACTTCAACTGGTGTTTTCTGGATCTTGGTACAAAAGCGGATGCTCACAAAAAAGAATAATCAAAAAAGCCCTCCGAAAGAGGGCTTTTTTGTGGAGTATTTGCCGTTTGGAGGCCAAATTTCTACCTGTTTTAATTAGATTTAAGTCTAGTTTATCTAGTAACGATGCATAAAGAAGAGTTTAGCCGCCTATCGATTTCACAAAAGATCAAAACCCTCTACCTAGAGGGCAGCTTTGTGGTGGCTATCCGTTACTACCGGCACAAGGTGAATTTATACTTACTCGGGGATGAATACGTGGAGGTGTTCTACAACCACAAGCTCGATCAAATTGAGAAGATTGAATTTCTAGCCAGAAAACATAGCCGCATGAAGTTCTATTTGGACCAAATCAAGATTGCTTAAGGATAGTCTTTTCGTATCACTTCTAGTACCTCTGGAGAAATTCGAATCCCGACGTGAATTAATTTTTCAACTAGAGGTTCCAAAATAGGGATGAGGCCATTTCTTTTCGCTTTAACTAAAATTCCAAGGGTGCCAGTAACACTTAATCCAAAACTAGCCGCCATTTTTCTCCCCTTTAAATCATCAATGGCTACGATTACTTCTTTCTGTTCTAACCCAGCACAGATAACAGCGGCTTCACCTGAATCTAGTTGATTCTCTAATTTTTTAAGGAGGATAGGGTTTTGGCAATTGATAATCTCGTGTGGAATTGAAAGAGTTTCCTTGAATTCTTTTATTACAATTTCAGGAATCAGAACCTTTCCATACATCAAGGAAAGTAACTGGAGGGCTTCTATTTTAGTTAAAAGAATAAGACAACTTGTATCTGGAATGATACTAAGCATTTTTCACATCATTCAAAAAATCTTCAGCCGATTCACTGAATACAGAAACGCCAAACCCTCCCAAACTTTCCAAGAACTTTTTGTGGGTTATTCCTAAAACCTGAGCGGCCTGTCCAGCAGAAAGGAGACCATCCTGGTAAAGTTTGGCGATTAGGTATCCTGTAACGTCCAAATTTTGAAGTTCTGGTTTTTCGGGAAGTTCAAGAATGATTTTCATTTTTTCGCTTTTTGGGAATTTACCACTTTTTTAGAAAAAGAGGTCTTATTTAAAAGTCAAAAAAGCCTCTTGCCAAACTATTAATGAGAAATCAACTCATTCAGAAACTGGGGCTAATGATTAGGGGTACGATTACTGATAACCGTAGCCTTTACACCACGCCCGTTTCTGAAAAGTGTAATTACTATTAAAACCGTTTTCCTATTGAAAACCCAAGCCATGGAACCAGTCCATATCTATTGGCAACAGGGGCTAGGCTGATCCGCCACATTACATCGTTTGCCGTGTGCTTCCGGTAACCTATACTGGGTACAAAACTTACAAAATTCTCTCCATTGGAAGGGTCTTCAACGATAAACAATTCCCCATTGCCACGCGTCCAGGTTGCCCCGAGTCCAGCATCAATAAAAGAGTTGTCCTTTTTCAATTTGAAAAGGTAATTCACACCGGTGGGGATGGTCAAATAAAATGCATTTTCTGTATAAAATCCCAACCCAATTCTAACCCCAAGCCCGGGTTGGGGTGTCAGTTGTCGCTCGTAATTAATGGAAGAAAAAAGACCATTGCCGCCTGCTTCAAAATAAACGTCATTTCGTTTAAAGGTGGATTGTCCAAAGGAACAAGTCACCAAAAATGTACTGGCGAGGAAGAAAATCAGAATTTTCATAGGACTTTGGTTTAGGTGAAGTACGATTCCACTTTTGGAATTATTTAGCGGGTATACGTCAAAGTGGTTTATATAGTTCACCATCGATTCAAACTACATTCTGTAACGGAATACTTCACTAAGAACAGAATTTTTACAACTTTCGCTTCAGGAAGTCGGTCATCTGCGTGTACAGGTGCCAGGTGGTATTTCCACCCGAAATCCCATGGTTGCGGTTGGGGTAGTAAAAGGATTCAAACTGCTTGTCAGCTGCGATCAGGGCGTTGACCAAGTCCACCGCATTTTGGAAGTGGACATTGTCATCTCCCGTGCCATGAATCAGCAAGAAGTTTCCTTTCAACTTATTTACATGGGTGATGGGCGAGTTGTCATCGTAGCCTGCAGGATTCAGTTGGGGCGTCTGCAAGTAGCGCTCGGTGTAGACTGTATCGTAGTACCTCCAGGTAGTCACCGGTGCCACCGCGATGGCAGCCTTAAATACGTCATGGCCAATCATCAAGGAAAGGGAGGACATGTAGCCCCCATAGGACCAGCCCCAAATTCCAATTCGAGAAGGATCGACAAAAGGCATCTTGGCCAAGTACTTGGCGCCCTCGATTTGATCAATGGTCTCCAACTTGCCCAAGTTGGCATAGGTGGAATGCTTGAAGTCACGACCTCGAGCACCCGTGCCCCGGTTGTCAATACTGGCTACGAGATAGCCTTCTGCGGCCAGGTGCTGGTGCCAAAAGTCTCGGGATCCTCCCCAGGAGTTGAGTACATTTTGAGAGCCAGGACCTCCATACACATAGACAAGCACCGGATATTTTTTGTTGGGATCAAAGTCTGCAGGCTTGATCAAGTACCCGTTGAGAGTGGTGCCGTCTATGGTTGGGAAGGTGAAAAATTCCTTTTTTCCGAGGGCAAAGGTCGCCATCCGGTCTTTCAAGGCCTGGTTGTCTTCAAGCACCTTCAAGGTCTTTCCGCTCGCCTCGTTGAGCGTTACAGTTACAGGGCTAGCCGCACTGCTGTGGTAAGCGATAAAAAATTGATGGTCAGGGCTCATGTTGATGCTGTAGTTACCCGCAAGCGGACTCAGCGATTTCTTGCCTTTACCATCCAACTGGACCACATAAAGGTGACGTTCCATAGGGGATTTTTCGGTGGACAGGTAATAGAGTTTTTTGCCCTTCTCATCCACTCCTACCAAAGAACTCACTTCCCAAGGACCAGTGGTCACCTGGCGAATCAAAGTTCCGTCGAGCTGATGGTGGTAAATGTGCTTAAACCCGTCCTTTTCAGAGGTGCGGATAAAGGACTTGCCATCGCTGAGGTATTGTAGATCGTCGTTGTAGTCCAAGTCCACATAGGTGGCGGAAGTTTCGGATAGCACGAGCTTACTTTCTCCTGTGCTCGCGTTGGCCTGCAAGAGGTCCAACTGATTTTGAAGTCGATTGAGGCGAATAAATGCCAGTTGATTTGGGTCTTGGGTCCAGTACATGCGCGGCAGGTATTGATCAGCTTCAGGACCCGCATCCATTTTTTGTACTTTTTTGGAGGCGAGGTCTACGACATGAATCGAAACCAATGCATTTTTTTCACCTGCCTTGGGGTACTTAAACTTGTAGTCTTCTGGGTAGAGAGAGCCCCAGGTTTGCATGTTGAACTCCGTTACCTCGCTTTCGTCAAATCGGATAAAGGCAATTTTCTTTCCATCTGGAGACCATTTGAAGGCTTGGGCCATGGAAAATTCCTCCTCATATACCCAGTCTGCAGACCCGTTGATTATGCGGTTGTTTTCCCCATCGAAGGTCAGCTGTGTGACGCTGTTGGTGGCGAGATCGGTCACATACAGGTTGTTGTCCTTGACAAAAGCCACCTGATTGTTGTCCGGAGAAAGGGTGGCATAGGAGATTTTTTCTCCTTGCATTAGCTGCTGCTTTTGGCCAGATGCGATATCGACTACATAAAAAATCCCTTTGGAGGAACGGCGGTAGATGGATTCCACATCCGTAGCCAAGAGGGCCTTGGATTCATCGGCATTGAAACTGTAATCCGAAAATGCGATGCCTAAGGCTTGTCCGTCGAGTAGGACTCCCACCTCTTCGCCAGTGCTGACCTTGATTTTCACTACGGCTGGAGCCC
>JBJOOF010000090.1:0-10346 GCA_046051425.1 Bacteroidota bacterium
ACGTGGCCAGCAGATCATCAGCCATACCCCAATGGATCGATTTGGTAATCCAGAAGATTTATTAGGGGCATTACATTGGCTATGCAGTGACGCTTCAGCTTTTGTCACAGGCAGCGTGGTCGCCGTTGATGGTGGCTTTAGTGCTTATGCAGGAGTTTAAATTGAATTGCTTTTAACCGAAAAAATCAAATTTCCATGACCTACAGAATGGAACAAACCATGCGCTGGTACGGACCCAAGGACCCAGTGAGCCTTCAAGATATCCGTCAGTCAGGTGCCACAGGTGTCGTCACCGCGCTTCACCACATTCCCAATGGGGAGGTTTGGTCTCGAGAAGAAATCCGCCTGAGAAAAAACGAAATTGAAAAAGCAGGGCTTACCTGGTCGGTGGTGGAATCAGTACCTGTCCATGAACAAATCAAAACGAGAAGCGGAGATTACTTACAGTTCCTTGAAAACTACAAGCAAACCCTTCGAAATTTGGCTTCAGAGGAAGTATTTACGGTTTGCTATAATTTTATGCCTCTCTTGGATTGGACAAGGACCAACCTGGAATACCTCCTTCCCAACGGCGCCAAAGCCTTGCTCTATGAGAAAAAGGCAGTCATTGCTTTTGATCTATTTATACTTCAACGGCCTGAATCTCGCTTGGAATACTCAGTAGAAGAAATTGAAGCCACAGAAGCGTACTACCAAAGCCTGAGTCCCGAATCGAAACAATTGATTTTGGACAACATTCTCAAGGGGCTACCCGGCTCAGAAATAGGCTTTACTCTGGAAGAATTCCGAGAAATGCTCAAGACCTATGCAGGCATTGATGCCAAGCGATTGGCAGAGCATTTACGTCTATTCTTGGATGCCATTACACCCGTAGCAGAAGAAGTGGGCTGCTACTTGTGTATCCACCCGGATGATCCTCCTTTCTCCTTGTATGGATTGCCAAGAGTGGTCAGCACTGCGGCAGATGCACGACGCATCCTCAGTGAAACCCCCAACCTGCACAATGGACTTACTTTTTGCACCGGCAGCTATGGCGTACGGGAAGACAATGATTTACCTGCCATGGTACGGGAATTTGGGGAGCGAATTCATTTTCTCCACCTAAGAAGTACGAGAAGAGATGCCGAGGGAAATTTCTACGAAGACAACCGCCTCGAGGGCAATGTAGACATGGTCGCGGTAATTCAAGAGGTTTTGATCTGGCAAGAAAAACGAAAAAAGCGAATTCCTATGCGACCAGATCATGGACATCAAATCTTGGATGACCTGAATAAAAAATCGCCAAACCCTGGTTACACCGCCATCGGAAGACTCAAAGGACTCGCCGAACTCCGTGGAGTGGAAGAAGCCTTGGTATGGGTGTCCAACAAACAGCAAAAAGGCTAGTCGAAAGCAATTTCTGAAAAGCAAAACGAGGCTATGAAGTCGGAAAAAGAAAAAATGCTCGCTGGAGAATTGTACCAGGCCTCCGATCCAGAATTGGTCCAAGAAAGGCTACAGGCTCGAGAACTGTTGCAATTAGTAAACGCCTCTGCTCCGGCTGAATCAGAAAATCGTGTATCCTTACTTCGAAAACTTGTAGGCAAGGCTGGCAAAAACCCTTGGATCGAAGTCCCCTTTTACTGCGACTACGGCTACAACATTCAGATGGGAGAAGATTGCTTTTTCAATTTCAACTGTGTGGTGTTGGATGTTTGTTCGGTCCAACTTGGAGATCGTGTTTTAGTTGGCCCAGCCGTCCAGATCTACACGGGAACACACCCTTTGGATGCCCAAACTAGAGGTGAACTTTGGGAGTATGGGAAACCCATAAGCATCGGATCTGACGTTTGGATTGGTGGTGGTGCAATTATTTGCCCTGGGGTCAACTTGGGAGACCGTGTGGTGGTCGCTGCAGGAGCAGTAGTCACAAAAAGTTTCCCTTCAGACGTAGTTATTGGAGGAAATCCAGCAAAAATAATCCGTTATTTGACTTCCAAAGAATAACTCATGGCTACCTTCTATTCCAAAAGAGATCTGCATTTCCAGTTGTTTGAAAATCAAAATTGCTTGGAATTGCTGCAGTATCCCTACTTTTCTGACCATTCCAAGGAAACCTTTGCCTTGGTATTGGATGCTGCAGCCCAAATTGCCGAAAAATCCTTATTTCCCATTTTCAAGGAAATGGACCGAAATGAACCCCAATTGGAAAATGGGATAGTGAAGGTTCATCCCCAAATGCGGTCCATTATCCGTCAGTTTGGAGCCGATGGCTGGATCAATGCGATTTTTCCTTACGAAGAAGGTGGACAGCAACTTCCTTGGACGCTGCATCTCTCTGCAGGATTTATCCTTCAGGCAGCCAATTATTCAGCCAGTGTTTTTCCCTTTTTAACTACTGGGGCGGCCAACTTGATTCGAACCTTTGGTTCATCCGCACTTCGAGATGCCTATACCCCCAAAATGTATTCGGGTGAATGGCAGGGAACCATGGCCTTGACCGAACCTGATGCGGGAAGTTCTCTTTCTGACTTGACTACACTAGCCATACCCACCTCAAAGGAAGGTGTTTATTCCATTAGAGGGCAAAAAATTTACATTTCTGCAGGAGATCACGATGCCTGTGACAACGTCATCCATTTGATGCTCGCACGCATAGAAGGAGCACCAGCAGGAACGAAAGGCATCTCCTTATTTGTGGTGCCAAAAATCCGATTGGATGGCACTCCGAATGATGTACTGACCCAGGGCATTTACCATAAAATGGGCTACAAGGGCGCTCCCATCGTCCATCTGATGATCGGCAGCGAATCTGCTTGCGAGGGATACTTGGTTGGAGAAGCACACCAAGGATTAAAGTACATGTTCCAAATGATGAATGAGGCTCGACTTGGAATAGGCATGAATGCCACAGCCATTGCTACAGCAGCATTTCAGGCATCCTTGAGCTATGCCAAAGTTCGTCCCCAAGGAAGAAACATCAGCGATAAGGAACCAAACCGACCCCAGGTACCCATCATCCAACATGCAGATGTGAAACGCATGCTTTTGTTCCAAAAAAGCATGACGGAAGGTTCTTTGGCTTTACTTATTTTCTGTGGACTACTAGGAGATAAACTATCACAGGAAATTGACCCTCAAAAAAAAGGAGAATTAGAAGCTTTGTTGGACCTATTGATTCCAATTGCCAAAAGCTTCCCTTCCGAAATGGGACTTCAAAGCACTTCCATGGCCGTTCAGGTACTTGGAGGAGCCGGTTACACGACCGATTTCCCAGTGGAGCAATACTATCGGGAAGCCCGAATCCATCCGATTCACGAAGGCACCACCGGCATTCATGGGCTAGACTTATTGGGGAGAAAACTGCTAATCCATGAAGGATTGGGCTGGAAAATGCTTCAAAAAGAGCTGCAAAGCACAATTCAGGAAGCAAGAAACCTACCCGAGTTAGAAGACCTTGGAAAGACTTTTGAAACTTACTGTCAAGAATTCGCCACAGGAACAGCGCAAGTTCTCTTTAAGCGAAACCAAGGCCCAGAGTATTACCTGGCGGATGCAACACTCTTTTTGGAAGGAGCAGGTTTCCTCTGCAACGGTTGGATGTGGCTCAAGCAAGCTATTACTGCTCAAAAGGCCTTGGATATGGGTAGCAAGGAACAAGATTTCCATTTGGGAAAAATCGAAACCGCCCGATACACCTTTGCCTACGAACTCGTTAAGTTAAAAGGAATAGTGGAGCGCTTTGCATCAACCAACTACCCTACCCTTACGATGAAAACCGACTGGTTTTAACGTACTTTTGTAAAGATTCTAAAAAGTATGATTTGTAATTGCCTATTCGCGCGGCAAATCCAAACCGGAATAAAGGGTTCAACCCCAATGTAGATGAAACGAATTTTAGTTAGTGGCGGAGCAGGGTTTTTAGGAAGTCATCTCTGTGATCAGTTGGTGGCAGAAGGAAATCAGGTCACCTGTTTGGATAATTTTTTTTCTGGTTCAGAGCATAACATCAGCCATCTACTTTCCCAACCTAATTTCAAACTTCTAAATCAGGATGTGACGCATCCTCTCAACATCGAGGTAGACGAAATTTACAATTTAGCATGTCCAGCATCGCCTCAATTGTACCAGCGGTTTCCCATCGAAACCTTCAAAGCCTCCATACTTGGATCCTTGAACCTACTTGAATTAGCCAAACCTACAGGCGCAAAGATTTTTCAAGCCTCGACTTCAGAGGTATACGGTGATCCACAAGTTCATCCTCAACCCGAATCCTATTTTGGAAACGTCAATCCAATTGGACCTAGAGCCTGCTATGATGAAGGAAAACGCGGTGCAGAAACCTTGTTTTTTGATTACCATAGAATGCATCAAGTGGATATCAAGGTCATGCGAATCTTCAATACCTATGGCCCACGGATGAGTGCGACCGATGGTCGGGTGGTCTCTAACCTAATTCTCCAGGCGCTTCAAGGTCAAGACCTCACTGTATTTGGGGATGGTACTCAAACCCGCTCTTTTTGCTACGTAGACGATACCATCGATGCCATGCGCCTGCTGATGGCTACTCCAAAAGGAGTTACTGGTCCAATAAATGTGGGGAATCCTACCGAATGCACCATTTTGGATCTTGCCAAACTCATCCTTGAATTGACTGGCAGTAAGAGTAAGCTTGCTTTCGTACCAGCAGCGGAAGACGACCCGCTTCGCCGCCGACCAAACATAGAACTAGCAAAGAGCGTAATCAAATGGGAACCTCAAATTTCGCTTCAAGAAGGCTTAGTCAAAACCATTGCCTACTTCGATGCGTACTTGGACTAAAAAATCAGCTACCCAAGCCTAAGCCCGATAAGGGTAAGAAAAAAAAGGCGTAGTTTTGAAGTTCAAACTATATTCAGTACCCCCACTATTCTCCTATATGGACAACCTAATCAATCATCCAGGCATCATCATTGGATTTACCGTCGTTGTTTTATTCATGTTGTTGCTCGACTTAGGCATCTTCAACAAAAAAAATCACGTGATTTCCAACCAAGAAGCAGCCATTTGGTCTGTGGTATGGATCGGCTTCTCCATGATTTTCAGTATTTTCGTCTACATCGTCACCGATGAGAAATACGCTTTGGAAAAGTTTTCTCAATACCAAGCTGCTTATTGGATTGAAAAGGCGCTTTCGGTCGACAACCTATTTGTCTTTATTCTAGTGTTTGGGTATTTCAATGTTCCCCGAGAATTACACCATAAGGTGCTTTTTTGGGGCATTATTGGTGCACTTTTGATGCGGGCCATCTTCATTTTTGCTGGGGTTGGCCTAATCAACCTTACATTTTTACCAGAAATGAATTTGTTTGGACAAAATGTAAAAATCAATGCTGTACTGACCATTTTCGGCTTCTTCCTGATCTATGCAGGTATTAAGTCCTGGTTTGCAAGCGATAAAGACGATCACGACAAAGACTTTAGCAAAAGCCCAGGAGCCCAAGTAATCCACAAGCTATTTAAGGTAAGTAAAGAATACAATGGTGGAAATTTCTTTACGATTGAAAATGGGGTCAAAATGGCTACCCCTCTCCTAGTTGTAGTCGCTGTGATTGAGTTTACGGATTTGATTTTTGCAGTGGATTCCATTCCTGCCATTTTTGCCATTGCTCCGGATGATCCATTCATTCTGTATACCTCAAATATTTTTGCAATTCTAGGGCTTCGTTCCTTGTATTTTCTATTGGCAAACTTCATCCACATGTTTAGCCGATTGAAGTTCGGCTTAGCCATCATTTTGGCTTTCATTGGATTTAAAATGATCATTGCCCCATTCTACCATATCACTTCTCCCCTTTCGCTATCGATTGTCGGAGGAGTATTAATCATCTCAGTAGCAGCTTCCATCCTATTTCCGATCAAGGAAGAAGCCAAAGGTTAATCCAAAAAAAAGACCGCCACGGCGGTCTTTTTTTTTAGTATCCTAAGGTCTTCAGCATACTTTCTTCTTTTTGATCTGAGGCAAACAACCAGTGCTTGACCTCACCCTTTTCATCCCGATCGATCAGCACATGCTTAGGTGCTGGGATCAAACAATGCTGAATGCCTCCATAGCCGCCCAGTGACTCTTGGTAGGCACCCGTATGGAAAAAGCCAATGTACTGCTGCTTCTTTTCCACTAGCTTGGGCAAATAGATATTGAATTGGTGCGCTTCTGAATTGTAATAGTCCATGCTATCGCAAGTCAATCCTCCCAAGGAAATGTTGTGGTATTCTTCTTCCCAGTTGTTCACAGCAAGCATGATGTACTTTTGATTCAATCCCCAGCTATCTGGGAGTTGAGTGATGAAGGAACCATCAATCATGTACCACAATTCCTTGTCGTTCTGAAGCTTTTCCTCCAAAATGGAATACAGTACAGCCCCACTCTCTCCTACGGTGTAACTTCCAAATTCAGTGAAAATATTGGGTTCAGTGGTGTTGTTCTTTGCACACATCCACTTGATGTTTTTGACGATTTGATCAGCCATGTACTGGTAATCGTAATCAAAAAACACGTTGGTCTTAATCGGCCATCCTCCTCCAATGTCCATGGAGTCCAAACTAGGTGCTACACGCTTCAACTCCACATACTTCTGAATGAAGCGGGTCAATTCAGACCAATAGTACGCCGTATCCTTGATCCCTGAGTTGATGAAAAAGTGAAGCATCTTCAAGCTTACCTGAGGATTATTCTTTATTTTTTCCTCGTAGAGGGAAATGATGTCATTGTAGCGAACGCCCAATCTGGAGGTATAAAATCCAAACTTGGGTTCTTCATCTGAAGCAATTCGAATGCCTACCTGAAATGGAACTTTCACGTGCTCGAGGTAATAATCAATTTCAGTTAAGTTATCTAAGATGGGCACGCAGTTGACAAAGCCGTCGTTGAGTAGTTCGCTCACGTACTGCTTGTACTTCTCCCGCTTAAAGCCATTGCAAATGATGTAGGTATCCTTTCGGATTTTGCCTTTGGCATACAAGCTTCGCACCAAGGGAATGTCAAAGGTGGAAGAGGTCTCAATGTGGATGTCATTTTTTAATGCCTCATCCAAAACGAAACTGAAATGTGAAGATTTAGTGCAATAGCAATAGGTATACTTCCCTTGATAGTTATGGGTTTGCATGGCATTACCGAAATAGGTCTTGGCATGCTGAATGTTTTCCGAAATTTTGGGCAGGTAGGTAAGCTTCAGGGGAGTACCATAGGTTTCTATGATCTCCATCAAATTTACCCCGTTGAAGTACAGCTGGTTGTTTTCTACCGTGAATTCCTTGGTTGGAAAATCAAAGGTCTGCTGGATCAAATCAATGTATCTATTCATCTACCAAAATGGTCTAAGCGTGTAAATAAGGCTGCAAAAATTGCGCTTTTATTGACGGTTACCAAAGTTTTGAACCACAAATTCTTAGAAGGAATTGTTTTGATAAAAGTTAGGTAATAGTCAACCTGTTTTTTTATTATTTTTTTAATCCACAATGCTTACAAATTTAATCAGCTCACAACTTACCAAAGCTCGATTTTCATTTGCCATTTGTTGAAAACTAAGCCGATTCCTAGGCTCGGTTTGTGCTCGTTTTTTACCTAGATTTACAAAAGAAAACCCAACTATACCCTAGAGATGCGTAAGATTAAATTGGTCGAAGTTCGTTCGGAAATTGCTGCCGGAACCCGAGGAGCAAGCTTAGGAGTGGATGCACTCAAGATTGCCAGCCTGGACAAAAAGTCAAATTTTTTCTCCCAATTTGAACCCATCAGCGTACCCGATGCCAATAATTTCCTGTGGAAAGGAAATAAACACCCTTTTGCCAATTACATCGATGGCGTGTATCAGGTAGTCAAAAATGTATATTCTACCATTGAGTCCCTCCGATTAGAAAAGAAGTTTCCGATAGTCCTCGCAGGTGACCATAGCACCGCTGCAGGTACCATCATGGGCATCAAAGGAGCTCATCCAGACAAGCGACTAGGCGTGATTTGGATTGATGCCCATGCCGATCTCCATACGCCCTACACCACGCCTTCAGGAAATATGCACGGCATGCCTTTGGCCATGGCGACCCACTTGGACAACCTGGAATGTCAGCTCAATCAGCCATCCCCAGAAACACGTGCTTATTGGGATCGAATTAAAAAAATAGGAGGCGATTCCCCAAAAATCGACCCGAAGGACATTGTCTACATTTCTGTTCGCGACACGGAGCAACCGGAAGACTTCTTGATAAAGAAGTATGGCATCACCAATTTTACCACAGATACAGTGCGTAAACTTGGAGTTCTTGAAGTTGCCAAGCAAGCCTTGGAGCTTTTGAAGGACTGCGATCAACTGTATATTTCCTTTGATGTGGACAGCATGGATCCGTCCATCTCTTTGGGCACTGGTACCCCGGTACCGAATGGATTAACAGTAGAGGAAGCCATTCAATTAAATGCCGAACTTATCAAAGACAAACGTGTTTGCTGCTGGGAGATTGTAGAAGTAAATCCTACCCTAGACAGTGAAAATACGATGGCTGAGATTGCCTTCGAGGTACTAGAGATTACAACCAAGTCTTTGGTCAATCACTTTTAGGACAACTGAGAGGGCAAATGAAGCCCATAACACGTAAACTTTCAGTCCCTTTTTCATTTAAAATGGCTTCCGGTGCCACATTTTACAAGAAGCCGTCTTAAATTCGCCCTACCAAGTGATTGCATAAACTGAATCAATCCATTGATTTGGATTCATTGTCGCTTTCTCTGGGTAAATCGCAAAACCATGAATTTTCAAGATTCCATACTTCAAGGCATCCAAGATGCTTTCACTTCCTGCTTCCAAACGACAATTGCACTAGACCAACTCAGTTTGGCACCCACCAAAAAAGAGTTTGAGGGAAGCTACACTTTCGTGGTGTTTCCTTTTTTGAAGCAATCTCAATTGAGTCCTGAAGCAACAGCCACCCAGCTGGGTAACTACCTGAAAACACATGTGGCCGCAGTGAAAGATTTCAATGTGGTCAAAGGATTTTTAAATCTGGTAGTCGCTCAGGAGGAATGGATTAGTTTATTCAAACAAGTATATTCTTCCAAAAGCTTTGGTCAACTTCCAGGCAATGGCCAAAAGGTCATGGTAGAGTATTCCTCTCCCAATACCAACAAGCCCTTGCACCTCGGTCACCTGAGAAATAATTTCTTAGGGTATTCCGTTGCTGAACTTTTGAAAGCAGCCGGTTACGAGGTAATCAAGGCCAACCTGGTCAATGACCGGGGCATTCACATTTGCAAGTCCATGGTTGCTTACCAGCACTTTGGAAAAGGAGAAACACCATCCTCCTCTGGACTGAAGGGGGATCACTTAGCAGGAAAATACTACGTACTTTTTGACACGCATTACAAAGCCCAGCAAAAAAGTTTGATGGAGTCAGGACAAACCGAAGAGGAAGCCAAGAAAAATGCTCCGCTCCTCCTGGAGGCGCAAGAAATGCTTCGCAAATGGGAAGACCAGGATTCGGATGTGATTGCCCTCTGGAATCAAATGAACGGATGGGTATATGCAGGATTCAATGCCACCTACCAACGCATGGGAGTGGATTTTGACGTGACCTATTACGAATCCAATACCTATTTGCTTGGCAAAGACATTGTGGAAGAAGGGCTTGCAAAAGGAGTGTTTTTCAAAAAAGAAAATGGATCGGTTTGGGTAGACCTGACAGATGAGGGATTGGATGAAAAACTAGTACTAAGAGGCGATGGCACCTCGGTTTACATCACCCAAGATATGGGTACCGCAGATTTAAAATACCAGGATTACCAAATCAATAAATCGGTGTATGTGGTTGGTAATGAACAAGATTACCACTTTGACGTCTTGTTTAAAATCATGCGCAAACTCGGGCGTTCCTATGGTCCTGGCTTGTACCACCTCTCCTATGGCATGGTGGACCTGCCCACAGGCAAGATGAAGTCACGGGAAGGTACAGTAGTGGATGCGGATGAATTGATGGAAGAAATGGTTGAGACTGCTGCTCAGCACACCAAAGAGCTTGGAAAGATTGAAGGATTTACGGAGGCCCAAGCCACAGAGCTGTATGAAATCCTAGGCATGGGTGCCCTTAAGTACTTCTTGCTAAAGGTGGATCCGAAAAAACGCATGCTATTCAACCCACAGGAATCTATCGAATTCCAAGGGAATACAGGACCATTTATTCAATATTCTCATGCTCGCATCGCGGCCATTTTAAGAAAAGCCGAACAAATTGGAGTGGAACTTTCAGCCGAGAGTTTTGCTGGACTCAGCGAACTTGCAGAGACAGAAGCTGCTCTGATTCAATTGTTGAACGATTTTGAGCGAAAAATTAAGCAAGCAGCC
>JBJOOF010000091.1:0-28345 GCA_046051425.1 Bacteroidota bacterium
TTCAATGCCAAAAACATTGAAAGCAACCTCTTCCCAGCGAAGAACCCGTACAGAGACGAGTCTAACTACAATGTACCGGAGGAAGCAAATCTTGTTTCGGACATCATTCTAGACGAGTGGACTGAAGATAGCTATACCAATAGTTTGATCGTGAAGTTGGTGAAAAACTACACCAACTCTCGTAACGAGATCTCTGGCCGATTCAAGCGCGACCGCTTCACTTTGGAAGTGGGAGACGAATTACCAGCAGGTATTGTACAACTTGCCAAAGTATACATCGCTAAGAAGCGCAAGCTGAAGGTGGGTGATAAGATGGCAGGTCGTCACGGAAACAAGGGTATCGTAGCTCGAATCGTTCGCGATGAGGACATGCCATTCCTGGAAGATGGAACGCCGATGGATATCGTGTTGAATCCGCTTGGTGTACCTTCTCGAATGAACATTGGCCAGATTTTCGAAACCGTCCTTGCATGGGCAGGTCAGAAGCTTGGAAAGAAATATGCTACGCCAATCTTTGATGGAGCTACCTTGGATGAGGTATCTGCAGAACTTTCGGCAGCAGGACTTCCAGCATTCGGAAGAACCTACCTATACGATGGTTTGAGTGGTAACCGTTTTGACCAGCCAGTCACTGTGGGTATTACCTACATGCTGAAATTGGGTCACTTGGTAGATGACAAGATGCACGCCCGTTCCATCGGACCGTACTCGCTCATCACACAGCAGCCGCTGGGTGGTAAGGCACAGTTTGGTGGACAGCGATTTGGAGAAATGGAAGTTTGGGCACTCGAAGCATTCGGTGCATCCCATGTTCTTCAAGAGATCTTGACCGTGAAGTCGGATGACGTAATCGGTAGAGCAAAAGCGTACGAAGCGATTGTGAAGGGTGAAAACCTTCCTAAGCCAAACATTCCTGAATCCTTCAATGTATTGGTTCACGAATTGAGAGGCTTGGCTCTTGAAATTACCTTGGATTAATTTGGCTCATGGGGCGGGCAACCGCCCTAAACATATCTCAAAAAACTATGTCGTTTAGAAAAAATAAAAAACTGAACAACGATTTCTCCCGAGTTACCATCAGCTTGGCTTCCCCAGAATCAATTCTGGATAGTTCCAATGGCGAGGTAACACAGCCAGAGACCATCAACTACAGAACTTACAAGCCTGAAATGGGCGGTTTGTTCTGCGAGCGTATCTTTGGTCCAGTAAAGGATTGGGAATGTCATTGCGGAAAATACAAGCGTATCCGATACAAAGGAATCATTTGTGATCGATGCGGAGTGGAAGTGACGGAGAAGAAAGTACGCCGTGAGCGCATGGGCCATATTGAATTGGTGGTACCTGTTGCGCACATCTGGTACTTCAAGTCCTTGCCAAATAAAATCGGCTACCTACTCGGTTTGCCTACCAAGAAATTGGATCAAATCGTTTATTACGAGCGTTATGTGGTGGTTCAAGCTGGCGTGAAGGCAGAAGAAGGGGTGCAATACCTTGACTTCTTGACCGAAGACGAATACTTGGACATCATGGATAAGCTTCCAAAGGAAAATCACCTTTTGGACGATGCCGATCCAAACAAGTTTATTGCAAAAATGGGTGCTGAGGCACTTGAAATGTTGCTTGCTCGCTTGGATTTGGACGAACTTTCCTATTCCCTACGTCACCAAGCAGCTACCGATACTTCACAGCAGCGTAAGGCAGAAGCCTTGAAGCGTTTGAAAGTGGTAGAAGCATTCCGTGATGCACGTACGCGTATCGAGAACCGTCCGGAGTGGATGGTCGTTCGCATGGTACCTGTGATTCCACCAGAGTTGAGACCATTGGTTCCTTTGGATGGCGGTCGTTTTGCAACTTCCGATTTGAATGACTTGTACCGTCGTGTAATCATTCGTAACAACCGTTTGAAGCGTTTGATCGATATCAAAGCTCCAGAGGTGATTTTGAGAAACGAAAAGCGAATGTTGCAGGAAGCTGTAGATTCCTTGTTCGATAACTCAAGAAAAGTAAATGCGGTAAGATCAGATGGTAACCGTGCCTTGAAGTCTCTTTCAGACATGTTGAAAGGAAAGCAGGGTCGTTTCCGTCAAAACTTGCTCGGTAAGCGTGTGGATTACTCCGGCCGATCTGTAATCGTCGTAGGTCCTGAATTGAAGCTTCACGAGTGCGGTCTTCCTAAAAATATGGCTGCGGAACTTTTCAAACCGTTCATCATCCGAAAGTTGATCGAAAGAGGAATTGTAAAGACCGTGAAGTCTGCCAAGAAAATTGTAGATCGTAAGGATCCAGTGGTTTGGGATATTTTGGAAAACGTATTGAAAGGACACCCAGTGCTCCTCAACCGTGCTCCAACACTTCACAGATTGGGTATCCAGGCATTCCAGCCTAAATTGATCGAAGGAAAAGCGATTCAGTTGCACCCATTGGTGTGTACTGCATTCAATGCTGACTTTGACGGTGACCAGATGGCGGTACACGTACCACTAGGTCATGAGGCGATCTTGGAAGCATCTACTTTGATGCTTTCTGCACACAATATCTTGAACCCTGCCAACGGCGCGCCAGTTACAGTACCTTCTCAAGACATGGTTTTGGGCTTGTACTACGTGACCAAAGGCAAAAAATCTACTCCTGAAGAGGTAATCTTGGGTGAAGGAATGACCTTCTACAGCCAAGAAGAGGTAATCATTGCCATGAATGAAGGCCAGCTTTCCAAGCATGCCAACATCAAGTGTAAGGTAAAGGTACGTACCGCTACTGGTGAGATTAAAGACCAAATCATCGAAACGGTGGCCGGTCGATTGATCTTCAACCAGTTTGTGCCTGAGGAAGTAGGTTATGTAAATGAACTATTGACTAAAAAGAAGCTTCAGCAAATTATCGCTGAGGTAGTGAAAGTGTGTGGCATCGCACGCACCGCTCAGTTCTTGGATGATATCAAACATTTAGGTTTCCAGATGGCCTACCAAGGTGGACTTTCTATGGGATTGAATGACGTTATCATTCCTGACGAAAAAGTGCCGATGATTGCTAAGGCCAAGGAGGAAGTGGACCAAGTATGGAACAACTACCTAATGGGTCTAATCACTGACAACGAACGATACAACCAAGTAATTGATATCTGGACTCGTACCAACTCTCATTTGACGAATAATCTGATGAAGAAGATGGAAGAGGACAAGCAAGGATTCAACGCCATCTACATGATGATGCACTCTGGAGCCCGTGGTTCTAGAGAACAAATCCGTCAATTGGGAGGTATGAGAGGGTTGATGGCCAAGCCACAGAAAAACCTTCAAGGTTCTGTTGGGGAGATCATCGAAAACCCAATCTTGTCTAACTTCAAAGAAGGTCTAGACGTATTGGAATACTTCATCTCTACCCACGGTGCACGTAAAGGCCTTGCAGATACCGCTTTGAAAACTGCGGATGCGGGTTACTTGACTCGTCGTCTCGTAGACGTAGCGCAGGACATGATCATCACCGAAGAGGATTGCGGTACCTTGAGAGGCTTGGTTGTACAGGCCTTGAAAGACAACGACGAAATCGTTGAGCCACTTTCTGAGCGAATCTTGGGCCGAGTGTCCGTACACGATGTGTATGACTTGGCTACAGATGAACTCATTGTGCCAGCAGGTGTTGAAATCTCTGACGAAATAGCCAAGCGTGTAGACGAGTCTTCTATTGAAGAAGTTGAAATTCGTTCTGTATTGACTTGCGAAACTCGCCGTGGTGTATGTGCGAAATGCTATGGCCGTAACCTAGCTACCGGTAAAATGGTACAGGCTGGTGAAGCGGTAGGTGTAATTGCTGCACAGTCCATCGGTGAACCAGGTACACAGTTGACACTTCGAACTTTCCACGTAGGTGGTACTGCTTCCAACATGGCGGTAGATGCTAGCATCAATGCGAAATTTGATGGAGTAGTTGAATTCGAAGAGGAATTGAGATACTTACAGACTACCAACAGAGACGGAGAATCAGTTACTGTAGTCATGGGACGTTCTGGTGAAATCAAGATCAACGAAGCGAAGTCTGGAAAAACCTTGGTGTCTAATCACGTGCCTTACGGTGCTGTCTTGAACGTGAAAAACGGTCAAAAAATCACCAAAGGTGAGTCACTATGTACTTGGGATCCATACAATGCGGTCATCCTCTCTGAGTTTGACGGTACGGTAGAATTCGAATCCGTAGTAGAAGGCATTACCTACAAGGAAGTAGCTGATGATCAGACTGGTTTCCGTGAGAAAGTAATTATTGAAACTAAAGATAGAGCGAAGAACCCTGCGATTATCGTGAATTACAAAGGTGATTCCAAGACGTACAACATCCCTGTAGGTGCCCACTTGGCAGTAGAATCAGGCGAAAAAGTGAAGTCTGGACAGATCCTAGTAAAAATCCCACGTTCTGTTGGCAAAACCCGAGACATTACTGGAGGTCTTCCTCGAGTAACGGAATTGTTCGAAGCTCGAAACCCATCCAATCCAGCAGTAGTATCTGAGATTGACGGTGTAGTAACGTATGGTGGTGTGAAGCGTGGTAACCGAGAAATTATCATCGAATCTAAAGATGGGGTGGTCAAGAAGTACATGGTATCCTTGTCTAAGCACATCTTGGTTCAAGAAAACGACTTCATCCGTGCGGGTGAGCCACTTTCTGATGGAGCCATCACGCCTAGCGATATTCTATCGATCAAAGGTCCAACTGCAGTACAGGAATACCTTGTAAATGAAATCCAGGAAGTATACAGACTTCAAGGTGTAAAAATCAACGACAAGCACATCGAGGTGATTGTATCACAGATGATGCAGAAGGTTGAGATTCTTGACGCTGGTAACACGAGCTTCTTGCAAAATCAAGTGGTAGATAAGTGGGCATTCCGTGAGGAGAACGACAGCATCTTGGATAAGAAGATTGTCCTTGAAGCGGGTGATTCTGCTACTTTGAAGCCAGGCATGATTATTTCTGCGCGAAGACTTCGTGACGAAAATTCAAGCTTAAAGCGTAAGGACTTGAAGTTGGTTCAGGTAATGGATGCCGAAACGGCAGTTTCTGCGCCAACCTTGCAAGGAATTACCGCTGCTTCTTTGGGTACAGAAAGCTTTATCTCTGCGGCTTCCTTCCAGGAAACAACCAAGGTGCTTTCTGAAGCGGCTATCCGAGGCAAGCGTGATGAATTGAAAGGCTTGAAGGAAAACGTAATTGTGGGCCACTTGATTCCTGCCGGTACCGGTCAGCGAAGCATCTTGGGCATGATCGTGGGATCCAAAGCAGAATACGACACACTTTCTGAAAATATGGAAAAGAAGTCCGCTAAAGCTACTAGCGAAGCGATTCTTTAACACCTACTACTAACAAACTAAAAGGCCTGTACGTATTCTACAGGCCTTTTTTAATCTTTAAAATCATGGAAGATAATCAGTTACTTGATCAGCAAATCAATGTGGAGCTCCCTGAGGAAATTGCTGAAGGGGTTTACTCCAATTTGGCGATGATAGCCCATTCCAATTCGGAATTTGTCATCGATTTTATCCGATTAATGCCAGGAGTACCCAAGGCAAAGGTGAAATCACGAATCATTGTGACTCCCGATCATGCCAAGCGTTTGCTGGCTGCACTGAAAGAAAATATTGAAAAATACGAGGCTGCCTTTGGAAAAATCAACCAAGGTGGAGGCGCTCCTACCTTTCCCATGTCCTTTGGAAAAGCAGGAGAAGCTTAACAAAAATATAAGTGCTTAATTTTGTTACTCTTATTACTTCTTGTACCTTTGCGTTCCAAAAAATAACAGTTTACAGACTATCTAAATTTTAATCAGTTAATGCCTACTATTCAACAACTAGTAAGAAAAGGTAGAAATACACTGGAATTCAAATCAAAATCTCGGGCTTTGGACGCTTGTCCACAGCGTAGAGGGGTTTGTACTCGCGTGTACACTACGACGCCTAAGAAGCCTAACTCAGCGATGAGAAAGGTAGCGAGGGTACGATTGACGAATGGAAAAGAAGTGAATGCTTACATTCCAGGAGAAGGTCACAATTTGCAAGAACACTCTATCGTATTGATCAGAGGTGGTCGTGTGAAGGATCTTCCAGGTGTAAGATACCACATCATCCGCGGTGCATTGGATACTGCTGGAGTAAAAGACCGTAAGCAAGGTCGCTCCAAGTACGGTGCTAAAAGACCTAAGGCTGGCAAGGGTGCCCCTGCAGCTGCGCCAGGCAAAAAGAAATAATTAAGACCTTAAAAAGAAATGAGAAAAGCGAAACCAAAGAAGAGATATATTCTTCCTGATCCAAAGTTCAATGATACTTTGGTGACCAAGTTTGTAAACTGTCTGATGTATGACGGGAAGAAGAGTATTGCTTACAACATTTTCTACGATGCAGTAGCAAAAGTAGAAGACAAAGTAGGCGAGAATGGTCTTGAAGTTTGGAAAAAAGCGCTTAACAATATAGCTCCCACCGTCGAGGTGAAGAGTCGTAGAGTTGGTGGTGCTACGTTCCAGGTTCCTATGGAAGTCAGACCTGAAAGAAAAATGGCCCTTGGTATCAAGTGGATGATTCTTTACTCTAGAAGAAGAGGAGAGAAGACCATGATGGACCGACTGGCGGGTGAGATCATCGCGGCAGCAAAAGGCGAAGGAGCCGCTGTCAAGAAGAAGGACGATACGCACAGAATGGCTGAAGCGAACAAAGCGTTCTCCCACTTTAGATTCTAATCGGAAATGGCAAGAGATCTAAAATTTACCCGAAACATCGGTATTGCGGCGCACATTGATGCGGGCAAGACGACCACCACAGAGCGTATCCTTTACTATTCTGGTAAGTCACACAAAATCGGAGAAGTGCACGAAGGTGCAGCTACGATGGACTGGATGGCTCAGGAACAAGAAAGAGGGATTACAATCACCTCTGCGGCGACCACCGTATTCTGGGATTACAGAAGCAACCAGTACCAAATTAACATCATCGATACTCCAGGTCACGTAGACTTCACAGTAGAAGTAAACCGTTCCTTGAGAGTTTTGGATGGACTCGTATTCCTTTTCTCTGCGGTAGACGGGGTTGAGCCTCAGTCTGAGACCAACTGGAGACTAGCGGACAACTACAAAGTCGCTCGAATTGGTTTCGTCAACAAGATGGACCGTTCAGGAGCTGATTTCTTGATGGTGTGCAAGCAAGTAAAAGAAATGCTCGGTTCTTATGCCGTTCCATTGCAGTTGCCAATTGGTGCTGAAGATAAGTTTACCGGTGTAGTTGACTTGATCAACAACCGTGCGATTATCTGGAATGAGCACGACATGGGAATGACCTTCAAGGAGGTTCCGATTCCTGAGGACATGAAGGACGAAGTAGCAGAATACAGAGAGCATTTGCTTGAGGCTGTAGCTGATTACGACGAGTCCTTGATGGAGAAATTCTTCGATGATCCAAACTCTATCACTGAAGCTGAAATCTTGAAAGCTTTGCGTGCAGCGACCATCGATATGAAAATCGTACCTATGGTTTGCGGTTCTTCATTCAAAAACAAAGGTGTACAAACCATGCTAGATCTAGTAATGGAGTTGTTGCCTTCTCCATTGGATAAAGACGCCATTTTTGCTACCGACTTGGATGATGAGGATAAAGAAGTAGCTATTAACCCTGTGGAGACTGAGCCATTCACTGGCTTGGCATTCAAAATTGCTACAGACCCATTCGTAGGTCGTTTGTGCTTCGTAAGAGCATATTCTGGTGTATTGGAATCAGGTTCTTATGTATTCAATAGCCGTTCAGGCAATAAGGAGCGTATTTCTCGTGTATTCCAAATGCACGCCAACAAGCAGAACCAAATCGAACGATTGGTAGCCGGTGATATCGGAGCCGTTGTTGGATTTAAGGATATCAAAACGGGTGACACCCTTTGCGACGAAAAGCGCAAGGTGGTCTTGGAATCCATGGTATTCCCTGAGCCAGTAATTGGATACGCCATTGAGCCTAAAACTCAGGCGGACGTAGACAAGTTGGGCATGGCGATTGCTAAATTGGTAGAAGAAGATCCTACGCTACAAGTAAATACAGACCATGAAACTGGTCAGACGATCCTTCGAGGAATGGGTGAACTTCACCTAGAGATCATCATCGATCGTATGAAGCGTGAGTTCAAGGTAGAAATCAACCAAGGTGCTCCTCAGGTGGCTTACAAAGAAGCTTTATTTGCTTCTGTTGAACACAAAGAGGTATACAAGAAGCAGACTGGTGGTAAAGGTAAATTTGCAGACATTGTATTTGAATTGGGACCTAAGGATCCAGATCCAGAGACCAAAGAAATCAAGGCAGGTTTGGACTTTGTCAATGGTATCGTAGGTGGTGTAATTCCAAAAGAATTTATCCAGCCAGTACAGAAAGGTTTCCAGGAAGCAATGAAGAATGGGCCTTTGGCTGGTTATCCAATCGAATCCATGAAAGTTCGCTTGTTCCACGGTTCTTACCACGATGTCGATTCGGATGCACTTTCTTTCGAATTGGCTGCTAGAATTGGATTCAAAGAAGCTGCGAAAAAGTGTAAGCCACAGTTGTTGGAGCCCATCATGTCCGTAGACGTAATTACGCCTGACGAATATACTGGTCCGATCACAGGTGACTTGAACAGAAGAAGAGGAATGATGAAAGGTATGGATACCAAGGGCAACTCTACGGTAGTTAAAGCCAACGTTCCTTTGTCTGAGTTGTTTGGCTACGTAACTGATTTGAGAACAATCACTTCAGGAAGAGCTACAGCTTCATTGACCTTCTCTCACTATGAGCCTGTTCCAAACAACGTTGCAGAAGCGGTAATTGCTAAAGTAAAGGGTGAAAAATCCTAATCGATAAGAAAATGAATCAGAAAATCAGAATAAAATTGAAATCATACGATCACAGCCTGGTGGATAAGTCATCAGAGAAGATCGTGAAGGCAGTAAAAGCGACCGGAGCTGTAGTAGTAGGTCCTATTCCTTTGCCAACAAAGAAAGAAAAGTTTACCGTGTTGAAATCTCCACACGTAAACAAGAAAGCGAGAGATCAGTACCAACTTTGTACTTACAAGCGTCTGGTGGATATCTACTCTAACTCTTCTAAGACTGTGGATGCTTTGATGAAAATCGAACTTCCAAGTGGGGTTGATGTAGAAATCAAAGTCTGAGGATCTTGGTCAAGAATAGAAAGGCCCCGCACATGCGGGGCCTTTTTTTTGGGGTGGAATGGTCCGGTTTGGCGGATGAAAGATCGGCCAGCCTGCATTTTTTTTTGTAATTAATTGAAAATAGTAGAGTTGGGATTTGCTGCCAAATATTATTTCAGTAACTTTGCAGTCCTTAAAAAGGGCCCAAGTGTACATACCTTGGGTAGTTATCAAAATATCTTTATAAAGATGTCTGGTATTATAGGTAAAAAAGTAGGTATGACTAGCATCTTCAGTGCCGATGGACGTAACGTCGCATGCACGCTAATTGAAGCTGGTCCTTGCGTAGTGACGCAAGTAAAAAACGTTGAAACAGACGGGTACAACGCAGTGCAGTTGGGATTCGGTGAGCGTAAGGAGAAAAACACTCCTAAGCCACTAATCGGCCATTTCAAAAAGGCTGGTACCACCCCTAAGCAGAAAGTTGTTGAGTTCAGAGACTTTAAGGGTCAGGTTGAACTCGGAAAGACAGTAAGTGCAGGAGAGCTATTCGAGGAAGGTGACTTCGTGGATGCTGTTGGTACTTCAAAAGGTAAAGGATTCCAAGGTGTAGTAAAGCGTCACGGTTTTGCTGGTGTGGGTGGACAAACTCACGGTCAGCATAACAGAGGAAGACACCCTGGTTCAATTGGTGCTTGTTCTTGGCCTTCTCGTGTATTTAAAGGTATGCGTATGGCGGGTAGAACAGGTGGTGATCGTGTAACGGTAGCCAACCTACGTGTGTTGAAAGTGTACGCAGAGCAAAACCTAATCTTGGTTTCTGGTTCCGTACCTGGTCCAAAAAATTCATTTGTTATTCTGGAGAAGTAAGCCATGGAATTAGCAGTAATTAATCACAAAGGACAAGATACAGGTAGAAAGGTGAGCCTTTCTGACGAGATTTTTGGCATTGAGCCCAACGATAACGCCATTTACCTGGATGTGAAGCAATACCTGGCCAACCAGAGACAGGGAACTCACAAATCAAAAGAAAGAAACGAAGTAGCTGGTTCTACTAAGAAGATCAAGAAGCAAAAAGGTACCGGTGGTGCTCGTGCTGGATCTTTGAAGGCTCCAAACTTCCGTGGTGGAGGTAGAGTATTTGGTCCTAGACCAAGAGACTACTCCTTCAAACTAAATAAAAAAGTGAAGCAACTGGCGCGTAAGTCAGCGCTAGCCTACAAGGTAAAAGAAAATAGTTTGATGGTATTGGAGGATGTGTCGTTTGATGCACCAAAGACCAAAAACTACATTGCTTTGTTGAGTGGCCTTTCTTTGTCTGACAAGAAGACCCTTTTGGTACTTTCTGAAGACAATAAGAATGTGTTTTTGTCAAGCAGAAACCTGCCCAAGGCAAAAGTTGTGACCGTAGATGATGTAAATACTTACCAACTCCTGCATGCTGACCAATTGGTACTTTGCGAAGGATCTGTAAGTAAGTTAGAAACCATTTTATCGAAATAAGACAATGGAAATTCTGAAACAGCCTTTGATCACGGAGAAAGTATCTGCAGGTAATGAAAAGGGAGTTTACGGCTTTATCGTCGAAAAAACTGCCGACAAACTTCAGATCAAATCTTCAGTGGAGAAAAAGTATGGTGTACATGTGGTATCAGTACGTACCATGAGATATGCTGCGAAGCATAAGACTAGATACACCAACAATAAAGTAGTGTCAGGCTTCACCAATGCTTACAAGAAAGCGATTGTGCAAGTAGCCGATGGTGAAGTAATTGATTTTTACGGAGAACTTTAATTGAATCAATATCATGGCAGTTAAAAAATTAAAGCCTGTAACTCCAGGAACCCGATTTAGAGTAGCTCCTGCATTTGACGAGATTACTGCGTCAAAGCCTGAGAAATCTCTTCTCGCTCCTGTTAAGAAGACAGGTGGTAGAAATAATGAAGGCAAGATGACCGCTCGCTACATTGGTGGTGGTCACAAGCGAAGACTACGTATCGTAGACTTTAAGCGTAACAAGTTTGGTGTACCTGCTTCTGTAAAGAGCATTGAGTACGATCCAAACCGTACAGCCCGTATTGCCCTACTGTATTATGCAGACGGTGCTAAGGCCTACATTATCGCTCCGGAAGGTTTGCAAGTGGGACAAACAGTGATTTCCGGTGAGCAAGTTGCCCCAGAAGTGGGCAACGCCATGCACATGGCAAACATTCCAATGGGTACGATTGTACACAATGTGGAATTGAAACCAGGTAAAGGTGGTGCATTGGCAAGAAGTGCTGGAGGATATGCTCAGATCGTAGCTAGAGATTCTAGATACGTGACGGTAAAGCTTCCTTCAGGAGAAATGAGACTTATTCTTGGTGTATGTATGGCTACAGTAGGAACTGTATCCAATGCAGATCACATGAACGTTGTGTTGGGTAAGGCAGGGCGTAAGCGTTGGCTTGGTGTAAGGCCTCGTACTCGAGGTGTTGCGATGAACCCAGTAGATCACCCTATGGGTGGTGGTGAAGGCCGTTCTTCAGGTGGTCACCCTAGATCACGTAAAGGGCTTCTTGCGAAAGGTAAGAAAACCAGATCTCCCAAGAAGTATTCAAACAAGTTCATCATCAGCAAAAGATCTAAGTAATTATGGCACGTTCATTAAAAAAAGGTCCTTATATCGAACACCACCTGGTGAAGAAAGTAGATGTTATGAACGAGTCTGGCAAGAAATCTGTCATCAAGACTTGGTCAAGAAAATCTATGATTTCCCCAGATTTCGTAGGACATACCTTCGCTGTGCATAACGGGAATAAATTTATCCCTGTGTTTGTAACCGATAACATGGTAGGTCACAAATTGGGTGAATTTGCACCCACTCGTAACTTCCGTGGCCACATTGCTAAAAAAGATAAAGGAAAGAGATAATCATGGAAGCACTAGCAAGATTGAAAAATGTTCCTACCTCCCCTCGCAAGATGCGTTTAGTCGCAGACTTGGTGAGAGGCAAGCGCGTAGGTGTGGCACTTAGTATTTTGAAATTCACGCCCAACCACGCAGCAATCCGTTTGGAGAAGTTAGTTCTTTCCGCGGTAGCCAACTGGCAAGCAAAAAATCCTGAAGTGAAATTGGAAGAGGCTGATCTTTTCGTAAAGACCATCATGGTTGACGAAGGACGTTCTTTAAAGAGACTTCGGACTGCTCCTCAGGGACGTGGACACAGAATTCGCAAAAGATCCAATCATGTAACACTCGTTATTGATTCATTCAATACTGAAGAAGTTACCGCTGATGTAGTAGTAAACAACGAAAAGGCAAATTAAGAAAGACTATGGGACAAAAAATTAACCCAATAGGATTTAGACTTGGTGTAGTCAAAGGCTGGGATTCCAACTGGTATGGTGGGAAAGACTTTGCTGAGAAGCTATACGAAGATCAACAAATCCGTAAGTACGTTCTTGCCAGAATACCTAAAGGCGGTATTGCCAAAGTGATCATTGAGCGTACGCTTAAGAGAATCACCTTGACAATCCATACTGCTAGACCAGGTGTTGTCATTGGTAAGGGTGGTGCCGAAGTAGATAAGCTTAAGGAGGAACTAAAGAAGATCACTAACAAGGATATTCAAATCAATATCTTTGAAATCAAGCGTCCCGAAATGGATGCAAAATTGGTGGGTGAGTCTATCGCACAGCAACTTCAAGCTAGAATATCTTTCCGCCGTGCAATGAAGCAGGCGATAGCAGCCACCATGAGAGTGGGCGCTGAAGGAATTAAAGTTAAGCTTTCTGGCCGATTGGGCGGAGCCGAAATGGCCCGTTCTGAAATGTACAAAGAGGGAAGAATTCCTCTTCACACACTTAGAGCAGACATCGATTATGCCCTATCTGAAGCACTTACTGTGTACGGATTGATCGGCATCAAGGTATGGATCTTCAAGGGTGAGGTGTACGGAAAAAGAGACCTTTCTCCAAACCAGGGTGCAGCAAACGAGCCGAAAGGTCAGCGTACGCCAGCGCCAAAGGGACGTGAGAAAGACGGTCCAAAACGCAGAAAAAGAAACTAATTTTCCCTTTCCAAGTGAGAAATCATGTTACAGCCGAAAAGAACTAAATATAGGAAAATGCACAAGGGCCGTGTCAAAGGTCTTGCGCAAAGAGGGCACGAGCTCTCTTTTGGCAACTTTGGCATTAAATCCCTTGAGCCAGGATGGATTACTTCTCGCCAGATCGAGGCAGCACGTATTGCCATGACAAGAGCTATGAAGAGAGAAGGTCAAGTTTGGATCAGGATTTTTCCTGACAAACCGATCACAAAAAAGCCCGCAGAGGTTCGTATGGGTAAAGGTAAGGGTGCTCCAGAATACTGGGTTGCCGTTATCAAGCCAGGTACAATCCTTTTCGAAGCTACAGGCGTGAGCCTGGAGACTGCTCAAGAGGCACTAAGACTTGCACAGCAGAAGCTGCCTGTAAGTACGAGATTTGTTGTAAGAAGAGACTACGCTGAATAATCAGGAACTATGAAAAACACTGAAATCAGATCACTTTCAGCAAGTGACATTGCCGAGCGAATTGTCGCCGAGCAGGAGAATCTGAGCAAATTGAAATTTGCTCATGCGATTTCTCCTATTGAGAATCCTAATAGAATCAGAGAGGCTAAGCGTTTCATCGCAAGATTGAAAACTGCTTTAGTTTCCAAATAACTAGCTAACAGAAAAGAAAATGGCTACGATTGAGAGAAATCTTCGCAAAGAGAGAGTTGGTAAAGTCGTTAGCAACAAAATGGACAAGTCCATTACTGTAGCTGTAGAGCGTCGTGTAAAGCACGCAATCTATGGCAAGTTTGTTGCCAAGACTACCAAGTTCATGGTTCATGACGAGAAGAATGAATGCAACCCAGGTGATGTGGTTAAAATCAGTGAAACCCGTCCGCTGAGCAAGAATAAGCGTTGGAGATTAGTTGAAATTATAGAAAGGGCTAAGTAATCATGATACAACAAGAATCCAGACTAAGCGTTGCGGATAACTCCGGTGCCAAAGAGGTATTGGTCATCCGCGTGTTGGGAGGAACTAAGAAGCGTTACGCTTCTATCGGTGATAAAGTAGTCGTGACTGTAAAGTCAGCCCTATCTTCCAGCAACATGAAAAAAGGTACCGTTTCTAAAGCGGTTATCGTAAGAACGAAAAAAGAAATTCGTCGTAAGGACGGTTCCTATATTCGATTTGAAGACAATGCTGCCGTGTTGTTGAACAACAACGATGAGCCTAGAGGTAGCCGTATTTTCGGCCCAGTAGCTAGAGAACTCAGAGAAAAGCAGTTCATGAAAATCATTTCCTTGGCCCCTGAAGTACTTTAATCATGGAAAGAAAATTCAATAAGCAGCCTAAGCTGCACATCAAAACTGGAGATACTGTAAAGGTTATCTCTGGAGATGACAAAGGAAAAACCGGTAAGGTTCAATCCATTGATACAGAGAAAAGAAGAGCCATCGTGGAAGGGATCAACATGATCACCAAGCACGTGAAGCCTACTGCAGCTAAGCCGCAGGGTGGTATCGAGAAGAAAGAAGCTGCGCTTCACATCAGTAACTTGATGCTTGTCGATCCTAAATCAGGTGAAGCAACTCGTACAGGTCGTAAGACTGGCGAGAATGGTAAATTAGTAAGGTATTCAAAGAAAACTGGGGAGGTGATCAATGGCTAATCCAAGAAAAAAAGTTACGTACTTGAATGACGTAGTACCTGCGTTGAAGGAGAAGTTTCAGTACTCTTCCATCATGCAAGTGCCTAAGCTCTCCAAGATCGTCTTGAATAAAGGGATCGGTGCAGCAGTAGCAGACAAGAAATTGGTAGATCAGGGAGTTGAAGAACTTTCTTTGATCACTGGTCAGCGCGCTGTAGCTACTAAGTCAAAGATCGCGGTCTCTAACTTTAAGTTGAGAGAGAACATGCCGATTGGTGCTAAGGTAACCTTGAGAGGTGAGAAAATGTACGAATTCCTAGATCGTTTGACTACTGTGGCATTGCCTCGTGTACGTGACTTCAAAGGAATTTCTGACAAAGGATTTGATGGACGTGGCAACTACACGCTAGGTGTTACTGAACAAATCATTTTCCCTGAGATTTCCATCGAGAAGGTAACTAAAATTACTGGTATGGATATCACTTTCGTAACTACTGCGGCTACAGATGAAGAAGCTTTTGCGCTTTTGAAAGCTCTGGGTATGCCTTTCGTTAACAAAAATAATCCTGAATAATCATGGCAAAAGAGTCAATCAAAGCTCGCGAGCGAAAAAGAGAACACTTGGTAGCCAAGTATGCCAAGAAAAGAGCCGCGCTTAAAGCTGCTGGCGATTACGAAGCACTTGATAAATTACCAAAGAACGCTTCTCCGGTAAGACTTCACAATAGATGTAAACTTACTGGTCGTCCGAAAGGATACATGAGAAAGTTTGGTATCAACAGGGTTACTTTCAGAGAAATGGCTTCTGCGGGTAAGATTCCTGGTTTGACTAAGTCTAGCTGGTAAAATAACGACAGTAATTTTTATTCTAAAAATCAATTCGTAACTTTGCACGCCCAATTCGGGGGTGCTAGACAATAGAAAAACATGACCGATCCAATAGCTGATTATCTAACCCGATTGAGAAATGCCATCAAGGCTTCTCATCGTATTGTTGAGATACCTGCCTCTAACATCAAGAAGGAGATCACCAAAGTATTGCACGAGAAGGGATACATTCAAAACTACAAGTTTGAAGACAATGGACCTCAAGGCCTTATCAAAATCGCTTTGAAGTTTAATCCTACTACCAAGCAAAATGCAATTGTGAGCCTTGAGCGAGTGAGTACGCCAGGTTTAAGAAAATATGTCAAGCACGACGAGCTACCAAGAGTCATCAATGGCTTGGGGATCGCTATCGTCTCTACCTCTAAAGGGGTAATGACAGACAAAGAGGCCCGTACCGAAGGTATCGGAGGCGAAGTACTTTGTTACGTATATTAATTTACGATTATGTCTAGAATAGGTAAAAAACCAATAAATATACCCAGCGGTGTTACTGTAGACGTGTCAGCTCATGGAACTGTCACTGTTAAAGGTCCAAAGGGTACCCTGACTCAGGATGTGAATCCCGATATTCAGGTGAGCGTAGAGGGGCAAGAAATTATTCTTGTGAGACCTACCGAATCCAAAAGACACAAGTCTTTGCACGGTCTTTACAGATCATTGATCAACAACATGGTGATTGGTGTTTCTGAAGGATACAAGAAAGATTTGGAATTGGTCGGTGTAGGTTACAAAGCCTCCAACCAAGGGCAAATACTTGAGCTTAGCTTAGGCTACTCACACAGTATTTTTATGGCACTTCCCAAAGAAATTTCTTTGGCAACTGACACGCCGAAAGGTAAGAACCCAGTCATCACCCTTCAGGGAATTGACAAGGAGTTGATCGGTCAGGTAGCTGCAAAAATCCGTTCTCTTCGTAAGATCGAACCTTACAAAGGAAAAGGTGTGCGCTTTGTTGGTGAAATTGTTAGACGTAAGGCTGGTAAAACTGCTGGTAAAAAATAATAAGTTATGGCATTTAATAAGAGTTCCAGAAGACTTAGAATCAAAAGAGGTATCCGTAGAAAAATCTCCGGTACTGATTCCAGACCACGTCTGTCAGTTTTCAAAAGTAATACAGGCATCTATGCCCAGTTGGTGGATGATCTTAAAGGTCAGACCCTTGCACAAGCCTCTTCCAAAGAGCTTGGTGCTAAGGCCAACACCAATGTATCTGTATCCAAAGAAGTAGGCAAGAAGCTTGCGGAAAGAGCAGTAGCAAATGGAGTGTCTGAAGTAGTATTTGACCGTAATGGCTACTTATACCATGGTAACGTGAAAGCTTTGGCTGACGGTGCCAGAGAAGGGGGCCTTAAATTCTAATCGATATGTCTCAGATAAAAAGAAAACCCATTCGGGCTACAGATACTGAATTAAAAGAGAAAGTAGTTGCTATCAACCGAGTAGCCAAAGTGGTAAAAGGCGGTAGAAGATTTTCATTCTCTGCAATTGTAGTAGTTGGTGACGGACAAGGAGTAGTAGGTTATGGATTGGGCAAAGCCAATGAAGTAACTGATGCAATCACCAAAGGCATTGAAGATGCTAAAAAGAATCTAGTGAAAGTGCCTGTATTGAAAGGTACCATTCCTCACGAGCAAATTGGAAAATTTGGTGGAGGTCTAGTATTGATCAAACCAGCTGCGGCCGGTACAGGTGTAATTGCAGGTGGTGCAATGCGTGCCGTTTTGGAATCTGCTGGCGTCACTGACGTATTGGCAAAGTCCAAGGGTTCGTCTAACCCACACAACGTGGTAAAAGCTACCATTGATGCCCTAGTGCAATTGCGTGATGCCATCGCGGTATCTCAGCAAAGAGGAGTTAAAATGGCTAAAGTTTTTAACGGGTAAGCAACATGGCAAAGATCAAAATCACACAGGTAAAAAGTACGATCGATAGACCCAAGGATCAAAAAGCAACTATCGTTGCGCTTGGACTAGGTCGTATCAGCAAGTCTGTGGTAGTTGAAAAAACTCCACAAATTGCTGGAATGGTAAATAAAGTGAATCACCTTGTAAAAGTGGAGGAAGCTTAACTATGAAACTGAATACATTAACTCCAGCTGAAGGATCAACCAAAAACCGCAAAAGAATTGGTCGCGGTACCGGTTCTGGTAGAGGTGGAACTTCCACAAGAGGTCATAAAGGTGCTAAATCTAGATCTGGTTACAAGTCTAAGATTGGCTTTGAAGGTGGTCAAATGCCTCTTCAAAGACGTGTACCTAAGTTTGGCTTCAAATCCTTGAACAAGATTGAGTTCAAACCAGTAAATTTGGATACCTTGCAAGCCCTTGCAGAGCAATTTAAACTTACTTCTGTTACGCTTGAAACCCTCGTTTCACACGGGTTGGCTTCTAAGAATGACAAAATTAAGATTCTCGGCGGCGGTCAATTGACATCCAAGTTAGACGTAAGTGCGCACCAATTCTCCGCTTCAGCAGTAGCTGCAGTTGAGGCCTTGGGTGGTACAGTAACCAAGCTTTAATTAAATGAAAAAGTTTATTACGACAGTTCGGAATATATTCTCAATCGAAGATTTGAGAGTGAGGATTTTCAATACCATTGGATTCCTCATCATCTTTAGATTAGGATCATTCATCGTGCTTCCTGGGGTTGACGCATCCAAGTTGGGTGCTGCACCAGAAGGAATTTTCGGTTTGATTGATACTTTTCTTGGAGGAGCATTTAGCAATGCCTCCATCTTTGGTCTAGGAATTATGCCCTACATCTCTGCTTCCATTGTGTTGCAGTTGTTGACTGTCGGGGTGCCCTATTTTCAGAAAATGCAGAAGGATGGGGAGTCCGGGAGAAAGCGAATCAATCAAATCACCCGAGTACTGACCATTGCAATCACCATTGCTCAAGGCATAGGATATATCACTGCGACTATCCTTCCAACTGGCGCGGTGATGATTGATACCTCGCTTTTCATGTTTAGCTCTCTACTTTTGCTTTCAGCAGGAACAATGTTCTGCATGTGGTTGGGAGAGAAAATCACTGAGAAAGGCATTGGCAACGGTATTTCCATGCTGATCATGATTGGGATTATCTCTCGATTCCCAGGAGCGTTGATAGCGGAAGGTTTGGAAAAAGGATCTTCTGGAATGCTTTTGTTGATCATTGAAGCACTTGTATTGTTCTTCGTAGTGGTAGGTGTGATTGCCTTGACTGAGGCTACACGTCGTATCCCTGTACAATATGCCAAGCAGGTAGTGGGTGGTAAGGTTTATGGTGGACAGCGTCAGTACATTCCTATCAAAGTGAATGCTTCTGGTGTAATGCCAATCATCTTTGCACAGTCCTTGATGTTTGTGCCTGCTTTGATCGCTCAAATTTGGGCAGGTGAGAGTGATATTGCCAACTACATTGGTACTACCTTCTCTGACTTTACTTCTTGGCAGTACAATTTGCTTTTCGCTACGCTTATCATTGTATTCACGTTCTTCTACACTGCAATTACCGTTAATCCGGAACAAATTGCTGAAGACATGAAGCGCAATGGAGGATTTGTACCCGGTGTGAAGCCAGGTGCACCTACTGGTGAATTTATTGACAGCATCATTTCTAAAATTACCCTTCCAGGTTCCATTTTATTGGCTGCAGTTGCCATTCTTCCAGCGCTTGCGATTGTAGCAGGTGTAGGGGGTGAGTTTGCTCAGTTCTTTGGTGGAACATCTCTTCTGATCATGGTGGGTGTGATTATGGATACCCTTCGTCAAATCGAAAGTTACTTGTTGATGAGACACTACGAGGGAATGATGAAAAGCGGTAATGTGAAGAACAATCCTTCGAATGTTCAGGTTGCTTAAGAATGATTCATTACAAGACTTCGGAAGAAGTTGAAAAAATAAAACAGAGTGCCGACATACTTGGAAGAGCTCACGGAGAAATCGCCAAGCATGTCAAGAAAGGAGTAAAGACTTCTTTCTTAGATAAAATTGCTGAAGAGTTTATTAGGGATCACGGAGCAGTACCTTCCTTTAAGGGCTACAACGGTTTTCCCAGCTCACTCTGCATTTCGGTGAACGAAGTAGTGGTTCACGGTTTTCCGAGCGAGTATGAATTGAAAGATGGCGATATAATCTCAGTAGATTGTGGAGTCTTTCACCAAGGTTTTCATAGCGATTCCGCTTATACATACCCCATAGGTGAAGTACCCCCTTCTGTCTTAGCATTACTTAGCGCCACCAAAGATTCGCTCTATTTGGGAATTGAACAGGCTGTTTTTGGAAATCGAGTTGGCGATATCGGCCATGCGATCCAAAAGTTTGTGGAAGCCAAAGGCTACACTGTTGTTCGAGAATTAGTCGGACATGGTTTAGGTCGCAAGCTTCACGAGGCTCCTGAGGTTCCCAATTACGGCAAGAAAGGCAGTGGCCCCTTGTTGAAACAAGGTATGGTGATTGCAATTGAGCCCATGATTAACCTTGGAACACGAAACATTGTCCAGGAGAAGGATGGATGGACGATCCGAACTGCAGACCGGAAACCATCCGCACATTATGAGCACACCATTGCAGTATTTGAAGACAGAACAGAAGTACTAACAACGCATAAATACATAGAAGAGAACTTTAAATTCTAATATGGCCAAACAAACATCAATCGAGCAAGACGGCACCATCGTGGAAGCTTTGTCCAATGCGATGTTCAAAGTAGAACTTGAAAATGGACATCAGTTGATTGCTCACATTTCCGGAAAGATGCGAATGAATTACATTAAAATTCTTCCCGGAGATAAGGTCAAATTAGAGTTATCTCCCTATGATTTATCCAAAGGCAGAATAGTGTATCGATATAAATAGACTGACATGAAGTCGAGCAAGAAGAAATGTCCTCCGGGATTCATTTCTTTGTCAGCGAGATTCCATTTGGCCAAAAAGTAAAACAAAAAGCAAATGAAAGTAAGGACATCTATTAAGAAAAGAAGTGCTGACTGTAAGTTGATCAGAAGAAAGGGAAAACTTTACGTCATCAACAAGAAAAATCCTAAGTATAAACAAAGACAAGGTTAATCATGGCTAGAATTGCAGGTGTAGACATACCAGACAATAAGCGCGGCGAAATTGGACTTACTTACATCTTCGGAATTGGAAGAAGTTCAGCCAAGGCGATCCTAAGCAAAGCCGGTATCTCTTTAGATAAGAAAGCTGGTGAGTGGAACGACGAGGAATCCACCGCAATCCGTAACATCATCGCTGAAGAATTCAGAACCGAGGGTGCGTTAAAATCGGAAATTCAATTAAACATCAAGCGTCTGATGGATATCGGATGTTACAGAGGTTTGAGACACAGAAAAGGGCTTCCAGTTCGTGGCCAAGGCACTAAAAACAATGCCAGAACCAGAAAAGGTAAGCGTAAGACTGTTGCTAACAAAAAGAAGGCAACTAAATAAAATCTGATTTAGATTATGGCTCAGAAAAGAAACGATAAAGCAAAGGGTAAAAAAAGAGTAGTTAAGGTAGAAGCTGTAGGTCAGGCGCACATCAAAGCCTCCTTCAACAATATCATTATCTCTATTACCAATATCTCAGGTCAAGTGATCTCATGGGCTTCTGCCGGTAAAATGGGTTTCAGAGGATCAAAGAAGAATACTCCTTACGCTGCACAGATGGCTGCACAAAACTGCGGTCAAGTAGCTTACGAACTCGGTTTGAGAAAAATTGAGGTTTTCGTAAAAGGTCCAGGCGCAGGTCGTGAATCAGCGATCAGAACCTTGCAAAACGTAGGTCTAGATGTAACGACTATCATTGACGTAACACCTATGCCGCACAACGGTTGTCGTCCACCTAAGCGTAGAAGAGTTTAACTTTAAAAAAGTAATAGCATGGCAAGATATACAGGTCCTAAAGCAAAGATCTCCAGAAGATTTGGAGAAGCGATTGAAGGGCATAGCAAGGCACTTCAAAAGAAAAACTACCCTCCAGGAATGCATGGTCGCGGTAGAAGAAAGAAGCAGTCTGAATATGCAGTTCAGCTTGCAGAGAAGCAAAAAGCAAAATACATTTACGGCGTATTGGAAAGACAATTCGCGAAGATGTTTGACCTTGCTTCTAGAAAATCAGGTATCACAGGTGAAAACCTACTTCAACTTCTTGAAGCACGTTTGGATAACACCGTATACCGTTTGGGTATTTCCCCAACCCGTCGTGGAGCAAGACAGCTTGTGTCACACAAGCACATCTTGGTCAACGGAGAATTGGTCAACATCCCTTCTTACACCTTGAAGCCAGGTGATGTGGTATCTGTTAGAGAGCGTTCTAAGTCTCTCGAAGCAATCACCAATAGTTTGGCTGGTAGAGGTACATCTCGGTATTCCTGGTTAGAGTGGGACAATGCCTCGATGTCTGGTAAATTCGTGACGGTACCTAGCAGAGATGATATTCCTGAGAATATCAAAGTACAGCTCATCGTCGAACTTTACTCTAAGTAATATTTCACTATTTTCAGCTAAAACAGAACGAAATATATGTCCATACTAGCATTTCAAATGCCCGAAAAAGTGGTGATGGAAAAAGCCGATGATTTTCATGGCTTATTCACATTCAAACCACTTGAAAAGGGCTATGGAGTTACTATAGGTAACGCCCTAAGAAGAATCCTACTTTCTTCTTTGGAGGGATACGCTATCACTTCCATCAAACTTCCAGGAGTGGTTCATGAATTCTCTACCGTAGAGGGAGTAGTAGAAGATGTTACAGACATCATTTTGAATTTGAAGCAGGTTCGATTTAAGAAAGTGCACGATGCATTTGATGGAAAGATTGCAGTAGAGCTCAAAAATCAGTCTGTTTTCACAGCAGGGGACATTGCTAAGTTCACTTCTTCTTTCGAAGTTTTGAATCCGGAATTGGTAATCTGTCACATTGACCAGGCCAAAAATTTCGAGATTGAATTGACGATCGAAAAAGGAAGAGGGTATTTGCCTGCTGAAGAATCCAAACCAAAAGATCAGGTTTTCGGACAGATTGCAATTGACGCCATCTTTACGCCAATCAAAAACGTAAAGTACAGCGTTGAAAATACTCGAGTAGAGCAAAAGACGGATTTTGAAAAATTGATTCTAGAAGTGCATACCGATGGGTCTATTCACCCTGAGAAAGCCTTGCAAGAGTCAGCAAAGATCTTGATTCAGCACTTCATGCTATTCTCTGATCAAACCATGGTTCTTGACTCTACTGGAGTTGCTGAACCAGAGCCTATCGATGAAGAATTCCTTCACATGCGTAAGCTTCTCAAGACTTCTTTAGGGGATCTCGACCTATCGGTTCGTGCCTTTAATTGCTTGAAAGCTGCTGATGTGAGAACTCTCGGTGACCTTGCTAGACTTGAAATTTCAGATATGATGAAATTCAGAAACTTCGGTAAAAAATCTTTGGCCGAACTAGAGCAGTTGATCCAGGAGAAAGGTCTGATCTTCGGGATGGACATTTCTAAGTACAAACTTGATGAAGAATAATTAAAATGAGACACGGTAAGAAATTTAACCACCTTGGTAGGACTGCTTCACATAGAAAAGCAATGCTTTCCAATATGGGAGCTTCCCTACTTCTTCACAAGCGTATATCTACTACGCTTGCCAAAGCGAAAGAATTGAAGAAGTTTGTTGAACCTCTGGTAACCAGAGCAAAAGAAGATTCCACACACAACAGAAGAATTGCTTTCTCCTACCTGAAAAGCAAAGAGGCGATCAAATCCCTTTTTGGTGAGGTAATCGAGAAAGTAGGAACACGTCCAGGAGGATACACTCGAATCATCAAAACAGGGTTCCGATTGGGTGATAACGCCGAAATGTGCATCATCGAACTAGTAGATTTCAACGAATTGATGTTGAAAGATGCAGCGCCTGCTAAGAAGACTACCCGCAGATCTAGAAGATCTAGTGGTGAGGCAACTAGCACTCCTGCACCTGCTGCTCCTAAGGCAGCAGCGGCTCCTGCTCCTGTAGTAGAAGAGGTAGAAGAAGCTCCTGTAGCTGAAGTTGCTGAAGAAGCTCCAGTTGCTGAAGTAGCAGTAGTTGAAGAAGCTCCTGTCGCTGAAGTAGAAGTAGTTGAAGAGACTACGGCTCCTGTGGCAGAAGCAGCTTCTGAGGAGACACCAACTGCTGAGGCTTCTGAAGAAGGCGAAACTGAAGAAAAATAAGTTGAAAGCAATTTCATAACTAAAAGGATTGGACGTCGTTCAATCCTTTTTTTTATTCCCTGGCGGCATCTCTCCCTCCCCAAGATTTATTAACTTTGGACAACTTTCTTAGAAATGACTAAACAAAAAGCTACCCTTCTTCTTGCAGATGGTACGTTCTTCTCGGGGACACTCATCGGCTCGCCCGGAACCAATGGCGGCGAAATCTGCTTTAACACCGGAATGACTGGTTATCAGGAGATTTACACAGACCCTTCCTACACTGGTCAAATCGTAGTCACTACCACTTCCCATATTGGGAACTATGGAGTACATCCAGATGAGGTAGAGTCTGCTGCACCCTGTGTTGCTGGAATTGTGGTCAATAGTTTCTCAGAAGTTTTTTCCCGATTAGACGCCTCGGGTTCCTTGCAAGACTATCTGGTCGCTGCTGGCATTACGGGCATTGCCGATATTGATACCCGCAAGCTGGTTCGTCATCTTAGAGATGCAGGAGCCATGAATGCCATTATTAGTTCGGAATTTGAAGGAAACTTGGAAGGACTGAAACAAAAACTTGCCGAAGTACCCGATATGAATGGGCTAGAACTTTCCTCCAAGGTCTGTACCCAAGAACCTTTCTTTTTTGGAGATCCAGCGTCGCCCATTAAAGTGGCCTGCCTTGATTTCGGTATCAAGACCAATATTCTGCGCAATCTTGCCTCTCGTGGGGTGTATTGCAAAGTGTATCCTGCCAAAACTTCCCTTGCTGAAATGGAAACCTGGAAGCCTCAAGGCTATTTCCTTTCCAATGGACCTGGAGATCCAGCGGTGATGCATTATGCCGTAGAAACGGTAAAAGATATTTTGGAGACCAACAAGCCTGTTTTTGGGATTTGCTTGGGACACCAACTTCTAGCTGAAGCGGTGGGAATTTCTACCTACAAAATGCACCATGGCCATCGTGGACTCAATCATCCGATCAAAAACCTGATCACTGGAAAGAGTGAGATCACTTCCCAGAATCATGGATTCAATGTGGTCCGAGCCGATGCTGAAAAAAATACAGAAGTGGAAATTACGCACGTACACCTCAATGACAATACCGTAGCAGGAATCAAGTTGAAAAATAAACCTGCTTTTTCGGTGCAATACCACCCGGAATCTTCCCCAGGACCGCACGATTCCCGCTACTTATTTGATGACTTTATATCCTTGATTACTAAAAACTAATTCTAACAAACCTGTAAACACATGACGTTGATTCAATCCATTCATGCAAGACAAATCCTTGATTCACGAGGAAATCCTACCGTAGAGGTAGATGTAGTGACTGAAAATGGGGCTTTCGGAAGAGCTGCGGTACCCAGCGGTGCCTCCACTGGAATAAATGAAGCGGTAGAACTCCGCGATGGAGATAAGAGTAAATACCTAGGAAAGGGCGTTTTGAAGGCCGTTTCCAATGTAAACGATGTGATCGCACCTGAATTGGTGGGTATGGATGTCTTTGAACAAAACACCATCGACCAGATCATGATTGATTTGGACGGAACTTCCAACAAAAGTAAGTTGGGAGCCAATGCCATCTTGGGAGTTTCCCTAGCTGTAGCTAAGGCTGCTGCTATGGAATCTGGACAGCCACTTTACCGCTACATCGGTGGTGTGAATGCCAATACGCTTCCTGTGCCGATGCTGAACATCATCAATGGTGGTTCCCACTCCGATGCTCCGATTGCCTTCCAGGAATTTATGGTTCGTCCAATTGGCGCTAGCAGCTTCTCAGAAGCAATCCGTTGGGGTGCTGAGATCTTTCACAACTTGAAGAAAATTCTTCATGACAAGCATTTGAGTACCGCAGTAGGAGATGAGGGTGGTTTTGCACCTAATTTCTCTGGCGGAACTGAGGAAGCGCTTGCTTGCATTCTTGATGCGATCAGCAAGGCAGGCTACCGTCCTGGCGACGATGTGACCATTGCATTGGATTGTGCATCTTCTGAATTCTACAAAGACGGGAAGTATGATTACTCCAAGTTTGAAGGACCAAATGGAAAGATTCGTTCCAGAGAAGAGCAAGTAGCTTATTTGGCTGAGCTTACTGAAAAATATCCAATCGACTCCATCGAAGATGGTTGTGCAGAAGAAGATTGGGCAGGTTGGTCTATGCTAACTGCCAAAATTGGATCTAAAATCCAATTGGTAGGGGACGACTTGTTTGTGACCAATGTCAGCTTCTTGAAGCGTGGTATTGAAGAAAAATCTGCCAACTCCATCCTAGTTAAGGTAAACCAGATTGGTACGCTGACGGAGACCTTGAATGCAATCAGCATGGCGCACAAGGCTGGATTTACAGCGGTGATGTCACACCGTTCTGGAGAAACTGAGGATTCCACCATCGCTGATTTGGCTGTGGCCGTGAACTGCGGACAAATCAAAACTGGTTCTGCTTCCCGTTCCGACCGTATGGCTAAATACAACCAGCTGCTTCGTATCGAAGAACAGTTGGGAGATTCTGCAGTTTTTAAAGGAAGATTAAAATAATTCTCTTTCTCGAGCATAAATCGACAGTCCTGAATATTCGGGACTGTCTTTTTTTTGCATGATTTTTGTAACTTAGTCAACCAAAGCGCTCTCCATGAAAAAAGTCATCAAATACAGCAGTAATTTTTACGTTTTGGCGACCATTTCTTTTTTGGTATGGATGATCTTTATTGACTCCAACAACATACCTACCCACTGGAGGCTTACCAAGCAGCTTTGGGAGCTAGAGGAACAGAAAGAATTCTACAAGCAGAAAAAAGTTCAGGTTCAGCAGGAGCGCAAAGAGCTTTTTGGTAATCCTGAACTTTTGGAGAAGATTGCCCGAGAAAAATACCTCATGAAGAAGCCTACGGAGGATTTGTATGTGGTTGTTGAGAAATAAGCTTCTTGGGATTTCCCTACTTCTATTTTTTGGAGTTCAATTCGCATCCTATGCGCAACGGGAGATTGATCCTGAGGCAAAATTTTCATTCAAGGATCGAGTGTATTATGGAGGTAACTTAGGCCTTCAGCTCGGGACTGTCACCTTAATTGACCTTTCTCCGTTGGCAGGAGTGATGCTCAGTCCCAAGTTTTCAACTGGTCTAGGAGCTACCTACCAGTATTACGATGACAATCGTTTCCAAGGTGCTGCAGGATCTTCTTTTGGAGGGAGGGCTTTTGCTCGCTACAACGTACTCCCCAATATCTTTGCCTATTCCGAAGTGGAATCCATCAATTGGAATGCCTATAATTATGCGCAAGACAATTTTCAGCGTACCTGGACGGAAGCTTTTTTTGTTGGCGCTGGGTACTTTGCTCCTTTTGGATCCCGAGGTGGCGCAAATTTTACTTTTTTATATAACCTCAAGCATTCCAATCGAGAGGCCTATTACAGCGAGCCCTACCTGCTTCGTGTTGGGTTTGTTTATTAAGCGATTTGGCTTTTTTCAATTGGTTTAACTACCTCAGTTTTCAGTTTATTACATGGGCTTGTGCCTCTAGAAAAACCGTTTCATTTTTTCCAAACCAGTTTTGGCCACATAGTTTGGATCCATGGCGTAATAATTGGGATTAAAAAGTTCTAGGGAAAGTACAATCTGCCCTCCCTTGGCGCGAAGGGTGTCAGCTAGGGCCGGCATAGGTGCCGCCCCATCCCCAGGAAATACACGATCCTTGTCCTGCTGATTTGTTCTGGGGATATCTCCGGGAAAGTCATTGAGGTGAAAAATAGAGATGGCATTCCCATCGACCAACTTCAATCCTTCAAAGCCCGATCCGCCTCGAAAGAGGTGGTAGACATCAGCTAGAATCTTGGCATCGGGATCATCAGCTGCTGCTGCAACGGCAAGAGCTTGCGCCAGATGGTAGAAGGCTGGATAGGCTCCCCAAAATTCCAATTGAGGCATCACTCCTGTTTTCCGGCCTAAATCCAATAGCTGCTTGTACCGCTCACCTGCTCGAAGCAAGTCCAGCGGAGCATCTGCGCCGATCGCTGGAGCAGCCACTCGAGTACATCCTAGTTCGGCAAGTAGACCCATTTCTTTCTCCATTTGTACAAAGCCTTGCTTGCTTTTCTCTTCATCCTGTGCCATCCAGGTAGGAAAGCCAATGCAGTCTACTAGGGTGATTCCCGCATCACTGACCAATTTTTTCAGGGAGGCAATGCTTTTTCCTCCCTGTAGGTATCCCTCAATTTCCATCATCCAAGGTTCCAGGCCTTGGTACCCAGCTCGGGCAGCCAATTCAATCAATTGGGGTAAGCTTAGCTTTTGCCCCCGTACCGTGCTGGTATTGAGAGAAAATATAAACTCGGTAGTTGTCTGGGCTACTGGACTTTGGGCTTCAGCCCGAGTAGCCATCGCTCCTACTAGTGGAGTAAGTGCTAGTGTCTTGATTAATTGTCTTCGGCGGTTCATTTTGGATGTGTTTCTTTTCCGTTTAAATACTAAGAAGCCCTTTTAAACATATTTCGAAT
>JBJOOF010000092.1:0-12926 GCA_046051425.1 Bacteroidota bacterium
TGAGCACCGTGGAGTTTTTGGAGCAAGTAAAATTGCAGCCTTCCGAAAAAGTAGTGAAAGCCATCAAAAAAATGGCCCAGTCTACGAGACTTCCACAAGTCTGACCTAAGGTAACCCCGTCATTTGGCGGGGTTTTCTTTTTCCGTACACGCAACCCTCCTCTTTTTTTAGAATTGAATCATTCGGTAATCCAGCCTTGAAGTTTAGTCGCGTCTGCTGTCAACCGTGTACTGCCTGTAGAACGTGGTCTATCGTCTGTGATCAAGTCTTAGCCTATTCATCCATCCCCAGTAGAAACGAGGGTTGAAGTTTGTGAGAATCTGCTGTCAACCGTGGACCGTCGTCTGTTGACTACTTTTAAAACCACTTCATCATTGTAGCAATTAACTTCTTCACTCGTAACCCGTATGGAGGGCGGAGTAAACTGACGTTATTGAATCCTATTCGCTGCTTCAATACTCCTTTTTCATTGCTAAAGGCCAAAAATCCATACTTGCCATGGGCTTTGCCAATCCCACTGTTGTTGACTCCTCCAAAGGGAAGTTCGCTATGCAGAAAATGAAGCACGCAATCGTTGATTACCAGGTTGCCGGAACTGGTCTCCGCCATCACCCGCTTGGCGCGTCCCTCGTCCTTGCCAAAAAAGTACAAGGCCAAGGGCTTGGGTTGGGAGTGGATCAGTGCTAGGGCATCGTTGAGATGACTGTAGGTAAGTATCGGTAGGATAGGACCAAAAATTTCTTCCTGATAGACTTGCATGTCCTCAGTTATGGCAGAAATCAAGGTAGGGGCCACATACCGAGTTTCTTCGTCCAACTCTCCTCCTGCTTCTACCTGCGCCCCTTTTTGAAGGGCGTCTTCCAGTAATTGCCGGATTCGTTCATAGTGCTTGGCATTGATCAAGCGAGCATAATCAGGACTTTGGATAATTCCCTTATTCTCTGGATCGTAGTAGCGGCTCAGCACTTCGCGCGCATGGCCGATAAAGATTTCCTTTTTGTCTTCAGGTACTAGGATGTAATCGGGTGCAATGCAGGTTTGCCCGCAGTTGACAAACTTGCCCCAAATCAATTTTTCTGCAGCATCCTTCATGTCAGCCGAATCATCTAGAATCACCGGGGATTTGCCTCCCAACTCTAGGGTCACCGAACTCAAATGTTGTGCAGCGGCACGCATCACAATTTTTCCAATCGCTGGGCTCCCGGTAAAGAAAATATGGTCAAAAGGCAAGGCCAGAAGTTCTGAAGCCACTTCTTTTTCACCCAAACATACGGCTACTTCATGGGGAGTAAATAATTCGCTTACCAAGTCCTGAACTAGCTGGGCAGTATGGGGCGCATATTCGGAAGGTTTCAAAATGGCAGGACATCCTGCTGCAAGTGCGGAAACCAAAGGTCCAATGGCAAGGTTGAAGGGAAAATTCCAAGGAGAAATCAATAGCGCTCTCCCCTTTGGCTCTGCTACCACAAAGGCGGATGTTCCAAGCATGGGGAGTGGGGTGGGTTGCGGCTGAGGGCGCATCCAGTTGGACAAATTTTTCAGGCAATGCTTGATTTCCGAAGTAACCGGGAATATTTCATTGAGGTCTACTTCAATTGCTGGTTTGTTGAAATCCAACCAAAGGGCTTCGTGAATGGCTTCCTGATGGGAATTGATCCAATTCAACAGCTTAAGTAATCGTTCCTTTCGCTCGACAAGCGTGGAGGTTCTCCAGGCAATGGTGGTAGGCAATTGGCTAGCAAAAAGTTCGGAAGGACTGGGTCGAAGGTCAGATAGCATGGGAACAGTGGGATTGGGAAAATGTCAGGTTTCAAGTTAGCCAATTTTGTAGAAAACTTGGCTAGGTAGTTTTGGAACTATCCTGAATGAGGAGATTCAGTTGAGCCAGTTCTTTCTCGCTGAGATCTCTCCATTTGCCTACGGCGAGATCCAATTGAATGTGCATGATTCGAATCCGTTTGAGTTGCGTGACCTGGTAGCCCAAGTGAGCGCACATGCGGCGAATCTGCCGATTTAAGCCTTGGGTGAGGATGATACGGAACTTAAATCGGTTGATGGCCACCACGGTGCAGGGAGCTGTAATGGTATCCAAGATGGGGACTCCAGCACTCATTTTTTGAACGAAACTTGGATGGAGGGGCTTGTCCACGGTCACCACGTATTCTTTTTCGTGGTTGTTTTTTGAACGGAGAATTTTATTCACCAAATCCCCTTCGCTCGTCAAAAGAATCAATCCTTCGCTGTCTTTGTCTAGTCTTCCGATTGGAAAGATGCGTTCAGGATGGCCGATAAAATCAATGATATTGTCTTTTTCCCCTTGGGTATCCGTGGTGGACACGATCCCTACTGGCTTGTTGAAGGCAATGTAAACGTGCTCTTGCTTGGGTTTTCCAATCAGTTGTCCATCCACCCGAACTTCATCCTGGGGAAAGACCTGAGTCCCCAACTCTGGGATTTTGCCATTGATGGTGATTCGTTTTTGTTCCAAAAGCCCATCAGCAGCGCGGCGTGAGCAATATCCTACTTCACTTAGGTATTTATTGATCCGGATGGAGGATTCTTGACTCATTAACTAGGTAATTTACTGATTAACCCTATTTAAGTTCGATTATTGATTTTCAACCTGTGGAATTATAGCTTGCTTTTGCGCACTATCTGCTGACCACGAATGTAAAGGTTTTCTGAATTAGACTCTCCTTCCTATTTCTAAATGATTTTTGAAGGAGCAGATAGTATCAAAAGAAATCACTACGAGTAAAATGAGGTCTTGAGGTTAAAAAAGTAAAGAAAAACAACTTTACCTTGGCGAATCTTCACCGACCGCTATCGTTCTGTGTAGCATTTATTTATCTTTGACCTCCCAAAAATTAGGAAATAGTCATGTTAAGAACGCATACCTGTGGCGAACTTCGCCTTCATCATGTCAATCAACAGATCACCTTGGCCGGCTGGGTACAGCGTGTCAGAAACAAAGGAGGCCTGATTTGGGTGGACTTGAGGGATCGTTATGGGGTAACCCAACTGATTTTTGAAGAAGGCTCTACCGACAAAGCTTTGTTGGAAAAAGCAGCCCAGCTCGGACGGGAATTTGTGGTACAAGCTACCGGAAAGGTATTGGAACGAACTTCCAAGAACGATAAAATGGCTACCGGAGACATTGAAATCAAGGTGGAGGAATTGTCCGTATTGAATCCGGCAAAGGTACCTCCATTCATTATTGAAGACGAGACCGATGGTGGGGATGAACTTCGGATGCGGTACCGCTACCTGGATCTTCGCAGAAATGTAATCCGTGAAAAACTACAGCTCCGTCATCGCATGATGCAGGAAACTCGGAGCTATATGGATAAGCAGCAGTTTATTGAAGTAGAGACGCCAGTACTCATCAAGTCTACCCCTGAAGGGGCGAGAGATTTTGTGGTGCCAAGCCGTGTAAATCCAGGTGAGTTTTATGCCTTACCTCAATCTCCACAGACTTTCAAGCAACTCTTGATGGTGAGTGGATTTGACCGCTACTTTCAAATTGTCAAATGCTTTCGAGACGAGGACTTGCGCGCTGACAGGCAGCCTGAGTTTACTCAAATTGACTGTGAAATGGCATTTGTCAATCAAGAAGACATTCTCAACACATTTGAAGGCCTGATCAAGCATTTGTTTTCCTCCGTTAAAGGGGTAGATCTTGGTCATGTACCGCACATGACTTTTGCCGATGCGATGAAATATTACGGCAACGACAAGCCCGACTTGCGCTTCGACATGAAATTTGTTGACCTGACTACTCTTGCCAAAGGAACAGGGTTTGCCGTAATCGATCAGGCGGAAATTGTCTTGGGGATCTGTGCCAAGGGGGCAGGAGAGTACACGCGCAAGCAATTGGATGAGTTGACCGACTGGGTCAAGCGACCACAAATCGGAGCCAAGGGCTTGATTTATGTACGTTACCAAGAAGATGGGGTGCTCAAGTCAAGTGTGGACAAATTTTATACGCAAGAGCAATTGAAGACCTGGGCAGATGCTTGTGGCGCTGTGCCAGGCGATTTGTTGTTGGTGCTCTCCGGGGATGAAAAATCTACGCGCAAGCAACTTTCAGAACTTCGCTTGAAGATGGGAGAGGACCTAGGTTTGCGAGACCGATCTGTGTTTGTACCACTTTGGGTAGTGGACTTCCCACTTTTGGAATGGGATGAGGAATCTCAGCGCTTCCATGCCATGCACCACCCCTTTACCTCTCCCAAGCGAGAGGACATTCCTTTGCTGGAATCAGATCCAGGTTCCGTACGAGCCAATGCCTACGATTTGGTGATCAATGGAGTAGAAGTGGGCGGAGGATCGATTCGTATCCACGACCGTGCTACTCAGCAACTGATGTTTACACACCTAGGCTTTACGGACGAAGAAGCGCAAAAGCAGTTTGGCTTTTTGATGGAAGCCTTTGAATACGGGGCACCACCGCACGGAGGGATTGCCTTCGGATTCGATCGGCTGTGCGCCATTTTTGGAGGATCAGACTCTATTCGAGATTACATTGCTTTCCCTAAAAACAACTCAGGTAGGGATGTCATGATTGATTCACCGAGCACCCTTGCTGATGCACAATTGGAAGAGTTGTCAATTCGGGTGGCCTTGAAAAAATAATCTGTCAACGGCTGGCAGACCACTGTTGAGGTATCTGTCAACTGTCAACAGACCACGGTCCACTGTCAATCGTAGTAAGACTACGGTTTGTTTCAATAATCACAATCGGCTGTCGACCGTAGTCTGTGGACTGTTGACTAATTGCCAGCCGCTGACGGTCCACTGTCCACAGTCAATTCTGCAGACCGATTAATTGTGCTCCAAATTTGGATGCTAAATTCCATTGCACCACAACTTGCTGTCGACCGTCGTCCGTGGACTGTTGACTAAAAATTTGTCAACGGCTGACGGTCCACCGTCTACAGTCTATTCTGCACACCGATTAATTTTGCTCCAAATTTGGATGCTAAATCCCATCGCTGCACAACTTGCTGTTGACCGTCGTCTGTGGACTGTTGACTAAATGACCTTATTTTATTTAGCACCTACCAGGTAAGAGCGAATTCCCATGACCAGCAAGAGTTGCGCCGTAGCATAGGTGCCCATGATGAGAATGCCTGCTTCTGGAAAATCTTTATAAAATCGTGCTACTGCTAAAATCCCATCGGAAACCAAAAACAGTAAGGCTCCAATAAAAATCTGCCAAAAGGAGGCGGCATTGGTCTTCTTAAAACGTGCACGGGCAGTAGTAACCATCCCTACTATAACTAAGATGTAGGCGATGACCGGAATTTTCAATCCTCCTAGATTGGGATAGATGAAGTAAAAAACTATCCCAGCAACAAGAAAAATAGGGATGTTGTAAAAAAAGGTTCGGATAAAGTACCAGGAATCCAGTTGACCCTCAGGCTTTTGTGCGAGCCGAAACCCAAAGATGTAGCAAACATGCGCCAAAAGAAAAGCACCTAATCCATAGATAAAGAGATCAGACCAGAGGAGCAAAACATCACCAAGCCAGGAAAATAGCAGAGCGGCTAAGATGGTCTTGGTAAGGAGGGTGGAGGCGATTGGTTTGCTGATGAAGTAAAAATACAAGATCAAACCCAGCAGGATTACTGGTTTGGAGTAAACCCGCATGGATTCATTTTGGTCTGTTAAGAAGCTCAAGTCCACGATGGTGGCAATCAAAAACAGGTAAAGCCAGATGATGTGTTTGTCTCTCAAGGGATGGGCGGATTTTTTACTAAAACTAAAGTTAAAATTTAATCCATTACCAATCCCTTTGGAAATGGGGGCTTACTTGAAATAATATTTTGCCAAAACAATTTCAGGCCATTATTGGTTTTGTTCGGAAACGAGGTATTCGGAAGTGGAAAAAGCATTAAAAATGAAGATTTTCTGTCAAAAACTTAAAAAATATTTGGCGGGAGTGTTAAGCTTTCGTTAAAAAATGTGAAATTTGGCAAGCAAAACTTAACCTGTATTCGTAGTACCCCTTTCAAATCGAGTTTAAATTTGCAAAGATTTTAAAATCAAAAACCAACTTATCAAAAACCAAACTTATGAGGCAAAATTTACTGAAGAATTTGCTGGCCGTATTTCTACTCGTGATGAGTACGGGGCTAGTAATGTCGCAGGGAGTTACGACTTCTGGTATCACCGGAACAGTAACTGAAGCCAACGGACAGGCTCTTCCAGGAGCTAACGTGGTTGCTACGCACCTTCCTTCAGGTACTCGCTACGGCGCTGTATCTAACGTAGAAGGTAAATATTCTATTCCAGGTATGCGTATTGGAGGTCCTTACAGACTCTCTGTATCCTTCATTGGATTTTCTACACAAGATGTAGACGGCTTAATTCTTTCACTTGGTACGTTCTCAAATGTAAACGTAACCTTGAAAGAAGATGGCCAAGAACTTTCTGAAGTGTTGATCACTGCAGATCAAAACAGCCTTTTCTCTAGCGAGCGTACAGGTGCTAACACTGCTATCGACAACAGAACGTTAAGCAAGCTTCCGACCATCTCTAGAAGTATCAACGACTTCACTAGATTGACTCCACAATCCAATGGTCAGTCTTTTGCAGGTCAGGATTCTCGATTGAACAACATCACTGTCGATGGTTCTTACTTCAACAACTCATTTGGTTTGGGTTCTGGTTCTAACCCAGGTGGTAGAACAGGTGTATCTCCAATCTCTTTGGATGCGATCGAACAGATCTCTGTAAACGTGGCTCCTTATGACGTGAGACAAGGTAACTTTACTGGTGCTGGTGTAAATACAGTAACCCGTTCAGGTACCAACGAATTTTCTGGTTCCGCTTACTATTTCACTAGAAATAACAACAACGTAGGTAAAGAAGCAGGTGAAAATCCTTTCAACCCTGGTGATTTCAGCTACAAGCAGATGGGATTCCGCGTAGGCGGTCCAATCATCAAAGATAAATTGTTTTTCTTCGCTTCTTTCGAAGATGAAGCAGAAGCAAGACCAGGTACCACTTGGACAGCAAACACAGGATCTCAGCCAATCACTGGTAACGTAACTCGCGTATTGGCTTCTGACCTTGATGGTTTGAGTTCGTACTTGAAAAGCAAGTTTGACTACGAAACTGGTCCTTACCAAGGATACGACAACGAAACCTTGGGTAAGAAGTTTTTGATCAAGTTGGACTACAACATCAACGACAAGAACAAGTTGAGCTTGAGATACAACCAATTGGATTCTTCTACTGATGTGTTGATGTCTGGTTCTTCTTCCCTAGGTTTCGGTAACCGTAACTTCAGACCTGAGGCTTTGAACTTCCAAAATTCTAACTATAGCATTATGGAGAACATCAAATCTATAGTTGCAGAATTGAACACGCGTATCAATGCCAACATGTCCAATAACTTGATCATTGGATATACTTACCAAGACGAAAGCCGTGGTTACAAAGGAGAGTTCTTCCCTATGGTGGACATCTTGAGCGGAGGCGCGACTTACACTTCGTTTGGATTTGAGCCTTTCACTCCAAACAACGAATTGCGTTACAAGACTTTCCAAATCCAGGAAAACTTGCAAATCTTCAAAGGAAACCACACCATTACTACTGGTTTCAGCTACGAAAACTACCAGTCTGAAAACGTATTCTTCCCAGGCTCTCAGTCTGTGTATGTATACAACTCTTTGGCAGACTTCTACAAGGATGGAGATAACTTCCTTGCCAATGGCAACACTGTTGCTTCAGGTGTAAACTTGAGAAGATTCCAGGTTCGTTGGAACAACATCCCAGGATCTGAGAAGCCAATCCAACCTTTGGAAGTGAACTATGGAGGTGTCTTCATTCAGGACGAATGGCAGGCTAGAAAAAACTTGAAATTGACAGCAGGTTTGAGAGTAGATGTGCCTTTCTTTGAGCAAACTGCTCTTAGAAACACTGAAATGGAAACCATGTACTTCAGAAATCCAGCTGGCGCTTTTGTAAACTTTAGAACGGATGCCCTACCTGAAGCCAACCTATTGTGGTCTCCACGAGTAGGTTTCAACTGGGATGTATTCAACAACCAGAAGACTCAAATCAGAGGGGGTTCAGGTGTGTTTACTGGCCGTCCAGCGTATGTTTGGATTTCCAACCAAGTGGGTAACAATGGTATCTTGACTGGATTTGAACAGTTGGATAACACTACTGCTCGTCCTTTCAATCCAGATCCTAATAAGTACAAGCCTACTCAAGTGACAGGTACACCTGCATCTTCTTACGAGCTTGCTTTGACTGAGACGAACTTCAAGTTTCCTCAGGTATGGAGAACCAATATCGCTGTAGATCAGCAGTTGCCTGAAGGGATCATCGCTACCGGTGAATTCATCTACAACCAAGATGTGAATGGTGTAGCTTATTACAATGCCAACTTGCCAGTTCCATTCTCCCAGTTTAGTGGAAATGACAACCGTGCGAGATGGAATGCGCCTTCCAACCCCAACCGTATCAATGCCAAGATCCCTAATGCAGTGACTTTGTCTAACCAGGCGGTAGGTTACTCATGGGTAGCTTCTTTCTCTTTGGAAAGACCGTTTACCAATGGACTATTCTTGAAAGCTGCGTATAGCTACGGTGAATCTAAAAACACCGTAGATCCAGGATCTATTGCTGCTGGTACTTGGTTTGGTAACCCAATCACTCGTGATCCAAACAACCCAGGTTTAGCAATGTCTTCCAACTTCATGGGCCACAGAGCATTTGCTACTGCATCTTACTCTAAGGACTTCTTCAAGTTTGGAAATACTTCCTTCTCCATCTTCTGGGAAGGTAGAACAATAGGTAACGCGAGTTACGTGGTTGGTGGTGACTTGAACAATGACGGTGGTACTTCCAACGACTTGATCTACATCCCTGCGACTAAGGCAGAAATGAACTTCCAAGCATTTACTGCAAGTGGAAAGACCTTCACTGCTGCAGAGCAAGCAGATGCTTGGGAAGCGTATATCCAACAGGACAAGTATTTGAGCGCCAACAGAGGCGGATATGCACAAAGAGGAGCCGTGATTATGCCAATGGTATACCGCGCTGACCTTTCTTTTGCACAGCAATTGTTTACCAACATTGGAGGCAAGAAAAACACCTTGGAATTCCGTGTGGATATTCTAAACGTGGGTAACTTGCTTGACTCAGATTACGGTGTAGGCAAGACCTTCAACTCCACTCAGCCGATAGTTGTTCCTTCTGCTGCTCAAGGTGGTGTTGCTAGTGCAGACGGCAGACCTCAGTACAGAATGAGAAACTTTGGCACAAGCTTGATTACTGAAACGTACAGAGCCACCGCTGGTGTAGCTGACGTTTGGAGAATGCAGTTTGGCTTGAGATATATCTTCAACTAAGCTTCCATCTTGATTCTTTGAAAGCGCCCCGAACTTCGGGGCGCTTTTTTTGTTTAATAAAATGCATTTGGATGGGTATCAGACCTTTCGTAACTTCCTTTAGAACCGATATCCCTCCTATTTCCCATTGATGGCAAGGATTTGCCATCCCTATGTTTTCTTAAGAATTGAGTAAAATCTGTGGTATATTTGCCACACGGCATTAAATAGGTTTCCAAGTACGTAGTAGCTCATGTTATACTTCAAGCAATTTATACACGCTCAAAGCTGTGAGTGGGTCGTCTTCATCCACGGCGCAGGAGGAAGCTCCGCGGTATGGCATAAGCAGTTGAGAGACTTTCAAAAAGATTACAATTTGCTACTTATTGATCTTCGTGGTCATGGGAAATCTGCAGAAATGCCTCAAGCCATCTGGGAGAAGCAGTATACCTTTGAGGCAGTGACCAAAGACATCATTGAAGTACTGGATCATCTCCAACTTCCTCCAGCACATTTTATGGGAGTGTCTTTAGGTACGATTTTAGCGCGTCAGCTAGCAGAGATGGCACCCACCCGTGTGAAGTCATTGGTTATGGCGGGCGCTGTCACCCGGTTGACAGTTCAAAGTAGGATATTGGTTTTTCTTGGAAATACCTTTAAACGAGTGATCCCCTACATGTGGCTCTATCGACTTTTTGCCTTCGTGATTATGCCTAGGAGACAGCATGCAGAGTCGCGAAATCTATTTATCAATGAAGCACAGAAATTGTGTCAAAAGGAGTTTATCCGTTGGTTTAAATTGACCAAGGACATCAATCCGCTTTTGAACTATTTCAAGGAAAAAGACTTGGGGATTCCGACTCTTTATGTAATGGGGGATCAGGATGTAATGTTTCTAGAGCCTGTCAAATTTTTGATTAGGGCACATAAAAAATCCCTTCTTAAAGTCTTGAACCAATGTGGCCACGTGGTCAATGTGGAAAAACCAGAGGAGTTCAATCAACTTGCTCTTGCCTTTATTAAAAACCAACAGTAACTGCCCAATTTTGCGATGAAAAAACAAACCAAAATCTTTCTAGTGCTTGGCATTTTTGTGCTGCTTGCTCTAGCCTACTTTTATCCAAGAATGGGAACTCAACCTGAAGGTGGCGCGCCAGCACCTGGAGGGCCTGCGGGTGGAGGAGGAGAGCCACTGGCTGTCAATGTAATCCAACTTAAAAAAGAGACCCTAAACAATCAATTGCAGGTTTCAGGCACTATTCTACCCAATGAATCGGTAGATATCAAACCTGAAATCAGTGGATTGGTTACCAAGGTGAATTTTAAGGAAGGTCAATACGTAACCAAGGGAACGCCGCTCGTGTATCTGAATGACAACGAGCTTCAAGCACAGTACCAGCGTCTGCAGTACACTCAAAAGTTGTTTCAAACTCAGGAGTCAAGACAAAAGCAGCTCTTAGCCAGAGAGGCGATTAGCCAAGAAGAATACGATATTGTATTGAACCAATACAACACAGCTCTTTCTGATATCAAATTGGTGCAGGCTCAATTGGAAAAAACTGTGATTCGTGCCCCCTTCAATGGGAGACTGGGTCTTCGTCAAATTTCCGAAGGAGCAGTAATCAATGCGTCCAATATCATTGTAAGTATTGTCAATATTGATCCCATCAAATTGGAATTTTCCATTCCTGAGCGTTATGCTGCCTTGGTGACGGTGGGATCTCCTATATTTTTCAGTAGTGAATCTTCCAAAGAAGAAGTAGAGGGCAAAGTGTATGCCTTTGAACCTCAAGTAGACGCAGCTACCCGTACGATAAAACTTAGAGCACAAAGTCCCAATAAAAGTGGTAAATACTTACCGGGGATGTTTGTCAAAATACGCTTTGTATTAGACGTTAAAGAAGATGCGCTACTCGTTCCAGCGGAAGCAGTTATTCCCGAATTGTCGGGCTACAAAGTATTCGTTGTAGGTGCTGATGGGAATGCAGAGCAACGGATGATTGAAATCGGTACGCGAACAGACACGCAAGTGCAGGTGCTTTCAGGTTTGGCTGAAGGAGATAAGGTGCTTACTACAGGGGTGATGCAAGTACGTCAGGGAATGCCCATCAAGCCAACACTACAAAATTAAGCGGTCTTATGGCTAGTCTTTCAAGTATCAGTATCAAGCGGCCTGTACTGGCTATCGTGATGTCTTTAGTTATCCTGCTTTTTGGTGGGATAGGCATCTCACTGCTGGGGGTGCGAGAATATCCCTCCGTAGATCCTCCGGTCATCAATGTGAGCACCTCCTATGTGGGTGCCAACGCAGATGTAATTCTGGCTCAAATCACCGAGCCTCTTGAGGAGCAAATCAATGGAATCCAAGGAATCAAATCCCTGACCTCCACCAGTGCGGATGGTAGAAGCAATATCACCGTTGAGTTTGAGGTAGGAGCAGACTTAGAAGCTGCCGCAAATGATGTGCGAGACAAGGTTTCTGGTGCACAGCGTAGCTTGCCTCCGGATGCCGATCCTCCAGTAGTATCCAAGGCAGATGCCGACTCCCAGCCCATCGTGGGGGTCAATGTGAAAAGTGATCAACGCGACTTGCTTGAGCTTACAGAAATTGCGGATAACATATTCAAGGAGCGTCTTCAAACCATCCCTGGAGTGAGTAGGGTTCAGATTTGGGGAGAAAAAGAATATGCGATCCGATTGCGCATGGATCCGCTGAAAATGGCTTCCTATGGAATTACTCCCATGGATGTACTCAGCAAAATTCAATCTGAAAATGTGGAGCTCCCTTCCGGTAGAATTGAAGGGCAGAACATTGAGCTTTCTGTACGAACCAAAAGCCGCTTGAGTTCCCCTCAAGAGTTTAATCAATTGATTATTAAAGAAAGTGAAACCAACATTGTTCGCTTTCAGGATATCGGAACCGCGGAGCTATCTGCCTTGAATGAAAAAACCTTACTTCGCAGAGATGGGGTTCCCATGGTTGCAGTGGTATTGGTTCCACTTCCCGGATCCAACAACATTGAAATTGCGGATGAGTTTTACAAGCGATTGGAGTTTATCAAAAAGGACTTACCCGCCGATATTGGAGTAGAGGTAGGCTTTGATGGGACGGAATACATTCGCCAGTCGATTTCCGAAGTGGAAGAGACGATCATTACCGCATTTATCCTCGTAGTTGCCATTATCTTCCTCTTTTTGAGAGATTGGCGCACCACCTTTATCCCGGTAGTGACGATACCCATCTCGCTGATCGGTGTATTTTTTATCATGTATTTGATGGATTTTTCCATCAACGTCCTTACACTTTTGGGTGTTGTGCTCTCGATTGGTTTGGTGGTCGATGACGCCATTGTGGTCTTGGAGAATATCTATGCCCGAATAGAAAAAGGAGAAAAACCGATGGAAGCTGCTGCCAAAGGATCTGAGGAAATCTTCTTTGCGGTAATCGCAACTACCATCGCCTTAGCGGCGGTATTCTTGCCTGTGATTTTCCTTACAGGTACAACGGGGAGACTATTTCGAGAGTTTGGAATCGTAGTGGCTGGATCTGTATTGATTTCTGCATTTGTGGCCCTTACA
>JBJOOF010000093.1:0-4335 GCA_046051425.1 Bacteroidota bacterium
AAAAAATGTTGCCCAAGCCAATCCACTCAAGAGCATGTAGGTAAAAATCTTTTGCTTTGCTGAGCCAAAAGAAACCAGGATCAGGGTTCCTCCAATCGGTGTAAGTAGGATGGGAGTTAAAAAGGCTATTCCCATTTCTCCATAGGAATTCCAAACCCGAACGATTCGACGATTTTTGGGAGTAAACAATTTCTTTTGTTTTCCATATCGCCGTTGAACCCATTTTTTAATGCGGGTTCCAAGAAAAGTAAAGAGGGTCACACTGCTCATCATCCCCAATACACTCACGAGGATGATTTGCCAAGGGCTGTAGCCAGCTGCTGCTCCCAATATTGGGCCAGCAACAAATTTGAACATGGATAAGAGGTAAATACCGAAAAAGGTCAGAAAAGCTTCACGCATAGGTCAGGGGATATTCAATTTAGCAAGGTAGTTGTTTGAGATGCTTGATCATTTTCATCTGGAGCTTTGCAATGGAGAGGTCTGGGAAAAAACAAGAATTTCGAAAATTTCGTTTTCCATCGCCTTAGTCTATTCTGTAGAATTTTTGTGACTAGATTTTTTCTCCAAAGGCGAGATCGCCTGCATCTCCCAATCCGGGAACAATGTAGGATAGGGAGTTGAGTTTTTCATCAAGTGTACCCAGCCAAAGGGAAAATGGGATGGTTATGGATTTCTTCAGGTGCTCTACCCCTTCGGGTGCAGCAAAAGCAGCCACCAAGTGGATTGCTTTAGGTGTGCCATGTTTGAGTAGAGTTTGTAGAGATTCCACGCAAGATTGGCCGGTGGCCAGCATGGGGTCTACCAAAATCAATACCTTATTGTCCAAATTGGGGCTTGCATGGTAACCTAAATTTACGGTGAGTTCGGCTCCTGACTCTTCTCGAAAGGCGCCGATAAACCCGCTTTCTGCTTGATCAAAAAAATTCAAAAAGCCTTGGTAAAATGGGATTGCGGCTCTCAATACTGCAACCAAAACCACCTGATCGGAAGTTAGTTGCATTTCCATTTGTTCCAAGGGGGTTTGGATCTCTTTCTTTTGGTAGCTTAAGGTTTTGGACACCTCGAATGCTAAAACTTCGCCTAGGCGTTCCAGATTTTTCCGAAAGCGCATCCGGTCTTTTTGGATTTGCTTATCCCGTAATTCTGCTAGGAATTGATTGGCAATGGAAGGCTGTTGAGAAAGTATAAACATATCTAAAAATACAAAGAAAAGCAGGAAGATCTCCAAAACTCCAGTTGGGAATTCGAAGCGGGTTACCAGTCTGAGAAGAAGCTATGAATTGAGCTCCCCTTATTTGAGACAAAAAAAAGAGGCTGGGGTATCCCAGCCTCTTTTTTTTTGTGATCAAGAATTACTTCACTTCGAAGCTAGCTCTTCTTGCCATTTGTCTTGCATCTGCAGAAGACTTGTCTACAGAAGTATCTTCGCCGTAGCCTTTGTAAGATACTCTAGAAGCATCTACACCGGAAGCAATGATCAAATCATATACCGCTTTCGCTCTGCTTTCAGACAATTTGATGTTGTAGTCTTCAGAACCAAGTTCGTCTGCGTAACCCTTAACTTCAACGGAAGTTCCAGGATTTCTCTTCAAGAAGTTTGAAATATACTGAGCGGCGCTAATGGAGTATGCTAGAGGCTTAGAGCTGTCGAATGCATAGTACACGTTAACATAACCGTCGTTGATTGCTTTTCTCAAGTAATCTACTTCATTTCTAGAAACTTCTACTGGGCAACCATTTGAAGCAGCAGCACCTGGCTGGAATGGACACTTATCTAGGTGGTCAGGAGTACCATCTCCATCAGAATCAAGAGTTGTTCCTGATGGGCTCACTCTTGCTCCAGAAGGAGTGTTCGGTTCTTTATCCAAGTAATCAGGAACACCATCAGCATCTGAGTCTTTCAACATGTCTTTGATGCCATTGATTTGGGTAGCCAATTCTTCTTTGGTAGCGTATTTGTTAGCAGCGATAAACCAGTCTGCATGTTGTGTTTGCTTACCTAAGTAAATGTTCAAGCCTAAAGTACCAGTCCACCAGGTAGCGTTTGGTCCGTAAAAACCATTGTTTGTGGAAGGATTAGCCATTGTGCTTGGTAAAATAGCGGAAGAACCATCGAAAGTGATCGTCTGACGACCATTCAAAACGGTAGAGATGTCACCGACAAGAGCAATTTTTTCAGTCAATTTCACTTGTGGGGTCAATCCGAAGATCATGGTATAAACACGGTCGTTGAAATCGTTGAAACGATTCAATTCAGGATTCACTACACCGATACCTCCACCCATGTGAAACAACATGCCAAGTTTACTGGAGAAAGATTCAAAATTCATGATGCGACCAACATTGGCTACACCTTGAAGATTTAGTCTAAAATATTTCGTGTCGAATGCTTTGGTGTCCTTTAGCTCTTGGAAAGATCCGAAACCGTAATCAAGCTTCGCTCCGAACTTCTCATTGAACATGTAACGTACCCCAAGGTCAGCGTGTCCTAGGTTAAGCGTTGGAGAAATAAAACCCGCAGTGAACGGGGCCATTGGCTTATTGAAGCCAACATTTGCTTCAAGGGACCACTTGTTGAATTCCTGGCCATTGGCGGCAAACGCCAAAGAACCAGCCAAAAGGGTAGAGAGTATTAGTTTTTTCATGACAAAAAATTTTTGTTTCAAATTTTAGGTTTGGTAAATCTACTTACAAATATAAATGCTTTTATTTTACTGCAAAACTACAGGATTTATTTATAAAACAAGACATTAACAAATTTGTTTACGTGTTTTAAAGGTCTTATTTCGCCCTTCTGCTTACACAATCTATGCCAATTTCTGATTTCCTCAAAGAATTGCTTCTCATCCAGTCGGTTTCAGGTGACGAACCTGCGGCCACCTCTTGGATTGCGAGTTTTGTAAACTTACGAAAAAGCAAGTGGAAAGTTGTCCCAGAAGTCTATCAAGGAGAGGAATTTCACGATTGCATTTTGTTGAAGTTTGGCAATCCACGAACAGCCGTTTTTGCCCATATCGACACCATTGGCTTTATGGTTCGGTATGCGAATCAATTGATTCCAGTAGGAGGGCCTGAACTGATTCCTGGAACTAAGCTAGTGGGAAGAGATAGCTTGGGAGAGATTTCTTGTAATCTAGTGGTTGAGGGAGAAGAACTCTTTCATGACTTTCCTAGAAAAATTGACAGGGGGACCAGACTCTCTTTTGCCCAGGATATTCGAGTAGATTCCGAATTCATCCAAGCAGCCTACTTGGACAATCGGCTCGGGGTATATGCCGCCTTACAACTTTGCGAAACCTTGGAAGATGGCTGGGTGGTCTTTACCACTTACGAGGAGCATGGAGGAGGTAGCATGCCTTTCTTACTTCCCTTTATTCAACAGATTGCCCCAGTCAAGCAGGGCCTAATTTCCGACATCACCTGGATCACGGACGGGGTTCACCATCACGATGGGGTGGTCATTTCAATACGAGATAAGTTTATTCCTCGTAAAAAATTTATTGATCGAATCATCCAACTTGCACATAAAAGCGGAATTCCATTTCAGTTGGAGGTGGAAGCTTATGGAGGGAGTGATGGTCGAGAAATCCAGTTTTCACCCTATGCGATGGATTGGTGCTTCATAGGAGCTGCAGAAGACCAGGTGCATAGCCCAGATGAAAAAGTTTCACTTCAGGACCTAGAATCCATGGTCCAGCTGTACCAATACCTAGTCAAAGAATTGTAAAACTACCCATGAAAAAGATTCAGATTAAGGATAAAACCTTTGAGACCTACCTTAGTAAGGGGCAACTTGAGCAACGGATACAGGAGTTGGGTGCTCAAATTGCTGCTGATTTTGAAGGAGAAGAATTGGTATTGCTCGGAGTGCTCAATGGGTCTTTTCTTTTCCTTGCAGACTTGGTACGGGCAATCCCTCTTCCCATGGCCTGTGAGTTTATCAAGATTTCTTCCTATTCCGGGATGGAATCCACAGGCAAAGTGACTGAAGTCATCGGTATTCCTACCGCAATTGCCGGAAAAAATGTAGTGATTGTCGAGGATATTGTGGATACCGGTAGAAGTATGGCCTATTTACTGGAACAATTGGCAACATTCAGCCCCAAACGAGTGGCAATAGCTACCTTACTCTTCAAAAAAGAGGCATTTTCTTTTAATTATCCTTTGGATTATGTCGGTTTTGAAATTCCGAATAAATTTGTGGTCGGATTTGGACTCGATTACGATGGAGCCGGTCGGAATTATCCAGAGATCTATCAATTGAGTATCCCCTAAAACTATCTATATGCTTAACCTTGTTTTATTTGGACCTCCAGGTGCTGGAAAAGGCAC
>JBJOOF010000094.1:0-4300 GCA_046051425.1 Bacteroidota bacterium
GCTTGGACTACCCAAGTATTGGTCTCCTTGATATAACTGATTTGATGCCAATCTGTAGTGGTTACCGAACAGCGGATATCCAGCTGCTCAGGGCCTATTGCTCGACGTCCACCTTCCCCAGTTACCTCTATCTTTCGAGTGGCTAAAATTCTGCCTTTCTCGATCTCAAATCCAATAAAAAAATGTTCGTCATAGGTGAAAAGATCCACGGTCCCAGACCATTTTTCATCAATCATTTGGTAGTTGATGTCTTTAAAATCCCGTTTTGAATTTTCTGCATCTGGATAATACCGGACAATCAGCGGGTCGAAGCGTGCCTCCGTCGGGTGCTTGACAAAAAGAATGTTTTGAATGCTTCGTCGTGCTAGCCCTTGATCTTCCTGCTGCTCCCCCAAAGAGGGTATAAAAATCTCCTTGTTTTCTAAATTGACCTCAAACACCTCTCTTCCATCCCGGAAAAAATAATGGTGCACCTTGTCCCAGTCCGGTTCCTTTTCAAAAAAGGGTAAAATCAACTCTTGAGAACTTGTTCGAAAGGTAGATCCCCGCTCGGGGAGGCGTAAACTTCCCTTATTCGCCTCAAACCAGTCCCTTACACGATCAGTCTTTTCGGATTGGGCCACCTTTCCTACGGGAGCATCTACCTCTTGTACACAACCTCCCAGTACAAAAATGAGTAGGCCTAGGCCTGCCCAGTTCAAAAAGTAAGGGATAGCAACGAATAATTTGTAAAAAAATGATTTCCTAGTCAAAAACATAAAAATAAATAGACTAAATATAAAAATATAACTAAACCTAAGAAACGAATTTTGGAATTGCAAAATCCTTGCTGTTTTTTTTAAAACAGCGAAGGTTTTGACTTTATTCCCATTCATGTAACCTTCGAGGTCAGGGCGGAGCTGCTCGCGGTTTGCAACCGCGAGCACTTATCTTAGGATTTTTTAATTCTAAATATTTCGATGTGAACATCGAAGGATAGTTCCTCGGAATTGTAAATTCCGAGGAACTGCGGTTAAGGAAATCGTTGCTGTTTTTTTTAAACAGCGAAGGTTTTGCATTCCATTTGAAGAATTTAAACCTTCGAGGTCTTGAAGACCTCAAAGGTTTAGCTTAGACCTTTGCGGTCTGAAAGACCGCAAAGGTCGGGAACAAATTCCTATCTTTGTGGGCTTAGAAGCCAAAACCAACATGACTAGAGAAGTTCGCGTACGATTTGCCCCTTCCCCCACGGGTGCGCTCCATATCGGAGGACTCCGCACCGCCCTGTACAACTACCTGTTTGCCCGAAAAATGGGAGGGAAGTTTCTCCTCCGCATCGAAGATACCGACCAGACCCGATTTGTGCCTGGAGCCGAAGAATACATCCAAGAATCCTTAGACTGGATGGGCATCTCCCCAGACGAAAGTCCCTGGAAGCCAGGCAGCGTAGGTCCCTACCGCCAATCCGAGCGCAAGGCGAGCTACATGAACTATGCCTTAGACTTAATCGAAAAAGGGCACGCCTACTACGCCTTTGATACCGCCGAAGAATTGGAAGCCATGCGCGAGCGCCTCACCGCTGCCCGCGTAGTGCAGCCCCAATACAACAGCATTACCCGCACCCAAATGAAAAACTCCCTCACCCTCTCCCCAGCAGAGGTGAAGGAACGCTTGGCTTCGGGAGATCCCTACGTCATTCGCGCCAAACTTCCCCTCAAAGAGGAGGTGCGCTTTCATGACCTGATCCGAGGTTGGGTGATGGTGCATTCCAGTACCTTGGACGACAAGGTCCTCATGAAGTCGGATGGCATGCCGACCTACCACCTGGCCAACATTGTGGATGACCACCTGATGGGCATTACCCACGTCATCCGTGGGGAAGAATGGCTTCCTTCTGCACCTTTACACGTGCTTTTGTACCGTTTCTTTGGTTGGGAGGATACCATGCCTCAATTTGCCCACCTGCCCCTGCTCTTGAAGCCAGATGGCAATGGCAAGCTCTCCAAGCGCGATGGCGACAAGCTAGGATTCCCCGTATTCCCTCTCAATTGGACCGATCCTTTTACAGGAGAAAAATCCAGCGGCTTCCGCGAAAATGGCTACCTGCCGGATGCACTCCTCAACTTCCTCGCTTTCCTAGGCTGGAACCCAGGGGATGAACGGGAGATTTTCTCCTTGGAAGAACTCGTAGAAGCCTTCTCCATCGAGCGCATTGGTAAGTCGGGAACCAAATTTGACATCGCCAAAGCGAAGTGGTTTAACGAACATTACCTCCGTAGCAGCGCTCAGGAGGACTTGATTGCCTACCTACAGCAGGATGCGCATGCAGCAGGCACCACCCTTTCCCAAGAAAAAGCAGGAGCTATCGTCTCCCTTCTTCGAGATCGGGTCACCTTCCCTGGGGATTTCTGGAGAGACAGTCAGTTTATCAGTCATGCACCTATCGAATTCGATCTGGAGGTAGCGGCCAAAAAATGGAATGCCGATGCAGCCACCTTGCTTCGAGCCTATGCAAACGCACTGGAATCTGGAGTAGCAGCTCCCTTTGATGGAACGGCAGCCAAGGCACTCTTGGAAAGTACGGCCGATGCCACGGGCATCAAGCTGGGCAAAGTCATGCAGGCAGTCCGTCTGGCGGTCACTGGACTGGGTGCTGGGCCGGACCTGATGGAAGTTTTTGCGATTTTAGGTCCTCAAGAGGTGGCCAAAAGAATTCGATTTGCGTTAGATACGCTAGCAATCGTAGACTGAGATGACCAAAAAGAAGAAAAAAGAAGAAGACCCCCGTGTACACGAAGAATTGAAGGGATTCAAAATGGAAATCAACTCCTTTGGAGAAATCTCTTCCAGCCTTCCTATCGAAGCGATCAATGACTTCCTCAATAAAAACGTGGAGGATAAAAAACTCAAAGAGCGAGAGGATCAAACACAGGATTAAACCCTAAACTACCTGCAAAAGCTTCTTTAACCGAGGCTTTTGTGGTTTTAGGCGATTTCATTTTTTAAGTTCAACACCCACAACACATGGTACACAAAAAAGAATTTTCATCAAGTGCCTATCCAATTGTGAGGAAGCCCGGACATGTCCAACTCGTCCTGATGAATCTAGTCCTGGCTTTCTTTTTGTATTTTCTTGCAACGCCCCTGCTGGGGCAAACTGCCCGCCTCAGCGGAACGATTGTCTCAAGCGAAACAGGAGCCCCACTTTCGGAGGCCCATGTCTTCATTCCCAACACCACCTTTCAAACTTTCTCAGATGGGGATGGCAACTTTCTGCTGGCCAACTTGCCGGAAGGCACCTGGGAGCTACAGGTGCGAGGACAGGGCTGGGAGAGTTTTAGTCAACAGATTCAAATCAAAGCAGGGCTGCCCTTACGCTTAGCCATTGCGCTCCAAAAGGAGGCAGAGCCAGCGCCCAGCTCAATAACCCTATCCAAATCCAAGCGAGCCAAACTGACTGAAGCTGTCCAGGAGGCCTTAGTTGGTAAGGCCAAAGAAGGGGAGCGTCCCCAGCTCTTAAATGCGGATAAGCTGATTTTTGAGGAGCAACAGGACAAATCCTTCCGTGCGCATTCAGCGGGGCCCTTGTTTTTTTCCAACGAGGAAACGGGCTACTTGGTGGCCGTATATTTTGATCCCTTTACCTTGGAGATCTCCACCCCCCAGCGCCTCACTTACGCCTATTTTGAGTTGCCCAAGGAAGAAAGTAAGGAAGAAGCAAGAAGGGCAGCACGTCTTAAGGCCTACCAAACAAGCCCAGCCTTTTACATCGCACAGTTGATGGAGGGAAAGACAGACCTTTTTTCTACTTCAGCACAACCTGAAGTGGCATTTACAACCCAACCAGGCACCTATCGGCTTACCTTTGCCAAGCCGCTTTCCATTAGCAGGCCTGACGGCTCCCAAGGTACACTAGACTATAGCGGGGAAAAACTGCTCGTTCACCTCAACGGCAATCCCGTGTCCCAGGACCAACTCAACTTGGGTGGTTTTTTCGTGAACCAAAACCCAATTTTTGGTGTGCCCTTCAATTTCAATGCGGAGCGCTTGACCAAATTGGCCAATCTAGAAAAAAATGAAGAGGTGATGCAAGAACGCCTCTACCTGCATACCGACCGCAAACACTATTGGCCAGCGGAAAACATTTATTTCAAAGCCTACCTCTCCTATGGTAACCCACTGATGGCAGAAGAGCTGAGCAAGGTGCTGCATGTGGAATTGATCGATACCACGGGCTACGAATGGATACATCAGGTGGTAGAAATCAAAGACGGGGTTGCCCAAGGGCACCTATCCCTTCCGGACTTATCCGAAACGGGTA
>JBJOOF010000095.1:0-5201 GCA_046051425.1 Bacteroidota bacterium
AGGAAAGGAAAGGGTATCATAGGTGGTAAAGGTATTTCCAAATCCCTCTCCGATAGGCTTACCCGTTTGGGCATCAAAAATGGGAACATTCCAAAGGCTGTCTGCCAGTACAAGTTTGCTGGAGTCCCTGTAGATGACCTTGATGTAGCAATTTGAAAATGGATAGTCTTCGGTATACCGTACTCCAAGAATGGCCTGGCCCTTCAATGAATCCAAGGTACCTAGGTCAAATTTGACAGAATCGCTTTCTTCCCAATTGGTAGTTTCAAAAGAATGGTACTCTTCAAAAACCCGATCCTTTTCACAAGAAGACAGGAGCAAAACGAGGCCAAGAAGTGAGGCTTGGAAGAGTTTAGTCATTGCCTGGGTTGCCGCTAGGACCTTGATTGATGCGTGGTGGAAATTTTCTAGGACCTTCCTGGGGCTTTTCTGCTGGCTTAGGAGCAGGGGAGTCTGCTTTGGGCATTCCTGTTGCTGGACTTGCTGCTGGACCCTGATTTGAATTAGGGCGTGGTCTATTTTTGTTTTTACGACGCTTATCTCCCTGTCTAGGGGATTGATTTCCTTCCGCAGGTCTCACTTGTGCTGGAGTAGCCATTGCGGTGGACTGATCAGCGGGTTTTGGAGTACTTGCCTCTGGTCTTGGGCCCTGGCCCTGATTGACGCGGGGAGCATTTCCATCGGTTGGACGCTTCTTTTTCTTTTTCTTCTTCGAAAACTTCCTGTCCAATAACTCCAGTTCACGCGTCGACTGAGCGGCCAAGTCTTCGACTTCGTTTGAATCATCGACCTGAAGGTTAAATACCTTGACGCCTTGTTCGTTTAATGCCTGAATTTCACGTACGCGATCGCAGGTGATGCTAATCCAATCGTTGTCATGGTTGTAGTTGAACCACATCAACTTTCTGAAAATATCCGTTTTCTGCAACTTGGCAGGTCCCTGCTCTGTCAACAAAGGTTTGTCCACTTGTGGGATATCCTTGATGGCTTCCATGTAGGTATCCAACTCATAGTTGAGGCAACATTTCAATCGCCCACACTGTCCGCTAAGTTTGCCAGGATTGAGGGAGAGGTTCTGGTAACGTGCCGCTGAGGTCGTCACATTTTTAAAGTCTACTAGCCAGGTGGAGCAGCACAATTCTCTTCCACATACCCCAATGCCACCCAATCTACCTGCCTCTTGACGAAGGCTGATTTGGCGCATTTCTACCCGTACTTTAAATTCTCCAGCTAGGGATTTGATCAACTCTCGAAAATCAATTCGATCTTCTGCTGAATAGTAAAAGGTAGCTTTTGAGTTATCTGCTTGGAACTCCACATCGGACATCTTCATGTTGAGCCGGTACTCGTCTACAATTTGCTTGCAACGGTACAAGGTTGGTATTTCACGGGCTTTGGCTTCCTCCCATTTCTCCATATCCTTCTGCGTGGCTACGCGATAGATTCGAGTGATGTTATCGTCGTTTCTGACTTTGCGCTTTTGCATCTGAAGTCGGACCAATTCGCCCTGCAACGACACGTACCCAATATGGTGCCCACTTGGCACATCCACTACCACCGGATCACCAGTATTGAGCGGTAAGTAATCTACATTTCTAAAGTACTCTTTTCTTCCTCCTTTAAATTTGACTTCCACGATATCAAACGTATCCAACTGCGGGATACCCATTTGGGATAGCCAGTCAAAAGAATTCATTTTATTGCAATCGCTCGTGCCACAGGTGCCGTTGTTTTGGCATCCTCCTGTTCCACCTGAGGTGGTCCCACATGAACTACATCCTGACATATTATTTTTATCTACAGGGCTTTCGCCTCCTTATTCACTTACTTATTTTCCAATCTTAAAATATCTTGGCCTATGTCTCTTCGGAAATAGGCCTTTTCCCAAGAGATCTCCGCCACTGTGGCATAGGCTGCTTCCAGTGCTGCTTCCAAGGTGGAAGCCATCCCCGTGATGGCAAGCACTCGGCCTCCTTGGTTGGTCAGTACGCCGGATTCGTTTTGGGCTGTACCCGCATGAAAGACCACACTATTTCTCGTTTTTTCAGAAAGCGTAATTGGAAATCCTTTGGCATAAGATTCAGGATAACCACCACTTACCATGACCACGGTCGTGCATATTTTTGGAGAGATTTGGAGCGTATAACTCGCCAAGGTGCCTCCAGCAATGCCAACTAACAAATCTACAAAATCGCTTTCAATTCGTGGTAGCACGGCTTCTGTTTCTGGATCACCCATCCGTACATTGTACTCGATGACGTAAGGGTCCCCATTGGTATTCATCAAGCCGATAAACAGGAATCCTTTGTAGGGGATTCCTTCCTTCTCTAAGCCAGCGATGGTAGGCTTTACTATGCGTTCTTCCACCTTTTGTAAAAAGGCTGCATCTGCAAAAGGGACTGGGCTTACCGCCCCCATGCCCCCTGTATTCAAGCCTGTATCGCCTTCGCCAATTCGTTTGTAATCTTTCGCCTCCGGCAAAATTTTATAACTCACCCCATCTGTAGCCACAAATACGGAAAGTTCGATTCCAGTAAGGAATTCTTCCACTACCACCTTGGAGGAGGCATCCCCGAATTTTGCATCCACGAGCATCTCTTTCAAAGAGATTTTCGCTTCTTCCAAACTTTCGCAAATCAAAACCCCTTTGCCAGCGGCAAGTCCATCTGCCTTCAGTACAATCGGCAAGGATTGCTGCTCCAAGTAGGCAATTCCTTCTTCCAATTGATGGGCATGAAAGGTGGCATAAGCTGCCGTGGGCACCCCATTGCGCAGCATAAACTGCTTGGAGAAATCCTTGCTGCCTTCTAAAGTGGCTCCTAACTGGGAGGGGCCTACAATTGGCAAGTGCTCGGTTCCTTTTTGAGTATGCAAGTAATCTACCAAGCCTTTAACCAAGGGTTCCTCGGGTCCGATGACTACTAGGTCGATGGATTGTGCCTGGACAAATGCATAGATGCCAGTAAAGTCTGTCACGCCAAGCGAGACATTGGTGGCAATTTCAGCGGTGCCTGGATTTCCAGGGGCTACAAAAAGTTGACTGCATTTCGGGCTTTGTACGATTTTCCAAGCAAATGCATGCTCTCTTCCGCCGCTACCCAATAAAAGGATATTCATGGACTCGTTTATAGTTTAATTGGCATGTTCTGAGATAAACTTGATTCGGTACACACGAAGTTCCTCCTCCGTGAAATCTTCCCCCTCAAGTTCATCCAAAGCTGCCTTGATATGGTCAGTTTCCGCATTCATGAAGTAATCCAGGAGAATATCTTCTCGCTCATCATCCATGATGCGGTGGATGTAATAGTCTATATTTAATTTGGTTCCGCTGTAGGTAATTTGCTCAATTTCTTGCAGCAAGTCCAACAAAGATAGGTTCAGATTCTGAGCAATTTCTTCCAAACTGGTTTTTCGGTCGATTTGCTGAATAATGGAAATTTTTACTTTGGAACGCGTGCCTGAGGTTTTGATGACCACCTCTGTAGCAGTTTCAATCTCATTTTCTGTCACATAGTTTTGGATGACTAGGAGAAAAGAAGTGCCAAATTTGGCCACCTTGCCCATGCCAACTCCATTGATTTGGGCCAGTTCTTCCTTGGTTGTAGGATAAACTGTCGCCATTTCCTCCAGCGAAGGATCCTGGAAAATCACGTAGGGGGGCAGCCCTTTTGACTTGGCAACACGCTTGCGCTCTACCTTGAGCAGTTCAAACAACTTTTCGTCATAGGCTTGTGCAGTCTGAAGTTGTTCATCTTCTACTTCGCTTTGCCCTAACTTTTCAAAATCTTGATCTCGGTATAATTCTATCAAGTAAGGATCTACCAAATACTTTTCTCCCTTAGGAGTAAGTTTTAGCAGCCCATAATTCTCAATATCCTTTTCCAGCAAGGCAGCAATCATCGCTTGACGGATGACGGATGTCCAATGCCTGTCGTTCTCTTCTTTTCCTTTGCCAAATACAGGTAGGCTATCGTGTTGGTAACTAATCACGTAGTCGTCCTTCTCTCCAATAATTACTTTGACCAGATGCTCGATGCCAAAACGCTCCTGCGTTTGCTTGACGGCTTCAAGAACTGTGACCAAGAAGTTTGCTCCTTCAAAAGTTTCCCGCTCCCGTTTGCAATTGTCACAGAAGCCGCAGTCTTTTTCGAGAATCTCCCCGAAATAGTTGAGAATGAATTTCCGACGGCACACCCCCGTTTCGGAGTAGGCAGACATTTCTTGCAGAAGAATTTTGGCATTTTCCCGTTCGGTCACTGCCTTATCCTTGTTGAACTTGTCCAACTTGACGATGTCCTCATACCGGTAAAACATCAAGCAATGCCCTTCTAATCCATCTCGTCCTGCTCTCCCTGTTTCCTGATAATACCCTTCAAGAGATTTGGGCACATCGTAATGGATCACATACCGCACATCTGGTTTATCGATTCCCATCCCAAAAGCAATAGTGGCTACGATGACATCTAGTTCTTCGTTCAAGAAGTCGTCTTGGGTTTTTATTCGAATCGCCGAATCCAAGCCAGCATGGTAAGGGGCGGCATTGATCTGGTTGACCTTGAGCAACTCTGCTATTTCTTCTACCTTCTTTCTGCTGAGGCAGTAGATAATGCCAGATTTCCCCTTGTGCTGCTTGATGAATTTGATGAGCGCTTTTTTGGATTCATTTTTCACCTTCGGCCGCACCTCATAGTACAGGTTGGTTCGGTTGAAGGAGGATTTAAATAGATCCGCTTCCTCCATCTGTAAATTACGCTGTATGTCCTGCTGCACCTTGGGTGTTGCAGTGGCGGTAAGTGCGATGATGGGTAGGTGAGGGGCAATCTGTGCGACTATGGATTTGATTTTGCGGTATTCAGGACGGAAATCATGACCCCATTCTGAAATACAATGCGCCTCATCAATGGCCACAAAACTCAAATGAGCCTCCTTTAAAAAAGCAATGTTTTCTTCCTTGGTTAAGGATTCTGGTGCCACATAAAGCAGTTTGGTTTTCTTTTTCAGAACTTCATTCTTGACTTTGGTGGCCTCGGATTTGGTGAGGGTTGAGTTTAAAAAATGAGCATTGATTCCGACGGCATTCAGTTGGTCTACCTGATTTTTCATCAAGGCTATCAATGGGGAAATGACGATGGCAGTACCTTCACTTACTACTGCCGGTAATTGGTAGCAAAGCGATTTTCCCGCTCCGGTGGGCATGATCA
>JBJOOF010000096.1:0-11048 GCA_046051425.1 Bacteroidota bacterium
TTCAGGTAGTATGGGATAAAATACAGGAGAGCCGCACTGATCGCCAGGGCAAGCGGAAAACCAATCCCTGGGGTTTGCAATTCAAAGTAAATCCCTCCAATAATGAGAAGAATCAAAATTCCACTGACGGCTGGATTCAAGAAAAATGAAATAATCGTATCTACAGTTTTCTCTTCGTAGGCAATCACTTGGGCGGACTGTAAATTTTGAGCTTCCAAAATTGCTTTTTGGGAAGCATATTCTCCCTCACAAAATCCATTTTGAATGGCTTCAGATACCGAGAAGGTAATCACCGATTGGGCATCCGATATTCCAGTTACCACCAATTTCTCATCCACCATGGCCTCCGCAATTTGCGGATTGCGACCCGTAGCTTCTGCGGTACTGCGCATCATCGAACGCATATAGGACTGGTATTTGTCTGGTGCTGCTGCCCCATCCGTTCCGTTTACTACCGTTGCGGCCCCGATGCTGGCACCTGGAGCCATGAAGATGCTGTCGCAGGCAATGGAAATCAGTGCGCCTGCCGAGGCAGCATCCTTGTTGATAAATACATAAACCGGAATCTTGGATTCCAAAATTCGGGTTCGGATCTCGTCTGCATCCGTGACTGCGCCTCCATAGGTATCCATTTCGATGAGAATTACATCTACTTTGAGGGCCTCTGCTTGTTCTAACGCCAACTTCACTCGGCGATTCATCCCAGGATCAATATCCTGGTCGATTGCAAAGGTGAATACCTTTTTCTGTTTTTCTTGAGCTAGTAATAGGCTCGATGAAATCGAAAAAAGGGTAAAGAAAAGGAGGGTGATCCGGTGCATGCGCGCTTTTTTTTCAGTAAACGGTAGATCATTTTCGTGGGCAACTTATTCCTTTTTCGAAGAAGTCCATTCACATAGAAAAGTCAAATTCTAAATTAAGGAATTTTCCCGCTTTGAACTTGAATTATGAGGGATGAAGGTTATTTTTGTTTACTTGCTTACCAAGTATTTCGTATCACCCACAATTTTACTTTCCGCTATGTACGGTAGATTCCAACTCTTAAGCTGCATTCTTTTCCTATTTATTATTTTCCAAACTAGTTCATTTGCGGCAGACCGAGATCGCCTGGATTCAATTGGGGTGCAAAAAATTGGAGATCGGACCTTTATTCTTCACCAAGTAGTGGGCCAAGAGACCCTATTTTCGATTTCAAGAAGGTACAAAGTCCCTATGGTTGCAATTCAAGATGCCAATGACGCGCTAAAGCAAGGAATGAAGGAAGGTCAAACTCTACTCGTGCCTTTTGGCCAAGCAAGTAATTCTCAACCACTTGAAGCCTCGACTGTAGTATTGCCTTCAATTATCTCAACAGATTCTACCAAAACTTCTGCTTCGTTACCTTCTGAATCTAAGCCTGCAGGAAATCCTGATTCATCTTCTTTAAAGGATCCTATCCCGGTAAAAGTACAGCCAGAGACTGATTCTAAACCAAAAACTTCAGAACCTTCCGTTGGTAGTGTTTCCAATTCAACTGGTGAAACAAAACTTGCTTTAAAGACAACGCATAAAATTGCGCGTGGGGAGACCTTGTTTGCAGTTGCAAAGAAATACAACGTAACTATCACTGAGTTGAAGGAATGGAATTCATTGTCTAGTGACAAAGTAATGGTAGGACAATCCTTGAAAATTCTAGCTTCTGTACCTGTTGAAGACAGTCAAACTAAACCTGAACCCTTAGCCCAAGCAGCATCTCAAAAAGAGGAAAAGAAGGATGAAGGCAAAAAAGAGCAGCCAAAAATTGAAGAAAAGGAATTAGAGCAGCCCAAAGAAGTGAAGGAATCTGACGATCAATCAAATTCTTCAACCCTGCCGGGAGAATGGATTTCCCATACTGTGAAATCTGGTGAATCTCTATTTTCGTTAACCCAGAAATATGGATCTTCCATAGAAGATTTAATCCAGTGGAATGCATTGACTTCCAATAATTTAAAAGTTGGGCAGTCAATCAAAGTGGGTAGAACTGCTGTCGCCACTGAAGTACCTGTGGTTGGAGAAGTTAAGAATCAAACTGAAACAAGTAGTACACCCTCTAAGGTGGAAGTTAATGTTCCAAAGGACGAAGTGACGACACCAAATACTTCTGGAGGATTCACCAATACAAAAGAAACAGGGTTGGCAGAGGTAATTCCAGGAACAGAAGCCAATAAAAAGTACTTGGTACTTCACCGATCGGCCCCTGTAGGAAGTGTGATTCGCGTAAAAAATGAAGAGAATAGCCTCACAATTTTTGCACGAGTGGTAGGAGGGTTGCCTGAAACAGGGGATAACTCCAAAGTACTAATCAAACTATCTCAAGCAGCGTTTGAACAATTGAAAGGGGTGAATGCACGATTCCCAGTTGAGATTTTATACTGATAGATAAATTAAAGAAACGATTTTCTTCAACCATCTTGAAGGGAGTTGATGTCTTTAATTGCCATTGCATTTCGCTCTATTTTCAATTCTAGGTATGTCCAAAATTCAGTTGTTCTTTCACCATATTTTTCGATTTATTTGGAACAGTATTTTTGTGATTTCTTATCCCATATTAGCCAGTTTTGGGTTACTTTTTATTGGACTTACATTCTTATTTTCCAAGCTTTCCCAACTGTTAACTCGGATTAAGCCGGAGGGTAAAAAAGGAATTTTGTTGCAAACCAATTGGGAAACACTTCCCAATTCCAATGACCTGTTGGAGGCAAAAGTGGAAAAACAAATCCTTTTTGGTCCAGTAGGCGTACGGCTGAGGAGAAAAGATGGGGTTCCTTCAGTATTGGAAGAGTTTGTATTTGGAAAAAAAACTCGAGTACTGCCTGAAGGCCTTATTTTAGAAAAATGGAACACCCTAGATGCTGCCGCGCTTCCCGATTTTGACATCTGCTTGTACGATCCCGAACTGGATAAAATTCGCGTACTCACTCAAATCAGTAGTTTCGACTGGCATTTGGCAGAAGTAAAAGAAAAGGAATTGGTCTTCAAATGGTTTGACGGTACGCAAGGAGGGGAGCAGCTCGTACAACTATGAACCAACGCATCAAAGATTTTTTGGATGAAAAGGTTGCCCTCTACAACGGTCCAAGTTTTATTGAGCTAGACCCTATTTCCATCCCACATCGCTTCCAAAAAAAGCAAGATATTGAAATTGCAGGCTTTTTCGCAGCTATCTTGGCCTGGGGTCAACGGAAAACCATCCTCAACAAATGCCATGAATTACTCGCTCGGATGGATGATGCGCCGCATGATTTTCTAATGAACCATTCCGAAGGAGACCTGAAAGTGTTTTTAGGTTTCAAACACCGCACCTTCAACGAAGTCGATGCCCTCTATTTCATCCACTTTTTATCCTGGTTTTACCGACAGCAGGATAGCTTGGAAGCTGCCTTTCTAATCGGCCAAACCGGCGCTGTGGACAGCATGGAATCCATGCTCACCCAATTTCAACGCCATTTTTTCAGTTTGGAAGATGCTCCTTCTCGAACCAAGAAGCACATTTCTTCTCCTGCTACCCGTTCCGCCTGCAAGCGGATCAACATGTACCTGCGCTGGATGGTGCGTCAAGACAAAAAGGGGGTGGATTTTGGGATTTGGAAAGCCATCAGCCCAGCTCAACTGATTTGCCCTTGTGATCTACATGTGGATCGGGTAGGTCGGAAATTAGGATTGATTACCCGCAAGCAAACCGACTGGGGAACGGCCGTAGAACTCACTCAGGTTCTTCGAACCTTTGATCGAGAAGATCCTGTCAAGTACGATTTTGCTTTGTTCGGGCTTGGGGTAGAAGAAAAATTCTAGAAGGAGACTTATGCCTTTCTGGCTTCTGTAGTTTAAAAAGGTGCCTTGAAGTTGAAGAATAAGTTACCTACACCCTGTTTGTTGATGGAATACTCCAATCGAAATACGGCATCATAGCCTGTAACCAGATCGATACCAGCTCCATAGCCGAAAAGGTATTGATTGGTAAGGGCCAAGTTTTCTGGAATTCGGTTTCGGTCCCGTACTGCGCCCTGATCAAAGTTGCCACTGAGGTAAATACTGAGTGGAAGTGTATTGAATTGATCGTTGTAAATGGCTCGAGAAAGGTCAAAACTGGTATTGAGCAGTTGGAAGCGTAAGCTGTTTTTCTGAACCACCAATTGCTGTCCTTCGATGACGTTGAGTTCGTAGCCTCGAATAAAATTTGGGGTGTAGCCAATGCCTCTGACCAAGGTATAGGGTTGCAGTGGACTCATAAACCAACCCGCAGTCAAGCCTGTAGCAAAATGAAACTTTTTTCCGATAGGAATGTATCGGTTTGCGGTTACATTGATTTCCAATTCATCCAAGTCTTTTCTTGTGAAGAGTCCATATTTGGTGGCAGTCAACTGTAGTAATTCCCCTTTGGTAGCATAAGCAATGTTGTCCCGCTTGTCGTGGAGAAAAGAATACTGAAAAAAGGAGTAGGAAAGCCGATTGTCGGGGTTAAGAAAATAGTTGGGGTTTTGTTCCAATACTTTTGGGGACACCCAGGTGGTGCTATGGCCCAAGGTCACCAGGTGAAAATTGTAAAAGGTAGGCCGATAGGTGTACCGAAGTGCAGTTGCGAAATTCTTTCGGAGGACCTCCTCGAGGGCAGAGGTATAGAAGATTTGTCGATTGAATCTAGAGGCAATGGGAACTGTTTTTTGATCCCGGTAACTCAGTTGAAATGATAGTCCATGTTTTTGCTTCCGGTCAATGTAGGGTTTCGAATAGATTACTTCTAGGCCTTTTGTAAATCCCAATTGACCTGAGAAACGGAATTTCTCATTTCTACCCCCCACATTCGCATGGTTGATTTTGATCCCATAGTTGACTCTAGACCAGTCCCGACCTTGGTTGGTCCACCATTCTGCAAAATTTCGATCTGCCAACTGAAAAATAACGGAGGGTAAAATATACCAGCGTTCCTTGACGGCAATCAAAATTTCCACTTCTTCCGGGCCTACGCGTAGTGGGGTAATCTCGACCTCGTTAAATAATCGCAGGTTGTATATTTTCTGTTGATCCGCTTTGAGGATCCCCAAAAAGGTTTCCCATTCGTAGGGATAATTGGTCACAAAATCTAATTCCCGAAGAATGATATCTTTTTCGGTTTTTTCATTCCCAATGATGTAGATGGAATTGACGTGTATTTGTTTAGGAGTTTGCTGAACGAGTAGGCTGTCTTGCCCTTGAACTTGACGTGAAAAAAGGAATATCCCGCAAATTAAAAGTAACGTGCGTACCGCAAATAAAAACTGGGGATATGAAAAATTATACCGGTAAATTTGCTCCAACTTCTGCATGTTTGACCAAAATGGGAATCACCATGTTCATGACCTACCTCCGCAAGATAGCCATATTTCCCGTTCTGGTCTACCAATATGTCATTTCCCCGATTTTTCCAGCGAGCTGTCGCTACAGTCCCACTTGTAGTCAATACATGAAGGAGGCTATCCTGAAGCACGGAGTGCTTAAAGGTGGTTTTTTAGGAATGAAACGAATTGGTAGATGCCATCCTTGGGGAGGACATGGACACGATCCAGTACCTTAGTCGATTTTCGGACTTCCCATTTTCAGGGCTCTAATCACTAGAAAGACACCAAGCGTGACCAAAGGAATACTGAGCAGTTGCCCCATGTTCCATTGCATGGATTGTTCAAAATCCACTTGAACTTCCTTAAAGAATTCCCAAACAAAGCGCATCCCAAATACCAAAATCAAGAATAAGCCCAAAAGCAAGCCATCCGGAAGTTGGGATTTGTACCGTCGCCATAAACTCAATAGTAGCAGAAAGATTAAGAAATAGGATCCTGCTTCGTAGAGCTGTGTGGGGTACTTTACTCTTCCCAAAGTTTTCACCGTCACCAAGTAGTTGGTGGCTTGCTCCTTAATTTCGAGTTGCAATGGGCTATTTAAAGGTTCTGCCAGAAACTCCTTGGAGGAGTTGAACTGGGTAAGCGCATACTTGATGTCTTGGGATAGAACGGACTCCAAGCTTTCTTTGGTGTAATTTCCTTTGGAGATCACTAGATCAATATTGACCGGTACAATCCCCGTCCCTTTACTTTCTCCATCTCGATCCAAAGGCTTGTAGGCTTCGATGGATTCGATGGGTACGCGTAAGGAACTCAGGATTTCTTCCGCATCACGCGCAAAGACGATGCCTGTATCAGAATTCGAATCTTTACCTCCAATCTCCGAATTCATCAAATTACCTACACGGATCAAGGCTCCCGTCATGGCGGTCACAATGACAATGCGGTCGACTACCCAAAGGTAGCGCTGCCCTTCATTTCGCTTGGAGTAAATCCAGAGCGCGAGCAGTATGGAAATAGCTGCACCATGTGAGGCCAATCCTCCCTCCCAAACCTTTAGAATGTCGATGGGATTACTTAGGTATTTGGCTGGCTCATAAAACAATACGTGTCCCAATCGTGCCCCAATGATGGTAGCCAACACCATGTAAATGGTGAGTTTGTCTACTAAAGCAGGGTCTTTCCCTTCTTTTTTGAAAAAGTACACCATGATTTGCTGGGAGATTATAAATCCTAGAGCAAACAATAGACTATACCATCTGAGGCGATCAAATCCCTCAAAAACGGTGGCACTATAGTCCCAAACGATAAAGCTAAAAAGAGCGGATAGCATGCTTAGTTGTGATCTAATTCGTTTAATTCTTCTTCAAATCCACCCGAAAGGATGGGGAATCGACACCAGGTTTTGGGGTCTACATTGAAATCATCCAAGTGGAAGGAGGGAGCTAAGCGTTCCCTTTTCCATTGATTTCGAGACCAAAGTCGGAAGAATTTTTTAATATATTCCTTCAGTTCGGCCTCTTCAAACTCATTTTTTTTCCGCAGCGCTACAAACACTTCAAGGGGTGAACGGCGGTCTCGGATTGCCAAGCGTTCGATCTCCACCAAAAGGGAATAGGGCATGAGGTCTTTTTCGTCCGTTTGGCTACGCTCAAGTGGACGCAATTCAGCGGTAGGGGTCAATGAATTCACCGCTCGTAATCCTGGTCGGTCTAGGTTTTTTTCAGCCCATTGCAACCAATGAATCACAAAATCCTTGTCGACTCCAGCGATGGGTGAAATGCTTCCGCTCGTGTCTCCATCCATGGTGGCATAGCCCACATCCCCCTCACTACGATTGGAGGTGGATAGGAGCAAAGCATTTTTCAAATTGGCTAGAAGCCAAATGATGGGTGAGCGTGTGCGTGCTTGAATATTCTGTAAACTGATATCGTCTTTTTCCCAAGTAAGATCTCTTCCCAAAGCGGCTTCGATTTTTTGGGTGTAGCCCTGCACTTCCTCGTCGATGGTCCAACTCATAAAGGTTGCTCCAAGACTTTCAGCCAGTACTTTAGCCGATTTAAACGTGTCTTCTGAAGAGTTTTTCGTGCCTTGGTAGGCGGTGGTCAGCAATTGCTTAACCAATTCTTTTTCTGGTTCTTGTGAGCTGTAGGTCAAAGGCAATCCAAGCTTGGCTACCCAGGCTTCTAGACCTAGTTCCTGAATGCCTCTACGTACCATTTCGGCTACTAAGACTGCAATGGTAGAGGAGTCTGCTCCACCAGAAAGAGAAAGAACAAATCCTTTGGCTTTACTCTTACGGAGGTAATCAAAGAGAGCTAGGCTTGACGCCTGTACAAACTCCCATTCCTTAGGTTGTATTGGAGTGATGGCTTGCGGTTTATTTTCAAGGGAAAAGGCACATACCTGAACCGATTTGAAGGACAATAGCTGATTTCTTCCAAGCAGCTCACCATTCTTTGCAAGTAAAACTTCCCCATCAAAAATCATTCTTCCTGCCTCATTGCCAAGTAGGTTGACATAAAAGTAGTAGCAGTTGAACATCTCAGAGCTCTTGGAAACTAGTGCTTTCCGCTCTAGGGTCTTGTTCATCGCAAAATGAGAGGCACTGGGATTGAAAATCAAATCCACCTGTCTTTCACAAAGCCGGTATCCAGGCCGAGCGTCTCCTCTCCAGGCATCTTCACAAATCTCAAATCCGTAGTGTATGCCTTTCAAGTGAAATGTAAGATCTCCAAAGGGGACTTGTATTCCGTTGATCTCAACAGTGGTTTGTTCAAATGCGGGCCAAGGGGTAAACCATCTAAATTCATAGTGAACCCCATCGATGGCCATAAATTGCTTGGCTACAATGCCTTTTAACGCACCATTTTCAAGAATAGCCATGGTGTTGTAAACCTTACCTTCCAATCGGATGGGTAGGCCAACAGCCAGGGTAATGTCTTCAGAATGGGGTAGAAGCTCCTCGAGTTGGAGCTTGGCCTTTTCGGAAAACCAGGGGCTTAAAAAAAGATCCTCTGCACCGTATCCCGTAATGGTAAGTTCGGGAAAGCAAAGTAATTCAACCTGTTGACTTTTTGCTTCTTGGATGCCTTGGACAATGCGGTCAAAGTTTCCCTGCCAATCCAGTGGGGTTTGGTTGAGGGTAGCTCCAGCAATTTTAAGTGCATCCATGGATCAATCAGTCAAGTGAATGGGTCAACGCGTAATTTGAAGTTGCTCACAGGCATTTTTTGAAGCTTCTTGCTCCGCTTTCTTCTTGGTTTCTCCCTTGCCTTGAGCAATGGATTCTCCGTTGACCACAATAGCTACAACAAATTCTTTGTAGCGTTGGTTGCTATTAACTTGCACAACCTGGAATTCCACTTGGTTTCCTTCCCGCTGTGACCATTCAATCACTTTACTTTTGTGGTTGGAAACCGTGGTAACCATGCCCTCCAAATCCAAGTGTATCAAGATTCGCTGAAGAATCAATTTTTTGGAAAATGCATAGCCTCTATCCAAGTAGACGGCACCTAAAAATGCTTCTAGGATGTCCCCGTACAAGGATTTGTTGCCTACAAACTGTCGATTATCGACTACCTGCTGTAAGGTTTTCTTTAACCCAATTTTGATACCTACTTCATTGAGGGTTTCCCGGTTGACCAATTTGGATCGAGTCTCGGTAAGAAAACCCTCGTCTCGGTAGGGGTATTTTTTAAATAAATATTCTGCAATCACGGCGCCAAGGATGGCATCCCCCAAAAATTCGAGACGCTCATTGGACTTGCGAAAACCCTTGTCTGTTTCTTCCCCTAATCCAGCGGGAGTCAGTGCAAGTCGGTACAGGGATAAATTCAAAGGCTTGCTTCCCAGAATCAATTGAATCGAGGTAGCAAGCCTTTTGTCTTTAGCACTAAAAAAGAGGGAATGGATTCCTAATCGCTGAAAGAGCTTCACGCGGATCAGTTGTATTTTTTGAAAATGACTGAGCAGTTGTGCCCGCCAAATCCGAAGGTATTACTTAGCGCGTAATTAATTTCTCGTTCCTGTGCCTTGTTGAAGGTGAGGTTGAGTCTAGGATCAAATGCCTCGTCGTCCGTGAAATGGTTGATCGTAGGAGGTACAAGACTGTGCTGCATGGCCATGATACAAGCGATGGCTTCAATAGCTCCTGCTGCCCCCAGAAGGTGGCCTGTCATGGACTTGGTGCTACTGATGTTCATTTTGTAGGCGTGCTCTCCAAAAATCTGTTGGATGGCCTTAGTCTCACTCACATCCCCAAGTGGGGTAGAAGTTCCATGGACATTGATGTAGTCAATTTGCTCTGGCTGAAGACCTGCGTCTTCAAGTGCAATTCGCATCACACTACTTGCTCCCAATCCTTCCGGATGTGGGGCAGTGATGTGATTGGCATCAGCGGTCATCCCGCCACCTACCAATTCAGCATATATTTTTGCTCCTCTAGCTTTGGCATGCTCTAGTTCTTCTAGAATCAATGCGCCCGCACCTTCACCTAAGACAAAACCATCGCGGTCATTGTCAAATGGTCTGGAAGCGGTTTGAGGAGAATCATTTCGTTGGGATAGGGCTTTCATGGCGTTGAATCCACCGATACCTGATTCAGTTACGGCAGCTTCAGATCCGCCACTGATAAATACATCTGCTTTGCCTAATCGGATGTAGTTAAATGCATCAATCAGGGCATTGGTAGCAGAAGCACAAGCGGAAACAGTGACAAAGTTTGGGCCTCTAAAACCATACTTGATGGAGATAAAACCCGCAGCAATGTCTGCAATCATTTTTGGGATAAAGAAGGGATTGAATCGGGGAGTGCCATCGCCTTGTGAAAAAGCCATGACTTCATCTTGAAAAGTTTTGATTCCTCCGATACCGGAACCCCAAATTACACCAGCTCGTGAAAGATCTAGTGTTTCTAAATCGAGACCTGAGTCACCCATGGCTTCCTCTACGGCAACCATTGCATATTGGGTGAAGGGATCCATTTTTCGTGCCTCTTTTCGTTCGATAAACTGTTCGATGTCCAAGTTTTTAACTTCGCATGCAAACTGAGTTTTGAAAAGGGAAGCATCAAAATGAGTAATAGGCGCAGCGCCACTCACACCAGAAGCTAATCCTTTCCAGAACTCGTCTTTGGTATTACCAATCGGTGTGAGTGCACCAATGCCCGTTACTACAACTCTTTTTAAATTCATAGAAATGAATTTGAGGGATTTTTATTTTACGTTAGCCTCAAGGTACGCTACGGCTGCGCCTACAGTACCAATTTGTTCAGCTTGATCGTCTGGAATAGAAAGGTTAAATTCCTTTTCAAATTCCATGATTAATTCTACAGTGTCCAAAGAATCAGCACCAAGATCGTTGGTGAAGCTTGCTTCCATAGTTACTTCAGATTCTTCTACGCCAAGTTTGTCAACAATGATGGCCTTTACTTTTTGTGCAATTTCAGACATTTTGTGATCAGTTTAGTTAATAACTCTCCGCAAAGAAATATATTTAATGCCTAATTGACAAAGAAATGAGGGAAGTAAATTTTGCAACTTACGAATATGGCCCTTGCTTCGTTTTAATTTCTATTTTTGTCTTTACCACTGATCTTCCAAAATGAAGAAGGCTAAGCTCCAAATTGAACCTGCTTTTGATTTTGAATTGCTTGGAATCGTGTCTCCAATACGAGAATACAGGATGGCTTGGCTAGTCAATCAGGAATTG
>JBJOOF010000097.1:0-5593 GCA_046051425.1 Bacteroidota bacterium
GCCGATTCCACGCGCTGCTGAGATTCTTTGACCGCGGAGTCGGGCAGTCCCACCATAAAGAAGTTGGTGCCTTGTCCCACATTGACCTCGATGGTGATGAGGTTGGCGTCCACACCAGAGACGGCGCTTCCAAAAGTTTTTGCAACCATGATTGAGTTAAAAAAGTGTACTTACGAATATAGCCTATTTTACAAGGGATTCGGTGAGGGGGGCAAATTTTTCTATTCGCATATTGCCCCTCTGGGGCAATTCATGTCCATTCACCACCGAATTGGATTGATTTTTCTCACGCAGATTCGAAAGGAAAAACATGCTGATTTATTCTTTTTGATCTGCGGTAGTTTTCTGCTAAAATCCGCGGGAAAGAAAATTTATTGTCTTTAAATCTCCGCGGATAATCAGAAATTTTAATTGGGAATTTTGAATCCCAAATTTTGATAGGTCGCTATTGGAACAGTTCTCAGTTGAATTGAAAGGCTAGACCGATTGGATCGTGGAAAGCTTTTGATAAAGCCCTCCTTGTGCGATCAACTCCGCATGGGTGCCTCGCTGCACAATTTTGGCTTTGTCGATCACCAAGATCTCATCCGCATGCTGGATGGTGCTGAGGCGGTGTGCGATGACTAGGGTGGTGCGGCTGCTCATCAACTTGGTGATGGCTTCCTGTACGAGCAGCTCTGATTCCGAATCCAGTGCCGAGGTAGCCTCATCCAAGATCAGCACGGGAGGATTCTTTAGTACTGCTCGAGCGATGCTCAGTCGCTGCCGCTGACCTCCTGAAAGTTTAGATCCCCGGTCGCCAATGTTGGTTTGGTACCCATATTCGAGCTTGCTGATAAATTCATGGGCATTCGCAATTTTTGCCGCTTCCATGACCTGTGCCTCCGTGACTCCATCGATGCCAAAGGCAATGTTGTTGAAGACGGTATCGTTGAACAGGATGGATTCTTGGGTGACGATTCCCAGTTGGCTTCGCCAAGTGGCGGTAGCAATGTCTTTGAGGTCGATGCCATCCACCAAGATTTGTCCGGAACTTGGATCGTAAAACCGGGGCACCAGATCCGCCAAGGTAGATTTTCCTCCACCCGAAGGACCTACGAGTGCGATGGTTTTTCCTTTTTCAAGGGTGAAGCTGATTTGGTCCAGTACCTTATTTTCTCCGTAAGCAAAGCTCACATTCTTGTACTCGATTTGCTTGCTAAAGCCAGGGAATGGTTTTGGATTTGCTGGGGAAGGGAGTTGGTTGGTCGTGTCAACCACCTCAAAAATTCGGTCTGCGGAAGCGATGCCCCGCTGGATGGTGGATACGGCACGGGAGATCTCCTTGGCAGGATTAAGCACCTGGGTGAAGATGATGATGTAGGTAATGAAGTTGGAGGCCGAGAGCTCGGAATCCCCGCTCAATACCAGATTGCCCCCATACAGGAGGATACCGGCCACTACACTTACGCCAAGAAATTGGGAAATAGGTCCAGCCAGTTCATTCTTGCGAGCCATGCTGATGTTCACATCGGAGTAGAAGTCGGTTTCGGAATCAAACTTTCCTTGCACAAATTTTTCCCCATTGAAGGCTTTCACTACGCGCATGCCGCCTAGCGTCTCGTCCAAAATGCTCACAATGCGTCCCAGGGATTGCTGGCTTTGGATGGCTGTTTTTCGCAATCGACGCGTAATGCCTCCGATGATTGCTCCTGAGATCGGAATGATCAGAATGGTAAAGAGGGTGAGGGGAACTGACATAAAAAAGAGGACCCCAAAATAAAGTACGATGGTGGCAGGCTCCCGAAATAGGATTCGCAGGGACTGCACAATCGTGTTTTCAACCTCCTGAATGTCATTGGTCATTTTGGAAAGGAGGTCTCCCTTCCGTTCGTTGGAAAAGTAGCCCAGGTGGAGGGCGCTTACTTTTTCAAAAATATCCATGCGCATGCCTTTGATGACCTGGGCACGCACTTTCGCCAGCACCACTCCGGAGAGGTAGGTAAATAGGTTGGAAAGGAATACCGATCCGACGATGATGGAACAGACGAAGAGCAAGGTGCCAAACTTCCCGTAAGTCTCGCTCACCTCCAGAAAAAGGTGGTTGAAAAGGGAAATTAGGTAATCCAGGGAGAGGGTAAATTCTGGCTGTATGCGGTATTGCTCTAAACTTTCGGGTGCCACTTGCTCAAAAATCACATCAAAAAGTGGCTTGAGCAGGGTGAAGTTCATCAAACCAAAAACGATGGCCAATAGGGTGTACCCGATGTAAACCGGAATAAATCTCCCAAAGGGTCGGGCATAGGAAAGAATCCGAAAATAGGTTTGCATGGGGTGTACACGGATAAATCCAGTCGCAAGTTAGGGAAAATTTCATGTCTCGAAGCCTGAAACCTGATGCACCGCCTGCTAGGCCTCTGTAAGCCTACTATTTTATTTGATTATCCACTTTTTAACCACTAACCAGAGAAAAAAAGGTTTGAGGTTTAATTGGTGAGCTGTGGACGGTTGACTGTGGTCTGTCAACGGATTATCCGCACATTTTAATAGACGAACTTAGCCACCGACAAGATTGCGGATAATCCTATTGTCATTTAACATAACTTTAACCAACTAAATTTTAGTAATCCCTATCTTTGAGAAAATTCTCCAATTCCTATGAAACGATTCTTTTTCGGCATTATTCTGGCAATTTCTCTTGGCACCGCTGCATTTGCACAGCAAGCTCCCAAAAAGCCAAAGCTGGTGGTGGGCATCATTGTGGACCAGATGCGCCAGGAATATTTTTATCGATTTGCAGACCGATTTGGAGAAGGTGGATTTAAGCGGTTCACACAGCAGGGCTTCATGATGACCAATGGGCATTACAACTACATTCCAACCTACACCGGACCTGGGCATGCTTCCGTCTACACCGGCGCTACTCCTGCTACACATGGGGTGATTGGCAACAATTGGTACGTGCCATCCTTGAAAAAGATGATCTATTGTGCGGAGGATTCCTTGGTTTCGAATGTGGGCGGAACCCCAGATAATGGAAAAATTAGCCCTCGAAACCTGTTGACCACGACCATTACCGACGAGTTGCGCCTGTCCACCGGCAAGCGCTCCAAGGTAGTAGGCATTGCAATCAAGGATCGGGGAGCAAGTTTCCCAGCTGGACATACGGGAGATGCCTACTGGTACGACGATGCGAATGGAGATTGGATGACCTCCACCTACTACAAGCAAACTTTGCCGAGCTGGGTTGCAAATTTCAATGCGAAAAAGCGCCCAGATCATTACTTAAGCCAAACTTGGAAAACCCTTTTTCCGGTGGAAACCTATGTAAATAGCCTTCCGGATCACAACGATTTTGAGTCTCCCTTTATTGGGAAGGACAGTCCTTCTTTCCCATACGATTTAGCCGCCTTGAAAGCAGCCAACGGGGGCTATGGTTTGGTTGCTTCCACTCCTTTTGGCAATAGCCTTACCTTGGATTTTGCCTATGCGGCCTTGGAAGGGGAAAAATTAGGTCAAGGGATGGTTACTGATTTCCTCGCGATTAGCTTTTCCAGTCCAGATTATATTGGACACCGGTTTGGGCCCTCTTCCATCGAAGTGGAGGACAATTACTTGCGCATGGATCGTGAGCTGGCTCAGTTCTTCACCTACTTGGATCAAAAGGTGGGCAAGGGCAAGTACCTTGTGTTTATCTCAGCAGATCATGCCGTAGCGGATGTGCCACAATACATGTTGAGTGAACGCATTCCTGCCGGAAATTTCAATTCCGGGATGGTTCAAGGTCAGTTGAAAGGCTTTGCGCTGGCCAAGTATGGGGAAGGAGATTGGATTCTTAATTTTTCCAACGAGCAAGTATTCCTAAATCATGCCTTGATCCAAGAGAAAAAAATCGATTTGGAACAGATGCAGCGGGATATTGCCCAGTTTGTCTTGGGATTTGCTGGAGTTAAGGAAGCCTACACGGCTGCAGACCTTCGTCGTCAGGAATTTACCCAGGCCCCGGCGCATCTCTTGCAGATGGGCTACAACCACAAGGCTTCTGGGGATGTGTTACTCGTCTTGGAGCCGGCCTGGTTGGTGGGTGGAAAGCGAGGAACCACCCATGGTTCTGGCTACTCTTACGACACTCATGTGCCGATTGCTTTTTATGGTTGGGGGATCAAGTCAGGAAAAAGTTCAGCCTATACTACCGTGACGGACATTGTTCCTACCCTTGCCAATTTGCTTCAAATCCGTATGCCGAATGGAACCACTGGACAACCGATTCAAGCCGTTCTTGGAAATTAATTTTCAGTCAAATTCCCGTTCCAATTTTTTAGAAAGGGCTTCCTTATATAGAGGGAGCCCTTTTTCGTTTCTATTTTTTCAATAAACCCAATTTATTACTTACTGAAAATCAAGGATTTACTTGGAGGATAAAATTTTTGTTTCTATTTTTAGTTAATACGTTTCTCAAAATGCCCCATTCACACTCAAATATCTGGACGCACCTCGTTCTTTGGACCAAAGGACATGCGCCGTTGATTACTTCTGAAATGGTGGGGTCTATCAAAAAAGTACTCGAAGAATTGCCTTTGGATTTTTACGAGAAGCAAACCCATCTCAGTGTCCTTCCGAATCACATTCACTTGCTGATCAAGTTGCCTGGGAACCTTTCGGTAGACCAATTAGCGCGCTTTGTACAGCAGTTGATCTGTAAGAAGTTGGTGCAAGAGGGACATGCGAATTGTCCCGAATGGGATGAAGAGTACTACGTGCATTCGGTCAGCCTCAACCGACTTTCTACGGAAAAGAGTTTACTGGACCGACAAGAATACAAGCACAAGGAAATCTCCTTGGAAGAGGAATTGAAATTTTTGGGCCTTTAAGTTTGGTCTCACCCTCACCCCATAAAAAAAACCGGAGTAAAATCCGGTTTTTGTTTTTTTAGGTAGTCCAACTCATGGGGTAGTTTTTGTCTACAAACTCCAAGGCGTCGGTGGTGATTTGAAGCGAACGGAAGGTGTCTAGCATGACCGCATATTCATGGGTTTCCTTGGCGCCGATGGATTTTTCTACTGTTCCTGGATGTGGACCATGGGGCAAGCCTCCCATGTGCAGCGTAAACGAGCCTCGATCAATTCCCTTTCTACTCATAAACTCCCCTTCGGCATAGTACAACACCTCGTCAGAGTCAATGTTGCTATGGTTGTAAGGTGCTGGAATGGACAAAGGATGGTAGTCAAACAAACGTGGAACAAAGGAGCAGACCACAAATCCTGCAGCCTGGAATGTCTGGTGTACGGGAGGTGGCTGGTGGATTCTGCCCGTGATCGGTTCAAAATCATGAATGGACAAGGCATAGGGGTAGAGGTAGCCATCCCATCCCACGATATCCAAGGGACTGTGCGCATAGTGATAGGGGTGCAGCATGCCCTGCTTTTTGATTTGAATCAGGTAATCTCCCTTTTGTTCTTCGAGGTGAATCTCGTGAGGGGGGCGGATGTCCCGCTCGCAATAAGGGGAATGCTCAAGGAGCTGTCCCACTTCATTTCGGTAGCGCTTGACTGTTTCGATAGGCCCCGAAGATTCCATCACCAAGAGACGCAAAGGGCCTTCTTCATTGAATTCA
>JBJOOF010000098.1:0-5117 GCA_046051425.1 Bacteroidota bacterium
GAATTTGTCGATAAGCCAGTTTTGAATAGGGGGGAGTTGGATAACAAGTCCAAGCGCTAAAAAAAGGAGTAGAATTGAAAAGACAGACCAACACACTACTCGGAAAGCTTTGTGTAAAAAATCCGTAACTTTGGCCTTATTTTCCAATGGGTACAACCGATATTTCTATACTTGCTATTGAGTCCTCTTGTGACGAGACTTCTGCCTCCATTATAGTCAATGGCAAAGTACTCAATAATATTGTGGCTACACAATCAGTACACGAAAAATATGGGGGTGTAGTTCCAGAATTGGCTTCCCGAGCGCATCAGGAAAATCTAATTCCTGTGGTTCATGAGGCACTTTCTGGTGCTGGAATTTCCAAGAAGGAGCTTAGCGCTATCGCCGTGACTCGAGGTCCTGGATTGATGGGATCGCTGCTGGTTGGAGTAAGTTTTGCGAAGGCCTTTGCCAAAACCTTAAATCTCCCCCTGATCGATGTAAATCACATGCAAGCCCATGTATTGGCGCATTTTATCGAAGAACCCCGACCCAACTTTCCATTTATTTGTTTGACCGTCAGTGGAGGCCACACCCAACTCGTATGGGTGCGGGACCACTTGGATATGGAAGTGATCGGGGAAACTCAGGACGATGCGGTGGGAGAGGCCTTTGACAAGACCGCCAAGCTCCTTGGCCTTCCCTACCCTGGAGGACCTTTGCTCGACCGTTATGCAAAACAGGGCAATCCCAAGGCTTTTTCCTTTCCCATCACGCGCATGCCTGGGCTGAACTATTCTTTTTCAGGGATCAAAACGGCCGTACTTTACTTTTTGAGAGATCGTTTGGAAGAGAATCCCAATTTCATCACCGAAAATTTACCCGACTTGTGCGCCAGTATTCAACACACTTTGGTGGAAATGTTGCTCATCAAGTTGAAGGAAGCCATGAAGCAAGTGGGCGTGACTGAAGTGGCCATTGCAGGTGGGGTGTCCGCCAATTCAGGATTGCGGAGCGCCTTGGCTGCTCTGGCTCAGCGGAAGGGCTGGAAATTGTATGTGCCCGAGTTTGAATATTGCACCGATAATGCAGCCATGATTGCGATGGCCGCACATTACAAGTATCTTCGAAAAGATTTTGTCGGATACGACCTGGTTCCCTTAGCCAAACTAAAATTGTAACATGTCTACCAAGTCCAATCGATTTGAAAAGGTCGTCAACATTCGAAATAAGAAGGCAAGCTTCGAGTTTGAATTCATTGATACCTATTTGGCTGGTTTGGTGCTGAAGGGAACCGAGATCAAGTCCATCCGAGAAGGAAAGGTGTCCTTGACCGAGGCGTTTTGTGTTTTTTTTGACGATGAACTTTTTGTTCGACAGCTGCACATTTCTCCCTACAGCATGGCGAGCAGTTACAACCACGAGGCCGTTCGAGATCGCAAGCTGCTTCTTCAGAAAAAAGAGTTGGTCAAACTCCAAACTAAGTCCGCGGAAAAAGGACTTGCAATTATTCCTGTTCGTATATTTATCAATGATCGAGGCAAAGCAAAATTGGAAATTGCTCTCGCTCGAGGAAAGAAAAATCACGACAAAAGGCAAGACCTGAAGGAAAAAGATGCGAAAAGGGAGCTCCAAAGAATGGCCTTTGATTGATGCCTATGGCATCGTGAGGCAGACTGTGCTGCCTGTTTACCTTCGTCCCAAAACTGATACTGCTTTAGTCACCCAACTCCTTTTTGGAGAGTGTTATTTGATTACGGGCCTTACCTCCGACCGAGACTGGTTTAAGGTGTACCATGAGGATACCCAGACGGGTGGTTGGGTATGGGCTAAGTCCATCAAGGAGATTACGGCGGAGGCCTACGATACTTTTCTCAACCAGGATTTTCAGGTAGTGACGAGTCCCATCGCGGCGATCGACTACCAGGGTACTCACTTGTACTTGCTGCCTGGAAGCAGACTCCATTTTTCAGAAAAAGAATTATTCAACTGGCAGGACCACTTGGGCTTCACCGGAACCTACCGACCCCATGCACTCAAGGCCAGCCGAGAAGAGTTGCTGGAGCTAGCCTTACGCTTTTTGCATGCCCCTTTTCAGGCTGGAGGGCGCAGTATTTTTGGAATGGATGCCCTCCATGTATTCCCCTTGATTTTTGCCATGGCTGGCTATGCTTGGCCGACTGGAAAGTTGCCAGGTCGCCCCATCGAGCCCGAAGAAGTAGCTCCTGGAGATATTTTGATCGGGAGGGATGAAGTACAGGATCATACCTATTATGCTTTGTATCTCGGGGCCGAACAAGTTTTTTGGATGGATCACCGCATGCAATCCGGGGATTTGGATGACTGGGAAGAATTTTTGAGTGAGGATACCCCCATGGATGTGGTGGTTAGCATGCATCGTTTACTGAATTGAGGGATGGAAAAGCGGGTGTTGGTATTGAATTTGGATCATTATCCTATCGCTGTGGTATCGGTGCAGAAGGCAATGGTCTTGCTGCTTCTCGAAAAAGCCAATCTCCTATCTACCTATGAGCTGCTAGAAATCCGTACGGTGACTCGGATCTTTGCCTACCCTGCAGTAATCCGCTTGATCCAGTACAAACATATCCCGTACAAGGGGGTGCTGCTGAATCGGGCCAACTTGTTTCGGCGAGACCGAGGAGAATGCCAGTATTGCGGCAGTGTAAAGCAGCTGACCATTGACCACGTCATTCCGAGATCCAAGGGAGGCAAAACCTCCTGGACCAATTTGGTGACCGCCTGCAATCGCTGCAATGTGCTCAAGGGAGACAAGACCCCAGAGCAAGTGGGGATGCAACTGCGAACTCCACCTTTTGTGCCTACGCTATCCTATTTTTTGGCGTCTTATGCCGAGCGCCAAGCCCAGGAATGGCTGCCCTATTTGGAGACTGCTGTAGCACAATTGCAAAAGAAATAGGGCAAAAAGACTCCCTTACTTCTCAAATTCCACTATGTATTCTGAAAAATACCGTCCAAGGTCAGAGTACTTGAAGAAGAGACGTGCGCGCTTGCCCAGTTTGAGGCTGGTGTTTTTTGCCGCAATATCTTCAGGAGTGTTGAGTGGCTGCAAGGAAGGGTACCAGAGCACATGTCCTGGTTTTTGAACCAGGATTTGAGGGGTAGACCAGGCTTGGGAATTGTTGCCTTCCCCCAGATCTCGGTGTGGATTGAAGGAGATGTACAGTTTGTCGCCAATCCATCGCGGTCCTTCCACATGGCCCATTAGCATGACCCAGCATTCGAGGTAGGTATTCCAACTCACGGATGGACCCCAATGAAAGCCTCCTGCTCCGGAAGAGGCTGGTCCTCCGCCTTTTTCTTTAGGAATTTGTAGGGTAGAGATGGGCTTGCCAAACTCATTCCAGGGGGTATTAAATCCGGTGCCGTCCCATCGCTTGGCCTTTCCTTGCGGTTGCTCCAAATCCGAAATCTTGACGCGGGCCACGCTGATGCACTGTCCTGATTGTTCGATAGCAGGGTCGTAGGTGGCCGAATCATAGGTGCCAGGGTAGCCGTATTCCCCATAGAATAAGTACACGTAGTCGCCTACCGCTACAGCACTCGGGTCGCCCACGCCTCCGGCAAAGGTTTTGGAACTGTTGTGCGGGTTGAGAATCATTCGGGACTGCTGATCTTCCAGAAGCAAGCCCTTGTTGTCCCAGTTCCAACCCCCATCGCTGGACTTCATGACGCCAATTCGCGGTACGGCTGCAGGCGTGATGCGGTCGGTGAGCCCCAGGGGCCAGTTTTTGTCTAAATAGCCTTCCCCTGTTTTTGGGTCGAAGGGGAGGGTTTCTGGGTAATTTTCGTTGTGGTAAATGGCGTAGAGCGTTTTGCCAGAAGGATCCCGTTCGTCCTGGTACACCGTCTCAAACCATATTGCTCCGTGGAGGCCGGGCTGACCTATGGGCGCATTTTTGGGAAGGGTGGGAGCGATGTAGTCAGAGGCTGGGGTACTGAAGACCACATCGGCATTGGGGCCAGAGGCAAACTTCAAGTCTCTGGCATAGCCCCAGACAGGATCTTCTCCGTATTTGCCCGGGAATATGCGCAGCGTGTCTCCGATCCAGGCCTCGGCCATATTGCAATCCACAAAATTATTGAAGGGAAAGGTATCCGTGGAGATAAGGGTAAAGCGGGGAAGCGCTGTGCTGTCTTCCACGTTTACTTCTTCAGTGCTGCCGGATTTGCAGGCAAAAAAAGATGCGAGTATCAGAAAAAAGAGGGAGGTCTGAGCAAAATGATAGTTAGCCATACAAGCCTGTGGATTTGAAGAAGAAATATACATTCAAAACACGTTTTTTGAAAGTAGGGATCTCGCTTTCTTCAGGCTTGCTGCCGATGAGAAAATAGGCTCAACTCGAGGGTGAAAATTTATGCTTCACCTTAGCTAGGAGTTGTTTCTCGCTCATTTTGTCGGTATCGACTACCTCAATTTTTAGTTTGCTGAAGTGTTTATTCGCTTGAAGGTGATGGAAAAAATGGGTTTTGGTGACTCCGGGCCCCATGAGTAGCAGTTCCTCCTTGTCCATCAGTTTTTTCTCCAGTTGGTGGAAGTAGGCATTGACCTGGTTGCTGTGGATGTTGTTCTTTTTTTTCTCGTTGTTGCTCGCAGGACCAGGGGATGGTCCCAATAGTGTGGTATCACTTCCCTCTCCGGCAATTCTAAACCGGGATACAATGGCTGAGGGGAGGTCTTCGAGGAGGGTAGCTTCTTCCTTGTCGTAGCCGAGGAGGAGGGCATGGCTTTGGTCCATCCAAAGTCCAATTTTTTTAAAGGCAGTTGATTCCATGGGTACCTTAGTTTAGTTGAAAAATTTAGACGTTTTAACTCAAAATCTTTCAGTCAAGGTAGCTGGTTTTCAGGGAGATAAACTATGATTTTTATCATCTTAAACAGGCTGTATTCCTTAAAGGAATTGAGATGAAACTAGCGCCACGGAAAGGCGTAAAAAACAAGCTCTTGGTAATTGTCTCGTTCGTAAAGAATGCAGAGTGTGTCTCGATCAAGAAGGACCAAATCGGAATAGGCCGTCCAAGAAGATTTTTTGGAATCTGATGTGGAATCTATGGGTAGGGATTGGGGCCAGGTTTTGCCTTCGTCCCAGGAGATTTTA
>JBJOOF010000099.1:0-6442 GCA_046051425.1 Bacteroidota bacterium
ATCCAACAGGAATCCTTGGGCAATGGTATGCGTGAAGATTATTGGAAAATGGATCTTCCCCATGCACCGTACTTGGTGGCGATTGCGGTGGGTGATTTTGCCAAAGTGACGGCTTCCCACGGGGATTTGCCCTTGGGTTACTATGTAGAAAAAGGATTTGAAAAAGGTGCGGAAAAGGTTTTTGCTTCTACCCCAGAAATGATCAGCTATTTTGAAACGAGACTGGGAGTTCCTTTTCCTTGGCAAAAATACGATCAGATTGTGGTTCGGGACTTTGTGTCTGGCGCCATGGAAAATACGACGGCTTCCATTTTTATGGAGGAGTTGCTCTTGGATGAGCGCGAGGCCTTGGATTCCGAGTGGGATTACATCATTGCCCACGAACTTTTTCACCAGTGGTTTGGAGATTTGGTTACGGCTGAGTCCTGGTCCAATCTCACCTTGAATGAGGCCTTTGCGAATTACAGCGAATACTTATGGAATGAAAAGCGCTACGGTCTAGATCAGGCGGACCTGAAGTTGGTGGTGGAGAAAGAAGGCTATTTTGCGGAAGCGGATGCTGAGCCGAAGGAATTGATTCGATTCAATTATGCGGATGCCGAGGATTTGTTTGATGCGCACAGCTACAATAAAGGCGGGTTGGTCCTTCACATGCTGCGCCGTGAATTGGGGGATGCTGCTTTTTTCAAAGGCCTGAATTTGTATTTGACCCAACATGCTTTTCAAGCGGTGGAGGCACACGATTTACGTCTGGCCATGGAGCGGGTAAGCGGTCGGGATTTGAATTGGTTTTTTAACCAATGGTTTTTTGCCAAAGGGCATCCAGAGTTGGCGATTGAAGTAGATTATTCTCAGCCTGAGAATTTATTGGTTAAGTTCTCACAGGTTCAGGTAATGTATGAAACCCCAATTTTCCAACTCCCGGTTACTTTGAGTTGGTATGAGGGTGACACTAGAAAGACCAAAACAGTTCGAGTAACCGAATCAGAGCAGGAAGTGGCTTTAGAAAATGGCTACCCGATCTCCTTACTCTACGTCAACGAGGGACAGGAATTGTTGATGAAAGGCGGCCAGGTATTGAGCAATGCCCAGTACTTGCAGCAATTTAAAGAATCCCAATTGGGTGTGGCCCGGTACGAGGCCTTAGATAGTTTGGCCGCTCGTGAAGCTCATGCCGAATTAACTGAACTATTCCCACTGGCAATTAAGGATTCCTTTGCTGCCGTACGGGAGCGTGGACTTTCCTTGTTGCAGGGGGATAGCGAATGGAAAGAAGTTTTGCCTGGGTTAGAGGCAGAGGTGTACCGATTAGCAGAGGAAGATCCTGAAAACAAAGTGCGCGCAGGTGCATTGGAAGTATTGGCGGGATGGAACCCTACGGCCTATAAAGGAGCCATGATGCGTTTGGCTCGGGACCCTTCTTATTTGGTGGCAGGTGCTGCCTTGATGGGTTTGGCGCTTTTGGAAGAGTCCAAGGTGGAGACTTCTTGGTTGGAGTCGTTTGAGGGAGAGTCCAATTTTCGAATTGCGGTAGCTTTGGCAGAATATTACATCACGAATAAGGTGCCTGGCAAAGGACCTTGGTTTGAGAAGACTTTGGCTGCTCTTCGTGGGGAGGGCTTGTACTATTTCCTGGGCTATTACGGAAGTTATTTCCTAGAGGTAGGGGTGGAGGATAAGGAACCTGCGATTGCTAACCTATTTGCCATTTTGGAATTTAATTCTAAGGATTACTTACGCTTAGGGGCATTTCAAGCCTTGCTTGGATTTGCAACAGAGGGTGGGGTACTAGCTAAACTGGAGGAGGTATCGGCTAAGGAGCCGTCTGAGGAATTGCAATCCTACTATGCGTATTACCTAGAAATGCTAAAAGAGGAAAATTAATTGCTTGATTTTTAAAAGATTGAGGGGTGTTTGGAGAATTTTTTTTCAATTTTCAGAAACTCACTTTGATACTTTGATAAAAGGCTATAATTTTGCAATCCGTTAAAGTTTAAAGGGGGGAATCTCGTTGAATTTTAGCGCAGTTGGGGGAATACCAAAGCGGCCAACTGGGACGGACTGTAAATCCGTTGACTTATGTCTTCACAGGTTCGAATCCTGTTTCCCCCACACTTGCATAAAAACAAATTTATTTTGTAGTTTTGCAGGGCAAAAAAATTACCGGGCAACCGGGAATAAGCGGGAGTAGCTCAGTTGGTAGAGCGGCAGCCTTCCAAGCTGCAGGTCGCGGGTTCGAGCCTCGTCTCCCGCTCTGTACTTTTCGAAGTACACTGCGTAGTGAAAGCCGACGTAGCTCAGGGGTAGAGTACTTCCTTGGTAAGGAAGGGGTCACGGGTTCAATTCCCGTCGTTGGCTCAACACAGAAAATTATTATCTTAAATATATCTTTAAAACTAAAACTGAGGATTTTCAAGCATGGCAAAAGCTAATTTCGACCGTTCCAAACCGCACGTTAACGTCGGAACCATTGGACACGTAGACCATGGTAAGACCACCTTGACTGCAGCCATCACAACTGTATTGGCAAAGAAGGGTCTTTCTGAACTACGAGATTTCTCTTCTATTGACAACGCTCCAGAAGAGAAAGAAAGAGGTATCACAATCAACACCTCTCACGTAGAGTATCAAACTGAGAACAGACACTACGCACACGTAGACTGTCCTGGACACGCCGATTATGTGAAGAACATGGTTACAGGTGCTGCTCAGATGGACGGTGCTATTCTTGTAGTAGCTGCAACTGACGGACCTATGCCTCAAACTAGAGAGCACATCCTTTTGGCTCGCCAGGTAGGTGTACCTCAGCTAGTAGTATTCATGAACAAAGTGGATATGGTGGATGATCCAGAATTGTTGGAGCTAGTAGAAATGGAAATCAGAGAATTGCTTTCTTTCTACAACTTTGACGGTGACAACATTCCAGTAATCGCTGGTTCTGCACTTGGTGCATTGAACGGAGAAGACAAGTGGGTTGAGAAAGTAATGGAATTGATGAATGCGGTAGATACCTACATTCCTCTTCCTGAGCGTTTGATCGACAAAGACTTCTTGATGCCAGTTGAAGACGTATTCTCTATCACAGGTCGTGGTACTGTTGCTACTGGTCGTATCGAAAGAGGTGTAATCAACTCTGGTGATCCAGTTGATATCATCGGTATGGGAGCTGAAGGTTTGAAATCTACCGTTACTGGTGTGGAAATGTTCCGTAAGATTTTGGACAGAGGTGAAGCTGGTGACAACGTAGGTTTGTTGTTGAGAGGTATTGAAAAATCCCAAATCAAGCGAGGCATGATTATTTGCAAGCCAGGTTCTGTGAAGCCTCACTCTCACTTCAAAGCTGAAGTTTACGTACTTTCTAAAGAAGAAGGTGGACGTCACACTCCATTCTTCAACAGATACAGACCACAGTTCTACCTTAGAACTACTGACGTAACTGGTGAAATTACTCTTCCTGCAAACGTAGAAATGGTAATGCCTGGTGACAACGTAACTATCGAGGTTAACTTGTTGGCAGCAGTTGCTTTGGAAAAAGGTTTGAGATTTGCGATTCGTGAAGGCGGTCGTACAGTAGGTGCCGGTCAGGTAACTGAAATTCTCGACTAATCTTATCCATTTAGAACATAGGATGCGATCCCAAAGAATATTTTGGGATCGCATTTGTTTCTAAAGACATTTTCCCTAATTTTGCGTTCCGTTTTGGAACGTTCGTTTTACACGGGCATAGTTCAACGGCAGAATAGTGGTCTCCAAAACCATTGATGGGAGTTCGAATCTCTCTGCCCGTGCACTAAGAATATAGACTATGAATCTTAAAACCTTTGTCCTTGAGTCATATGACGAAATGAAAAACATGGTGACATGGCCTAAGTTTTCGTTTCTTCAAAACAGTGCCATTTTGGTATTGGTCGCATCGTTAATCTTCGCGCTATTTATTGGTGCGGTTGATTTAGGATTCGAAAATATCATGACATGGTTTTATGATTTATTCTAATAGCATTACAGGATGGCTGAACATAAGTGGTACGTACTCAGAGTAGTCGCAGGACAGGAGAAAAAAGCGAAGAACTATCTAGAGAATGAAATCTTTAGACAGAAGATTGCTGAATTTATTCCTGAAGTGTTGATTCCATCTGAGAAGGTCTATGAGATGCGCAATGGCAAAAAGCGTGTACGTGAGAAGAATTTCTTCCCAGGTTACGTATTGGTCAATGCGGACTTATCGAATGGTGAGGCTAATCACGTAATTACGAGTATCCCAGGAGTAATTGGTTTTCTTGGATCAAACCAGGGGGGAGCTTCCAAAACCCCTGAACCATTACGTCAATCAGAAGTCAATCGTATTTTAGGTAAGGTTGAAGAGATTGATGAGTTTGCCGAGAAGCAAGAAGCCCCTTTTATAGTTGGAGAGGCCGTGAAGGTAGTGGACGGCCCTTTCAGTGGGTTTACTGGGACAATTGAGGAGATTTTTGAGGAGAAGAAAAAACTTAACGTTATGGTTAAGATTTTCGGCCGCAATACTCCTGTTGAATTAAACTTTATACAAGTAGAAAAACAAGACTAAGCAATGGCTAAGGAAATCACTGGTTATGTAAAACTACAAGTGAAAGGTGGCCAGGCTAACCCGTCACCTCCAGTAGGTCCAGCTCTTGGTTCCAAGGGTTTGAACATCATGGAGTTCTGTAAGCAGTTCAATGCACGTACCCAAGAGAAAATGGGAACGGTATTGCCTGTATTGATTACAGTGTATTCTGATAAAACGTTTGATTTTGTGGTAAAAACTCCTCCAGCTGCGAATTTGCTGTTGGAAGCCGCAAAAGTAAAAGGTGGTTCTGCGGAACCAAACAGAAAGAAAGTAGGATCTGTTACCTGGGATCAGGTAAGAGTGATTGCTGAGACGAAAATGCCTGACCTTAATGCTTTCAAAGTAGAATCAGCCATGAAAATGGTAGCGGGTACCGCGCGCAGCATGGGTATCACAGTTTCTGGTAAAGCCCCTTGGGAAGTATAAATAAACAACAATGGCTAAGTTAACAAAAAAGCAAAAAGAAGCTCTTTCTAAGTACGACCCAAGCCAAGTGTACTCCCTGGAGGCTGCTTCTTCACTGGTAAAGGAAATTACGATGACGAAGTTTGATGCTTCCGTAGATGTTGACGTTCGTTTGGGCGTTGATCCTCGGAAAGCAGATCAAATGGTAAGAGGGGTCGTTGCCCTTCCTCATGGTACTGGTAAAGACATCAAAGTATTGGTGCTTTGCACTCCTGACAAAAATGCAGAAGCTACCGAAGCAGGTGCAGACTACGTTGGTTTGGACGATTATATTGCCAAAATAGAAGGCGGTTGGACAGATATTGATGTGATCATCACTATGCCCAACGTCATGGCAAAAGTAGGTAGACTAGGTAGAGTATTGGGCCCTAGAGGCTTGATGCCAAACCCTAAGTCCGGAACGGTTACCCTAGAAGTAGGGAAAGCAGTTCGAGAAGTGAAAGCTGGTAAAATCGACTTCAAAGTTGATAAGTTCGGCATCATTCACGCAGGTATTGGTAAAGTATCGTTTACTCCTCAACAAATTGAGGATAACGTGAAAGAACTGATCCTTACCATCTCGAAGTTGAAGCCTTCTTCTTCAAAGGGTACGTATTTCAAAAGCATTCATTTATCCAGCACAATGTCTCCTGGTATTTCAGTAGATAAGGGTAGCATTCAAGGTATTTAATCATGACTAGAGACGAGAAAAAAGTAATTATCGACAGTCTGACTGAGAAATTGAAAGAAAACCCTTTCTTCTACATCACAGACGCGTCTGGATTCTCTGTAGCTGAGGTGAATGCATTCAGAAGAACTTGCTTTGAAAGAGGTATTGAATACAAAGTGTACAAAAATACCTTGATCGCAAAGGCACTAGAAAACCTGGATGCAGATTACTCTAAGCTTGCAGATGGAGCTTTAAAAGGGTTCTCGGGAATTTTGTTCTCAAAAGAGACGAGCAACCTACCAGCTAAAGTATTGCTGGATTTCAGAAAAAAACAAGGAAATAAAGAGTATAGACCTGTATTTAAAGGTGCTGGTATCGATTCAGATGTATTTCTGGGTGAGGCCAACTTGGCAGTACTTGCTACACTCAAGTCTAAGGAGGAGTTGCTTGGAGAGCTTATTGGCTTGCTTCAGTCTCCTGCGAAGAACCTCGTTTCTGCTTTGCAATCAGGTCAAAACAACATCACTGGTGTATTGAAGACCCTTGCCGAGCGAGACGGAAACTAATCTTATCAAAATCATTCAAAAACAATTAACTAATTAATACAATGGCAAATCTTACACAACTTGCAGAACAGTTGGTAAACTTGACTGTAAAAGAAGTAAAGGAATTGACAGACATCCTTAAGGATCAGTACGGCATCGAGCCTGCTGCAGCTGGTGCTGTAGTAGTAGCTGCTGCTG
>JBJOOF010000100.1:0-17375 GCA_046051425.1 Bacteroidota bacterium
CTTCACTAATTTACTTACAAAAAGCTGTAAGTTTTCCAGATCTCTCTGGAGTACCAAAGGGATAAATTCTTCAAAATTACCATTTTTTTCGGGATTTATAAGAAGGAACCAATGGTTACTCTAGTAGCAGCCTTCAATTTTCAAAATTCAAGACTGCATTCAGGCAACCCTAATTGAAAACTCTATCAGTCTTTAAGTAAAAGTTCTCCAAAAAGCTGTTGCAGCTTCTCCACTTTTGGTCGAACTACAAATTGACAATAAGGTTGCTGACCATGCAAAGCATAGTAATTGTGGTGGTACTGCTCTGCCGAATAAAAATTAGTGAAAGGCGTAATTTCAGTTACGATAGGTTTGGCGTATACTCCTGACTTATTCAATTCTTCTTTTAATGCCAGCGCTTTTTCTCCTTGGGCGTCATTTGTATAAAAAACTGCAGACCGATACTGAGGACCTACATCTGCTCCTTGGCGGTTCAGCGTAGTGGGATCGTGCGTCGCCCAAAAAACTGCTAAAATGGTCTCAAGGCTTATTATTTTGGGATCAAAGGTAACCTGAATGACCTCTGCATGCCCTGTAGTTCCTCTACAGATGGCTTCATAAGTGGGCTTAACTACAATCCCACCTGCATACCCGGGCACCACCTCTTTTACGCCCTCTAAGCGCAAGAAAACAGCTTCCGTGCACCAAAAGCAGCCTCCTCCCAAGAGGACTAGTTCCAATCCTTCGGGGCAATTCAATTCGGTTTTGGGAAGTAGTTCGGGTGCATTCATGGCTGTAAATTTAAAGACTAAACGAGAATTCGGAGCTTTGGTTTGGCATAGAACTGCCTTCAAGATGAATTAGAAAAATGAAATTAGTATATAGACTTGGGGAATTGGCTTGAAGTTCTATTTTTGGTAAACATTTGGTTTCAATAGCCATCACCTGAATTCGAATTCTTACCCAGCTATTGTACCACTAATCCTTTAAAATGGATTGTAAAAATAATGTTTGCAAGAACTCTTCTTGCAATTTGTAGTTTGCTTACTAAAGTTTAACCAATTCAAGCATGAACAAACAATTTTTAAAGGCAGGAATGCTGGGATTGTTGGTAGCAGGATGGCTCAACCAATCTGCTTTGGCGCAAAGTGATCCTTCGGGCAAACGTAGGGTAACCAGCACTTATGCCATCACCAACGCCACAGTATTTAAGGCTCCTGGAGACCCAGGAAGTAAAGCCACGATCCTCATCAAAGACGGCGTTATTTTAGGCGTAGGTGCCGCAATTGCCCTACCTAAAGAAGCGAAAGTAATCGCAGGTGACTCCCTCTATGTTTATCCAGGATTTATCGATGGTGCAGGAAATATGGGTATTACTAAGCCCAAAGATGTGGAACGTCCTAAGGATTTTGTTTCTTCTACCCCACCCGATGAAGTGGCAGGAATCACACCTTGGAGAATGGCTACTGACTCCTATTCTGCAGCTAGCACCCAAGTAGACGACTGGAGAAAAGCAGGATTTACCTTGAGCCAAGTGGTACCTGATGGAGGCATGCTTCCTGGAAAAACTGCTATTGTGTTATTAGGTGAACCGAAAACAAATAATTTCTTAAAAACAAATGCTGCCGTGGCAGCAAATTTCAGAAGCTCGAGAGGCATGTATCCCGCTACCCTAGCTGGAGTCATGGCCAAGTTTCGAGACATCTACCAGAACACTGCTTTGGTAATCGAGCATGAACGTCAGTTCACGTTCACCTCGGGCGTCAAAAGACCTCAGGCTAGCCCTACTCATACGGCGTTTATGCCGGTGGTACAGAAGCAACTTTCGGTGCTATTTACAGCTGGTTCAGAACTTGAAATTCGCCGCGCTTTAGCCTTGCAAAAAGAATTGGGCTTCAAATTGGTGCTTACTGGATTGGAAAACTATGAATCTGTAATTGATGAAATCAAATCTTCAGGCACTCCGGTTTTGATCAAGTTGCAGGTTCCAGACGATAAGTCAATTAAAGCACAAAAGGCAGAGGGTGTCACCGAAGCTACCAAAGCGCAATATGCACGCGTTAAAGAAGCTTATGACCAAGCCTTGAAGCAAGCAGCACAATTGGAAAAGGCAGGAATCTTGTTTGGGTTCAGCACCACAGATGCCAAAGCCACTGATGTGCAAAAGACTATGAAAACTATGATTGACAATGGCTTGAGTTCAAAAGCAGCCCTAGCTGCATTGACCACAAATCCAGCAGCAATCCTAGGAATCAGTGGAATGGCAGGAACACTTGAAAAAGGAAAGCTTGCCAACTTGGTAGTAACCACAGATACTTTGTTCAAGGATGATACCCAGATCAAGCACGTGATTGCCGATGGGTATGTGTTTGATTACGAAGTTAAAAAGAAGGCCGTAAAGACTGAAACTGCAAGCGCTAAGCCTGAAGCTGCTCCAAATGGAGTTCAAGTAGAGGGAGTATGGGAATACACCTCAGAAACTCCTGCAGGAAGTTCTGGAGGAGAAATTACCTTGAAGCGAGAAAATGGAGTTTTGGCAGGAAGCATTACTTACGACGATCCTTCAGGTTCTGGAAAGGCCTCAGCTCCAATCAAAAATGCAAGCCTAACAGGTAAAACACTAAGTTTCGAATTTGATGTAGCTGCTGGAGGCATGAGCCTTACGGTAACTATCTCAGGAGAAATCAATGGAAAAAACATGGAAGGCGCCTTGTCTGTACCACAAATGGGTTCTTTTCCAGTAAAAGCAACTCTTTCTTCACCTAGCCAAGCTAACTAAACATGAAAAAGCACATTTACCTTCTCGTTGCGTTTTTTGGATTGGGTGTTGGGATGTCCCAAGCACAGATCCAAAAAGGCAGTGTATTGATAAAAAACGCGACCGTACTTACGGTCACTAAAGGCAACCTAGAATCTTCGGATGTATTGGTTCAAAATGGAATCATCACGCAGATCGGAAAGAACCTTACCGCTCCTGCTGGTGTAAACGCGATCGATGCCACTGGCAAATACTTGATGCCGGGCATCATTGATGCACACTCTCACGTGGGATTGGATGTGGTCAACGAAGCATCTGCTCCGATCACTTCAGAAATCCGCATGAAAGATGTGGTGAATCCTCAAGATTTGGGAATCTACCGTGCATTAGCTGGTGGAGTGACTGTTTCCCATGCCATGCACGGCTCTGCGAACGTGGTAGGTGGACAGAATGCCACACTTAAGCACCGTTGGGGTAGCGAAGATCCAGCAGACATCATTATGCAGGAAGCCCCACGTACGATCAAGTTTGCTTTGGGTGAGAACCCTACACGTGTACACGGAAGAGGTAATGGCATCCAACCTCGCTCTAGAATGGGCGTTGAAGCGGTTATCCGAAACGGATTTAACGAGGCCATCCAATACAAAAAGGGATGGGAGAAATACAACCTTGCCAAAGCTCAGAAAGGCAACACCGTTACCCCTCCTGCTTACAGCGAACGTCTTCAGACCCTTGCAGATATCTTAGATGGTAAAATCATCATCCATTGCCACTCCTACCGTGCTGATGAAATCTACATGTTGATCAATGTGATCAAGGATTTCAACATCAAAAAGGTAGTGTTTCAACATACCAACGAAGGATTTAAAGTAGCTCCTGAAATCGCGGAATACACCATGGGTGCCTCAGTATTTGCGGATTGGTGGGCATACAAAATGGAAGTATACTACTCCACTGCTTACAATGCAGCCATTCTTCAGAAAAATGGTGCAATCACTTCAATCAATTCTGACTCTGCTGAATTGATTCGTCACTTGTACCATGAAGCTGGCAAAACCCAGCGATATGGAGGTTTGACCGACGAGGAAGCTCTCGCCATGATCACCTTAAATCCTGCCAAACAATTGGGTATCGAGGATAAGGTAGGTTCCATCGAGGTAGGCAAGCAAGCAGATCTCGTCATCTTTGAAGGACATCCACTTTCTTCCTATGCGGTCCCACAAATGACCTTTGTGGATGGCGTGAAGTATTTTGATCGAAAAGCCGATAAAGAAGATCAGCGGCAGTTTGTAGCAGCTACTGAAATGGTAGAACCTATTTTCTTACGTGCCAACGAGGAAGCTCACCGCTGCATGCAGGATGTCGATAAGTACTTTGAAGCATTTCAAGGTGCATTCATGAACGGAAAACAGTAATCACCCCGAAAATTCAAGAACTATGAAACGAATTTTAAAAAGCTTTTGCGCTGCACTTCTAGCCCTACTTCCTGTGGTGGCTGTAGCCCAAATCGACGGGGAGTTTGTAAAGCCTCGAAATGGAAAATTTCTCCTAAAGAATGCCACTGTAGTCACCGTGACCAAAGGCACACTGAAAAACACATCTGTACTTTTAGAAAACGGCAAAATTTCTCAGGTGGGTACCACCCTCTCTAGTGAAGGTGCTGAAGTCATTGATTGCACAGGCATGTTTATCTATCCAGGAATCATCGACGGGGGTACCCGTTTGGGATTGGTGGAGGTAAGTTCTGTCCCTGAAACAGTGGACTACTCCGATGTAGGGAATGTCACGCCTAACATGCAAGCCTTGACTACCGTGAATCCCAATTCCGAAGCCATCGGGGTTACCCGCGTTTCTGGAGTCACTACTGTATTGACTGTTCCCTCTGGTGGATTATTCCCAGGAACTGCTGCCCTAATCAACTTGAATGGTTACACGCCAGATCAAATGTATGGCGGCTTCAAAGCAGTAGCCATGACCTTCCCAAGCTCAGGTCGACGTGGTCGATTTGACAGAAGATCTGATGAAGACATCAAGAAAGATGGTGAGAAGGCAATGAAGGAAGCGAATGACATCTGGGAAAATGCGAAAAGCTACCTAGAATTGAAGAAGTCTGGAGCGGAACTCACCTATTACCCAGAAATGGAGCAGCTTTCCAAAGTAATTACTGGTGAGCTATCGCTTTTGATCGAAGTAAATTCAGCTTCAGATATCTTGAATGCCATCAAATGGGTGGAAGGAAAGAACATCAAGGTCATCTTTACCGGAGTGGCAGAAGGCTGGCGCGTAGCCGAGCAAATCGCCAAAGCTAAGATTCCAGTAGTTACAGGACCAATCCAGGATCTCCCTACTAGAGGATCTGACCGCTACGACACCCCTTATGCCAATGCAGGCATGCTTGCAAAAGCGGGAGTGAAAGTGGCGCTACGTACCGATGAGGAAGAAAATGTGAGAAACCTGCCTTTCCACGCAGCATTTGCTGCGGCTTATGGACTTGGAAAAGAGGAGGCCTTGAAGGCGGTAACCATCAATCCTGCTGAAATATTCGGGGTGGCAGACCAATACGGATCGGTAGAGGCAGGCAAGCGTGCCAACCTGATTGTTTCCACAGGCGATCCCTTTGAAACCAGATCTCAGATCCACCATGTGTTTATCGATGGGTACCGAATCCCAATGTCTAACCGACACATCCGACTTTACCAAGAGTTTTTGGAAAGGTCTCCCGGATTGAAAACCAATTAAAACTACAGGCCATGGAAAAAACCCATGGCCTTTTTTATTTCCTTGTGGAAAATTCTAACTTGAAAGTTCCCCAAGAAGTATTTCAGGAAATACACCTACCCAATGAAACAAAAACTACTTTACCTCGCTGCAGCCTCGCTCCTTTCGCTAAGTGTGCAAGCACAGCAAGATGGATTTTTTACATCCAAACTTGCAGCCCAAAAGAAATTTGAGGCAGACTATCTCAAAGCAGTCAATTACGACCAATTTAAAGTTCACCTCACCGAACTCACCAAAAACCCACACATTACAGGCACCCCTGAAAATGAGTTGGTCAAAGATTACATGGTGCAAATCATGTCCCAAGCTGGGATGGATGTGAAAGTATGGCCCTACGATGTGTATTTGCCCAATCATCCCGGCAAATCTGAACTACAAATCATTAGCCCCGTGCAGCTTACGCTTTCTCAAAAAGAAGGTGAGCTAGCGGAAGACCCTTTCTCCACCGACCCCAGACTACACTTGGGCTTCAATGCCTTCTCCGGTAGCGGAGATGTCACAGCAGAGGTTGTTTATGTCAACTACGGCACCCGAGAAGACTTCATGAAACTGGTAGAGATGGGCGTTCCGCTAAAAGGAAAAGTTGCCATCGCTCGCTATGGAGGCAACTTCCGTGGCTACAAAGCCAAATTTGCTGAGCAGCAAGGCATGGTAGGCTTGGTGGTGTACACCGACCCCAAAGATTCTGGATTTACCAGAGGAGATGTATATCCCAAAGGCCCTTATTATAACGAAACCACCATCCAACGTGGTTCCATGCTGACCTTGGATTTTACGGGTGACCCACTAACTCCCAATCGTCCTGCCCTACCCTTGGATGGTCCAGAGAAAATCAAGCGAGATGATCCGGCAACAGTAGATTTCCATACCATCCCAGTAACCCCGATTGGCTATGGAGCTGCCAAAGAGATCTTGAGCAGAATGACGGGTGCAGATGTGCCTGCAAGCTGGCAAGGAGGCTTGCCTTTCCCTTACAAGCTAACTGGCGGTGCTGACTTGAAGGTTCGCGTAATGGTGGATCAAAAGCCAGAATTTATCCGAGCCAATAATGTGGTAGGAACCTTTATCGGTAAAGATCATCCTGACGAGTGGATCATCTTGGGCAGCCATTACGATGCCTGGTCCTTCGGTGCTACGGATCCAAATTCCGGTACAGCCATGTTGCTGACCTTTGCGGAAGCCTTGGGTGAGTTGTACAAAAATGGACAAAAGCCTTCCCGCTCTATCTTGATTGGACATTGGGATGCCGAAGAGCAGGGCGTGATTGGATCTACCGAATGGGTAGAGCATTTGCGAGAAGAATTGGGTGCAAAGGCCATTTCCTACATGAACTTTGACGGAGGTGCCTCTGGCAGAAATTTTGGTGCTTCAGCTGCTCCTACCTTGAAGAAATTGATCATTGATGCTTCCAAAGAAGTCATCTACCCAGACTCAGCAAAAACAGTGTTTGAGATTTGGGCAGGAAAAAATGCAGAGCCAGGAATCGGTAATTTGGGTGGTGGCTCCGACCACATCGCCTTCTACATGCACGTGGGCATTCCTTCCTTGAGTGGCGGCTCTGGAGGCACCACTGCCTACCACTCCAACTACGATAATATTCACTATTACAGCAAGTTTTCTGATCCAAGCTTTAAGATGGGTGGTGCTGTAGCGCAAGTATTTGGGCTAGTAGCGATCCGTCAAGCCAATGCAACGATCATTCCCTACGATGTGCCTCGCTATGCCAAAGATTTGAAAGGGCACTTTGAGCAGGCTGTTAAAAATGTGAAAGCCATGGATGCCACTTTTGGAGGATTTGACCAGGTGGCCCTTGCCTTGAAGCAGCTGGAGGAAAGTTCAGAAGGCTACCAAAATGCACTTCAGAACGCCATGGCATCTGAAAAGCTTTCGGCTGCTAAGCTTAAAAAAATCAACACCGGGTTGATCGGTTTGGAAAAAAGCTGGATTGATCCCAAAGGAATGTACTACGGTGAATGGTACAAATCGCTTTACGTATGCAACGATCCTTTCTCCGGCTATGCCTCCTGGATCCTACCAGGAATCCAGTACGAGGTAGCCATCCAAAATACAAGCCGATTGGAAGAATGGGATACCCGCTATGCTAAAGCGATCCTCGACCTGAGCAACAAGGTAAAGAACCTCAGCAGTCAACTTCAGTAATTAGGAATAAAAACAAAACCGCGGAGAGCCATTTCCGCGGTTTTTTTGTGCTTAATTGAAGAATAGGAAATACCCTGCAAGGGTCAAACCATGAATAACCGCGGGTGAAACCCGTGGCTAGAATAATCACCTGAATCCTCCCGACCCCGAAGGGTGTCGAACAATTACTTTATCGCAAATCAGTTCAACCCTAAAGGGTTGATGTTCTTTTATCAATCCCATTTACCCTAGGTTGCACCTAGGGCTATTCACCGTTTGACCACTTTGTGGTCTTCGGTATCAAAGAAAATGTCCAATGGAAAAAGACCCTGCAAGGGTCAAACCTTGAATAACCGCGGGTGAAACCCGTGGCTAGAATAATCACCTGAATCCTCCCGACCCCGAAGGGTGTCGAACGTTTTCAATTCAAAACTTGTAGTTTCTAGAATTCCACCTTGATCATTTTTGAAAAAGCTTGCCCATCCAAGGTCATGCCCTCCACCCAAACGTTTATGGCCTTTACTCCATAAGGTACCTTTACTTTAGTTTGGAACACACCAGAGGTAGTAATTCCTTGAGGCTCCCAGTAAATCGTAGGCTTTTTCTTCAAAATTTGATCGCTTGGAGGGGTTTTGATGAATTCAGCAAATTCAGTAAACCCAGGAATAGGGAAAATCTGAAATCCCTCGGAATTGAATTTCTTGTTGGAGTCCGGTCCTATCATCAAGCCTTTCTTAGTCTCAATGGAGATTACTCCTGCATAGCCGGCCATGCCAAAAATTGATTTACCGACATTATCTGCATACACTTTGATGGAGGTAAGTTGAGAAGGTTCAAAACCAAGTAGCGTTTCCCTAAACTCGTTAGGCTCCATAAAAGGCAAGGAGGACCCGTCGATAATTAACAAGGGACTTCCCGTTGTTTCCCCGTAGGTATAATTCCTGAATTTTAAGGACGATAAATTAAAACCCAAACGACCCAAAATTTGACCCATGGTTTCTTTTTCTAGCTCCTCTCCGCTCACTTGTTGGGTAGGCTCACCATATCGATCCATAGGACTGGCCTGAGTTTCCTGAAGTTTTTCATCTTCCTTCACAAACTCCTGGAGCAAGATGTATTCACCCGATTTATCGAGCACTGGAATTTCGCTCCGAAAAGGTTCTAGGCTATATGCATACTTCGGAAAGAATGAAACAGGAACTGGTTTGGGGGAAATTTGGAGTTCTACCGATCCAAACGGTTTTCGTTTGGAATCCAAGGCAGCAATAGCGATTTGGGCAGTATCCTTAAAAATTAAGCCAGTAGCCCAAAAATTACCCAAAGAATCCGTCATCACTTGTCCATAATCCTCCAAATCTCCACGGATTACCGTGATCGGATTGATCGCTGGGCGACGCTTGTTGTCTGCCGTAAATTTACCCTGCACCGAAATTCCGTACTCGATTGGAAAGGCGAGAGTAGACTTGAAATCCTCCGGAAGCTTCTTATCCAACCAGTTCATCTCCTCCTCTAGGGAACTTTTTCCCTGAATCGGGGGTACCGCCTCCGCATCTGTGAGCGAAAGAATAAATTCTCCATCGATGGGGTTTTGAAACTCATCCAACAATTCTAGTTTCAAATCCATCACTCGGTAACTCAGCGAGTCTGCAACTGAAGTCTCGGACCTCAGGCTAATGTCTCCTTGAAAAGATTCTACCGCAATTTGCTCCGCCTTGGGCTTAAAACCTGGGTCTAGGACAAGAAAAGGAGCTACAAATTGATCAAGCACTCCAAAATTCTGATTCCAATGCGTATAGGCTCGCAGTGCATAATCTCCAGGAACCAAACCCGATGACAGCGTCCAGCCTCCTGAAACCTTCCCTTTTTCAATCGGAAACGTGGCCGAATGAACTACTTCCGACTTGGAATTGATCAAATCCACATACAGCACACGAGTAAGGGAATCCGAAATTTGTTGATCTTGATAGAGCATCTTCCCTCCCACCCAAACCGATTCTCCCGGATAGAAATAGGGCTTGTTGGTCGTCAGCCAAGCCTTCTCCCGCAGTCGATTGAATTGAATCGCAGGATTGGTGAGTACCTCATTTTGATTTTGAGCCAGTACTTGATCCGAGGAAGGGGTAAAATCCAGAGGTAAAATTCGAGCCATCCGCTGACGACTCAGATAACCCGAAAGCACCAGTTGGGTAGGGTTAATCAAGGTGCCCTTTTTGTCTACATCGTAATAGCCATCCGGCGCTTGAATCCAACTGATGGCATGGTACACATTGGTGTAGTAGTCGTTCCGCCAAGACTTGTCAAGATGATGGATCTCCAATCTGTCCGGAAGATAAATTCGGTAATTTCCATTCCCTAAGGGCTTGCGGAATATGGAATCCAAAGAGATCGGATAAATTGACTCCTCCAATTCTTCATTAAAATCATTGGTCCTAACTCGACCTAGTCGCTCTGGAAGCGCCCGATAAACTTCAAAATGGATGGAATCTTGTAAATTGAGTAAAAGGGAATAGTTGAAATGACGTAAGGAACTGTGGTAATTGGCCTCTCGATTCACTTCCCATTCCGCCATCTTTTTTTTATCTACCGAATTCAACCTGGTGTAGAAAACTTGCCCATAAAACATGGAACCTGTTCGCATGACCCGAAAATCCTTTAGGTAGTAATCCATCTCATACCCCAAGGCCGTATTCGTGATTTTCAGAGGCTGTGCAGCAGAAGCTTGAAGGTAATTGGGACCTTTGTCAGCATTTACATTCTCAAATTCCAATACCCAAGGGTTTTTAATTTGGATTTGCGAGCGGTACGGGTCATCGGCTAAAGCCAAAAAGACATCTTCAAATCGACGAAGTTCCCGATCCCAGGACTTATCGCGCTTTGCTTTGAGCTCAATCTCGGTAAGGTTAGATTCATTGAATGCCAATACAAAATCGACTTCGACTTCACCCTTTTTTCGGAACGAGATCGCCTTTACTTCTGTGACATAGCCTACAAAGCTGGCGACCAACTCAATATCTGCAGAAAAATCCCCACTGATACGGAATCGCCCCTCTGCATCAGTGGCCGATCCTAGGGTCGTATTGTTGACAAACACATTCGCAAAGGGTAGCGGAAGTCCTGTCCCCTTTTCCCGTACCGTACCCGTAAGGGTTTGGGAGAAGCAGGATAAATGCCAAACAAAGAGGAATACAAGTGCTAGAAAATGACGCATAAATTCAACCGCGAATCAATAAGGTACTCACAATTCCCTAAATATGAGGCTACCGTTCCATTGCTGGTCTCATAAACTGATTTCATTCCTTTTTTCAAGGATTGAAGTTGGTGAACAATAGAAATTGATGCGATTGTCAACGAAATGCTGCTATTCAGTCCCTTTTCCAGCGTACATGTCGTACTTCAACAAGCGACAGTCGATCGTTCCGTTCCAAAACTCAATGCGTCGGCTAGCCTTTAAGCCTACTTTCTTGGCCAAGTCCAAGTTGCCCGTGAAAATATATCCTCGGTAACCCGCACATTTTTGTTTCATAAAGTCCCCCATGCGCTTGTAGGTTTCTTCCAATTCGGTGAGATCCCCCAATCGCTCTCCATATTCTGGATTAAACATAATCACCCCACGTGGCTTTTCTGGAATCTCCGTTTCTGCAAAATCCCCCGTCTGAAAATCAATGAGGTCTTCTACCCCCGCAAAAGCCGCATTTTCCCGAGCAAAGGTGATGGCTTGCAGGGAAATGTCAGAGGCAATGATTTTTACGCCTGGGTTGTCAATGATTTTATTCTCCAACTTTCGTTTTTTCGCTTGAAAGGTCTCCTCATTGTATCCCAGAATATGCTGAAAAGAGTAGTGATCCCGGTACAAACCAGGGTAGCGCTTGCTGGCCATCAAGGCCGCTTCAATGGCCAAGGTTCCAGAGCCACACATGGGATTGATGAAGGGCACTCGGGTATTCCACTCAGAGGCATAAATGGTAGCAGCAGCCAAGGCTTCCATCATCGGCGCCTTTCCAGGAATCTTGCGGTACCCGTGCTTGGCCAAGGTTTCCCCAGAAGTATTCAAGTAGACGATGGCTTGCGTTTCTTTCCAATAGACCTGAATCACCAATCCGGAAAAGTCCGAACCGGAATCGGGTCTCCTCCCCTTCAATTCTCGAAAGCGATCCACAATGGCATCTTTTACCTTCACGTTAACAATCAAAGGTGTGGTGATGGATTCATTCTCGGCAACCGAGTTGACCGAAAAATACCCGTCCACATCCAAATAATCCTCCCAAGGAATGGCCTTGAAGCGTCGGTAGATGTCGTCCGCATTGCGCAAGTAAAAAGACTTGATTTCATACAAGACATGGGATGCAGTGCGCAGGTGCAAGTTGAGGTCCATGCATTCTTCAAGCGAAGCAAGAATCTCGATGCCGGTACGACTAATTTCTTCAGGGAAAAAACCCAGTTCACGAATCTCCTGCTCTAAGTAACTGACCGAACGGTCCTTGCAGGTAATGAAAACCTTTCCTTTGGTATTAAAATCAAGCATGCACAAAAGTACAAAACAGGAAAGGGAATACCCGAAAAAAAATCAGGCCATTCAACCTTCCTTCCTTGCGTACACTTCAACTAGTTTTTGTATCTTGATTTCGAATCGAGTTTTGTCCAATCGTGCAAAACTTGTTATTGCAATAAACCCAACTTCATGAATACGCGCATTTTTATGGCCTGCATGGCCCTCCTTTTGGCCCTGCCAAGCCTTGCACAAGAAGCCAAATGGAAGTCGATCTTCAATGGCAAAGACCTAAATGGCTGGAAAGCCGTGGCTGGAAAAGCTGCATTTGCTGTAAAAGATGGGACAATTGAAGGTACAGCCGTCTATGGTACCGGGAACACCTTTCTGATTACGGAGGAAATGTATGGGGATTTCATCCTCGAATTAGACCTCAAAATAAGCCATTCCTCTTCCAATAGTGGAATTATGGCTCGCGGCCAATTCGATGCCAGTAAGAATGATGGCAAGGGTCTAGTTTATGGGTACCAAGTTGAAGCCGATCCCAGCCCAAGAGCCTGGTCGGGAGGTATTTATGACGAAGCCCGACGAGGATGGTTTTATCCTTTGGACCTCAATCCCGCTGCCAAATCTGCCTTTAAACTAGGCGAATGGAATCATTACCGCATCGAAGCCATCGGCAATACCCTCAAAACCTGGGTCAATGGACAGGAGGTAGCCTACTTTGTGGATGATCTCGATGCCAGAGGATTTATTGGATTACAGGTACACACCATCCAATCCAAGGAAGACGAGGGCAGAAAAACCTATTTTAAAAATATCCGCGTGCAAACGGAAAACCTACAGCCTCTCCCCTTCAAAAAGCCCATTTTTGTAGTCAGCACCGTCAAAAATGAGTTGACGCCAGAAGAGAAATCCCAAGGATGGAAATTGTTGTTTGATGGCCAAACCAGCAAAGGCTGGGTGGGTGCTTACAAGGATGTCTTTCCAGAAAAAGGTTGGAGCATCGAAGATGGCATCCTCAAAATCCAAAAATCAGACGGAAGCGAATCCATGACCTTCGGGGATATCGTTACCACAGAGCAGTACAAAGCATTCGATTTAGCTTTTGATTTCAACATCAGCGAAGGCGCCAATAGTGGCGTCAAGTACTTTGTTACCCTTTCCGAAGGAAATACAGGATCGGCCATTGGCCTGGAATACCAAATCCTGGACGATGCCCTCCATCCCGATGCCAAGATGGGGAGAGATGGCAACCGAACCCTCGCCTCCTTGTATGACCTGATCAAAGCCGAAAAGCAAGCTCGATTTGTGCGCAAACCAGGTGAATGGAATCAAGGAAGAGTCATAGTCTACCCGGACAATAAAGTGGAGCATTACCTCAACGGAGTCAAAGTCCTCGAATACCAAAGAGGATCACAAGCCTACCGAGATCTGGTCGCCATCAGCAAGTATGCGGTCTGGAATAAATTTGGCGAAGCCGAACAAGGCCGTATTCTCCTCCAAGACCATGGAGATGCGGTTCAATACAAAAACATCAAAATAAAACCCCTGAAGTAAATCAGGGAAGACAATACCACTATGAGCAAATCGAATAGAAGAGAATTCATCAAGAAAAGTACGGTTGCAACCCTTGGGGTAGCCTCCCTAGGTTCACTGGCCTTTTCACCCAAGTCCTATGCCCGCATTCTAGGTGCAAACGACCGACTAAATGTGGCCATTGCAGGCTTAGGAAGACGTGTAGGAGCATTTTACGAGCCCATCGGATTGAAAAGCAGCAACGTCAATTTGCTTTACCTTTGCGATGCCATGCAGTCCCAGATGCCTAAGGCAGCGAAAAACTTTGAAAAATGGATCGATTACCAACCCAAGCAAGAGCAAAATATCTTCAAGGTATTGGATGATAAGGAGGTCGATGTACTCATCAATGCTACTCCTGACCACTGGCATGCACCAGGTACCTGGCTTGCATTAGAAAGAGGAAAGCATGTTTATGTGGAAAAACCCTGTTCCCACAACCCTCGTGAGGGAGAAGTGCTCGTTGCACTCCAGAAAAAATACAACAAGGTGGTACAAATGGGTAACCAGCAGCGCTCCGCCCCAGAAAGTAAAGAAATCATCAAAGCCATACACGAGGGAGTCATTGGTAAGGTATACTTTGCCAAGGCCTTTTACAGCAATTCCCGAGGAGCGGTTCCTAATCCCGTACAGCAAGCCGCACCTGCAGGTTTGGATTGGGATCTTTTCCAGGGTCCTGCACCACGGAAACCCTATTTCCACGATACCTGGGATTACAATTGGCATTGGTATGGCTGGGATTACGGCACCGCGGAAACGGGCAACAATGCAACCCATGAATTGGATGTAGCCCGCTGGGCGCTGCAGGTGGAGTTTCCTACTGCAGTATCCGTTGTGGCTGGAAAAATGCACTACCCAGAAGACGGATGGACCATGTACGACACCATGGATGCGACCTTCAAATTTGGAGATGGAAAAGTCATCCAGTGGGATGGAAAAAGCCGAAACAACTACAAAACCTATGGCTCAGACCGAGGAACGATTATTTACGGTTCGGAAGGTACCGTCTATGTAGATCGCGGTGGCTACCGACTGCACGATCGTTCTGGAAAAGAAATCAAATCCAATCTAGCCTCCAACAATGAAGCAGGAACAGCCCTTGGCGGTGGTGGGGACATGAGCACCTTACATATTGTCAATTTCTTCAACGCCGTACGGGGAACAGAAAAACAAAACTCGACCATTGAAGAAGGTGCGGTGTCTACCTTGCTTTGTCATCTTGCCAATATCAGTAGTCGGACTGGAGAAGCCTTGACCTGTGATCCGAAGAATGGACACGTTCTCAATTCCCCAAAGGCCATGGCTTTATGGACTCGAGAATACGAAAAAGGCTGGGCACCCCCTTCTATTTAATTGCTTGTTCTGAGGCTCAATTAAAGGTGCCCCTTCCTCAACCTAAATGTTGAATTAATACTGTAGTAATAGTTTAATTAAATGACTATATCTAATTGTTTTTAAGTTACTTAATTTTAAAATGTTAAGCTCAAACCATCAAGCTGCTTTTCTTTCGGATGATTTTTTATTGAAGAATAAATTTTCCCAACAGCTCTACCAGGACTACGCCAAGGCCCTTCCCATTATCGATTACCACAACCACCTTTCTCCTGCTGAAATTGCATCCAACCGAAAGTTTGAAAACATTACGGACTTATGGCTGGCAGGGGATCATTACAAGTGGCGGGCCATGCGAACCCTTGGGATCGATGAGCAATACATCACTGGAAATGCCTCAGCCCAGGAAAAGTTTGACAAATGGGCTTATACCCTACCCTATACCCTTCGCAATCCCCTTTTTCATTGGAGTGCTTTGGAATTGAAGCGTTACTTTGGCATCGACGAACTCCTCAATCCGAGCAATGCCAGTCAGATTTACGCAGAAACAAAAGCAACCTTGCAACAGGAATCTTTCCGCGTAAGAGGGCTCCTGCATCAGATGCAGGTGGAAGTGGTGGCCACCACAGATGACCCTACTGATTCCTTGGAGCACCATTTGGCGTTTCATCAGGAAGGTACTTCCCTGCAACTCTACCCTACCTTTCGACCTGACAAGGCATTCGGCATTGAACAGCCGGAACACTACAAAGCCTATTTACAAAAACTGGGTTTAGTCGTAGGATTTGAAGTCAACTCCTTCGATACCTTGATGGAAGCCCTCCTCAACCGTATGGACTACTTTCATGCGCATGGCTGCCGAGTTGCCGACCATGGGTTATCCTGCCTCTATTTTTCAAAGAATCAAGGATTATCCGTGGACCGCATCCTAAAGAACACCCTGAAGGGACAGTTGCCCACTACCGAAGAATTAGAACATTTCAAGTTTGAAGTGGTCTTCCACCTTTCCAAGCGCTACCACGCCAAGGGATGGGTTCAGCAATTTCATTTAGGGGCGCTGCGCAACACCAATGAGCGCATGCTCCAGCAGCTTGGGCCAGATACCGGATTCGACTCCATCGGTGATTTTGACCAGGCAAGCGCCTTGGCTGCTTACTTTAATGAATTGGATAAAACGGACCAGCTTGCCCAAACCGTCATTTACAACCTCAATCCTCGGGATAATGAAGTATTTGCATCCATGATTGGAAACTTCAATGATGGATCTGTCAAGGGAAAAATGCAGTATGGCTCAGGATGGTGGTATTTGGATCAAAAAGATGGGATGGAAAAACAACTCAACGCCCTCTCCAATCTAGGACTCTTGAGTTGCTTCATCGGCATGCTTACCGATTCGAGAAGCTTTCTTTCCTTTCCCCGACACGAATACTTCCGAAGGATCTTGTGCCAACTAATTGGTCAAGAAGTGGAGCAAGGTGAATTGCCCTGGGATCCGCAATGGCTCGGGAAAATCATCCAAGACATCTGCTACTTCAATGCCAAAAACTACTTCAACTTTAGTCCACAAAACGTTAGCGCCAAACCATGACATCCAGGAATCTATTTGACATAAAAGGAACGAAAATTCTATTTTCTGGAGCAACAGGGGTTCTAGGTGCTAGCATGGCCATGTACTTAGCACAACAAGGCGCTGAACTGTTAATCTTGGGTAGAACACCCGATAAGGTAAATGCCTTGCGCGATCAAATCCTTGCCCAAGGGGGCAAAGCATGGGGCTATTACGCAGATGTCACGGATGAGGAATCCCTCGAGAAGGTTGGCCAATTGATCGCTGCGCAACACGAATCCATCGCCGTTCTAATCAATGCTGCGGGGGGTAATATGCCTGGAGCAGTAATCCGACCCGACCAAACTTTTTTGGATTTGGATACTGAGGCTTTAAAGCAAGTGATGGACTTGAATTACTTGGGAACAGTATTTCCGATCAAGACTTTCCTACCCCTACTTCTCAAAAATCAAAGCGGTACCATCCTCAATATCAGCTCCATGGCTGCTTCTCGACCCATGACACGAGTAATGGGCTATGCTTCTGCTAAAGCAGCCATTGATAATTTGACCAAGTGGCTAGCGGTCGAGTTATCTACCAAATATGGTCCCAACTTTCGTGTGAATGCTTTGGCCCCAGGATTTTTCTTAACCGAACAAAACAGAACACTACTGACGCAGGAGGACGGAAGTCTGACGCAACGAGGCACACAGATCATTAGTCATACCCCAATGAATCGATTTGGACATCCGGATGATTTATTTGGCGCCTTGCATTGG
>JBJOOF010000101.1:0-4473 GCA_046051425.1 Bacteroidota bacterium
CAAAAACATTTCTTTCTAATTAAAATTTAATTTCATGCCTTACCTATTTACCTCAGAATCTGTATCTGAGGGCCACCCAGATAAAATTGCGGACCAGATTTCCGACGCACTTATTGACAACTTTTTGGCTTTTGATCCTAGCTCCAAGGTAGCCTGCGAAACACTCGTCACTACGGGTCAGGTGGTCCTTGCTGGTGAGGTGAAATCTGAGGTGTACCTAGACGTACAAAAGATTGCTCGCGAGGTCATCAACAAGGTCGGTTACACCAAGAGTGAATACATGTTTGAAGGCAACTCCTGTGGAGTGCTCTCTGCGATCCACGAGCAGTCTGCTGACATCAACCAAGGCGTAGAACGCAAGAACCCTGAGGAGCAGGGTGCAGGTGACCAAGGGATGATGTTTGGCTATGCCACCAACGAGACGGAAAACTACATGCCTTTGGCCTTGGACCTTTCGCACCGCATCTTGCTTGAATTAGCGGAATTACGTAGAGAGAACAAGGATATGCCTTATCTACGTCCAGACTCCAAGTCTCAGGTGACGATTGAATACAGCGACGACAACGTGCCGCAGCGCATCGATGCCATTGTAGTATCTACTCAGCATGACGATTTTGACGAGGAAGGAAAGATGCTTGCCAAAATCAAAGCCGACATCATCAACATCTTGATCCCACGCGTGAAGGCTAAGTTGAAGCCTTCCCTTCAAAAACTATTTACGGACCAGATCACCTACCACATCAACCCAACGGGCAAGTTTGTGATCGGTGGACCACACGGCGATACCGGACTTACCGGAAGAAAAATCATCGTAGATACCTACGGGGGCAAGGGTGCTCACGGAGGAGGAGCTTTCTCTGGCAAAGATCCATCCAAAGTAGACCGTTCTGCTGCCTACGCGACACGTCACATTGCCAAAAACATGGTGGCAGCAGGAGTAGCAGACGAGATCCTAGTTCAGGTATCCTATGCAATTGGTGTAGCCAAGCCAATGGGCATCTACATCAACACCTACGGCACAGCCAAAGTGAATATGAGCGATGGAGAGATTGCAAAGAAGGTGGAAGACCTTTTCGACATGCGTCCGTATGCCATTGAGCAGCGCTTGAAATTGCGCACGCCCATCTACCTAGAGACAGCCGCTTACGGCCACATGGGTAGAGAGAGTGTGGTGGTGGAGAAGACCTTCACTTCCCCGTACCGCCCAGCAATCACCCAGAAGGTAGAATTGTTTACCTGGGAGAAGTTGGATTACGTGGAGAAGGTGAAGCAGGCCTTTGGAATCTAAGACCTAGATCAACTCATAAAAAAAAACGGTGTAGGCGAAGGCTTACACCGTTTTTTGGTTTTAGGGAGCTGCTCGTGATTTGCAATCACGAGCTTCTATCCTTGAGGCCCCGGGCTTCACCCGGGGTTATTAATGTTACGCTCCTATGGAGCTAGGAAATTCTGCGAGTAAATTAAGAGGTTTTATTGTAGAACAAGGTTTAAACTTGCTTATCTAATTTCTTTGCGCCTTCTCTTCTTTGCGAGAATAAATATTTATCGAAACTTATCTTTGTATGGTCCCGCAATCCAGCGGGACCTACCTGCCGACGGCAGGCAACCCTTCTTCTGAAACCCCTTTTATCAACCTTTTTTCTTGTTTTTCACAAAAAAACTTTACTTTTGACCTAGTTTTTAGTTTCCTTCTGTTATTCTATGAAATTTTTAGCAAGGATTAATATTTTGCCCCGCTGGGTCATTCTCGCCCTAGACGCTTCCATTCTTTTTTCTTCGATGGTCTTTGCGTACTTCGTGCGCTTTAATTTTGACCTAAGCAGACTGGTACCTGAGCATGTGCTGGGAGCAAGCCTTTCCTACACCGTAGGCGGTATTTTGGTGATGAACTATACCAAAACCTACGTAGGCATCGTCCGCCACACGGGCTTTCAAGACGGTATCAATGTTTTCAAGACCATTACCATCAACTTCCTCCTCTTTTTCTTACTGTTCCTGGTCAAAGGGGAATACCTGAATGCGAATATGATCCCGCCGGTTTCGGTGTTGATTATCACGAGTTTGGCAGCATTTTTCGCCTTGATTTTCTACCGACTTTTTGTCAAGCAAACCTTTATGTACCTAAAGCAGGGTGCAGAAGTATCCAACCTTCGTCCTACCATTATCTACGGGGCTGGAGAGTCGGGAATGATTGCGCTAGAAGCAGCCAAGCGCGATGTGAAATCCAAATTGAATGTGGTGGCCTTTCTGGATGACGATCCGAAAAAAGAAGGGAAAAATATCGACGGAAAGCGCATCTACCGTGGCATCCATTCCTTGGAGGACCTGGTGGAAGAACTGGGAGTGCAAGACTTGATCATCTCGGTTAAGGACCTGTCTATCGCGCGAAAGAATGAAATCTTAGATGCCTGCCTCAAATTGAACATCAAGGTGTCCAAGGTACTTCCCGTAGACCAATGGATCAATGGGAATCTAGATTCAGGTGCCCTACAGGAAATCCGCATCGAAGATTTATTGAGTCGGGAGGAGATCGTGTTGGACAAGCACGAGATCGCCTACTACATCAAGGATAAAGTGGTCTTGGTGACGGGTGCCGCAGGATCCATCGGTTCCGAGCTCTGCCGGCAAATTGCTTTTTACAAACCTAGTCTCTTGATTCTACTCGATGCTGCCGAATCACCCTTGTTTGATATTCAGCAGGAGTTTAAGGAGCGCTATCCCAGCATCGCCATCAAGACCGTTTTGGCCGATGTGCGAAATCGCAAGCGCTTGAATGAAATTTTCAAAGACATTCGACCCCAGTTGGTCTTTCATGCGGCGGCCTACAAGCACGTGCCTTTGATGGAGCACTACCCAGAGGAGTCCATCCATACGAATGTGTTAGGCACGAAGAACATGGCAGACTTGTCTGCCTTCTATCAGGTAGAGAAGTTTGTCTTTGTCTCCACCGACAAGGCCGTAAACCCTACCAATGTGATGGGAGCGACGAAGCGTGCTGCAGAGATGTACGTGCAATCCTTCAATGAGTACTTGGAAAATAACCATACGAAGTTTCACACGAAGTTCATCACCACCCGATTTGGGAATGTCTTGGGTTCCAATGGATCGGTAGTACCGCTCTTTAAAAAACAGTTGGCCAATGGGGGTCCACTCACGGTCACTCACCCTGACATCACCCGCTACTTCATGACCATCCCGGAGGCTTGCCAGCTGGTGCTTGAAGCAGGAATTATGGGCAATGGGGGTGAGGTCTATGTCTTTGACATGGGGAGCCCGGTGAAGATTGTGGACTTGGCGAAGCGCATGATTGAGCTTTCTGGTAAAAAAGTAGGGGAAGACATTGAAATCCAGTTTACCGGTCTCCGTGAAGGAGAAAAGTTATACGAAGAGCTACTGAACGACCACGAGCGGGTGCAGATTACGCACCATCCGAAGATCTTGATCGCCCAAGTGAATCCAAATTCCTACCACAAGGTGCGTAACCAGATCGAGCTATTTGCTGAGCTGATTGAAAAGAACAACGAATACGACCTCGTTCGCCACCTGAAGGTGCTGGTGCCTGAGTTTATTTCGAATTCGTCCAGATTTGAGACGCTGGATCGGGTGAACTAGTTTACCCCGTAGCATTGCGGGGACCTGCCCCGCAGAATTGCGGGGGATTCTTTTCACGCAGATAATCACGGAAAAGACACGCTGATTTTTTGGTTTAGGGATTAAATTCTTTGCGTCTCTGCGTCTTTGCGCGCCAAAAACTTCATTAATTGAATGATTTTCTAAATCCGCTTAGCAGCGGATTTTTTGGTTTAGGGGGTAGATTCTTTGCGTCTCTGCGTCTTTGCGCGCCAAAAACTTCATTAATTGAACGATTTTCTAAATCCGCTGTAAAGCGGTCCGCCGTGGAGGATTTTGTTTTACGCGGATTGAAGAGGAAAAAGCACACGGACTAGTCCGCCGTGGAGGATTTTTTCGTTTAGGAATTAAATTCGTTTCCTCTTTGGTAGAAAATGAGATTTATTTCTTTGGCAGCATCATGCTATTTGGTTACTTGTTACTTTTTAATTCCAATTCCCATTTATAGATTAAGTTTTCAATTTCCTGAATGGGTAAGCGAGGGTTGATTTGTTTGAGTTGGTTTAATAGACTTAAACAATCTTGGATTCCAAGAATATTTTGTGTTTTGAGTTCGGTGATTAAAAAAATAATGCCTCGAACCTCTATTCCTTCAACTCTTGCTTTTTTTCTAAGAAGGCCATCTCCCGTAACCAAAACTCCTCCTGAAAGTCGAGCATGATACCAAACGGAACAATCCTCAAAACTTAATCCCGGATGTTGTTCTTTCATTCTCGATATTTCGGCAATCGCTAATGAATCCTGTAAGTACCCCTAAAATTCGGACTGGTTATAAGTTGGCAAATCCGCTAACTTAGATCCAATCCTATGAAAAAAACCAAATTCACCGAAAGTCAGATCATT
>JBJOOF010000102.1:0-19185 GCA_046051425.1 Bacteroidota bacterium
TCGCCGCTACGATGGACATCTTCCCCACCATGGCTGCACTCTTGGATGCTCCTTTGCCTGGTCAAAAAATCGATGGGGTGAATATCTTACCCCTGCTCCAGCAGGTGACTGATGCCAATCCGCGAGACCACTTTGTCTATTATTACGATGCGAATAGCCTCAAGGCCATCCGGCAGGGGAGGTGGAAATTGGTTTTTCCTCACCTCTCTCAAACCTACCTGAATACCCAGCGGGGCAATGAGGGATTTCCGGGAGTCTACAAATCCATGGAGGTTCCACTCGCCCTATATGACCTCTCTACTGACCCTGGGGAAACGTTTGACTTAGCTCCCCAAAATCGAGCAGTAGTAGCCGCGCTGAGCGCATTAGCTGAGCAGTACCGAAAGATGTTAGGAGACGACCTCACCAAGCAGCCTGGAACCGAAAAGCGGCCGGCAGCAAAAATGGATTGATAAAAAGGATTGTTAGCGAGCTGAAATCGGAGCCTTGCTGAATCTTCCACAAACCACAAACAGGGTAAGCAGAAGAAAGACCAATTGGGTCACGATAGGCTCTCCTTTGGAGGCATGTAGGGCTGTGGCCAAGCCCATGATGATGGCTAGGCCTAGAGCTGCCAGCGGAGTGAGTACAGGAAGGATGCGGAGCGCAGCAGGCAAAATCAGACCAAGGGCACCGAGGACCTCCGCAATTCCGATAAATCGAATCAAGCCTACCCCATATTTTTCAACGATTTCGCCCGACTGTTGAATAATGTCAGCATCTGAGGTAGTCAATTTGGTCACTCCGATCATCCCAAAGGCGAGGGCAAGGGCTACTTGCACCACCCATAGGCTGATGTGAAGGGCTTTGGAAGGGGTAGGATTGGACATCTGATTGTTGGTTTGGAGTAGGATAATGGATCGAGCTAAATAGTATTGGAAACACCTCTTGAAATTAGGAAATTTTCCTTTTGTGCAAGCCTCTTTAATTGGATGATAAGGAGATGTAGGTACTCTTTTTTCGCCAGGAAGAAGTGTATTTGCTTTTAAAAAAAGTGGTTGTGATCAATAGAAATACCTTTGGGATTAAATCTTAGAAAGGACTAATCTTTAATCACACGTACGGAGAAACCATGGCCGACTGAAAATTTCTCAGATAAAATCTCATTGGCTAACTTTAACCTTAGCCCATAGGCATAATCTTGGCCAGAAAAAGGAGTCCTAGTCCACCATCTACCTGTTAATCTCCTCCCTTCAAATTTTCCGTTAGGATTTCTAAAACCTGAAAGTTTTGCATCAAAACCAGTATCGTCCTTCAGCTGTTGAGCAGCTTGCTTTGTCCCTCCCAAAAAACTGAAAAGTCGTCCCCATTCTTGTTCACTTGGAACATGCCAGCCTTTTGGGGCCAAGCCTCGTGGATCATTGACAGCAAACCAATTGTACAATTTTCCCTTATTTGGATCATTATCGAAAAAACACCAAGCAGGAATCTTGTTTTGTGCTGCTTGTTGCCATTCCTCATCAGATTTAACCTCACGTATTGGATCTCCGTTTCGAAACTGCGTTACTTCCAAGTTTTTTATCATCCACTGCTGATATCCAAATTGAATAGTCCCCTGTGACACAGAATAACCTGGGCTGACTGTCCCAGTTTGATCCCCATAAGTAGTTGCCCCTCCTTGAGAAATTCCCTTTTTTGGGCCATCCCCAACAACGGCATCAACAGGGTCTATGTGGCTAGAATCACCTTCAATTTTAGCACTATCGATATTTGGAACCTTACCAGGAATAGAATCCGCCTTTTCCTTGAAAAAGGAAAACGATGAATTTACTAAGCCAAGGCTCTTGGATAGAATAACTATAAGAAGTAAAATACAAACAAACACATAAACCAGATAATGCCTCTTTGCATTCAAAAAAAATGAAGTATGGCCCTTATTGACTTCATCGATTTTTTCAGTGTTGTCACTCGGAGTCTCAATTTGCTTGACATCCTCTTTAGTAACTATTTCCGTGTCTCCCTTATATTCTAGTTCTTGGAGAGCTTCTCTAAATGATTCTACAGATTGAAATCTGCCCTCAGGGCGAAATTCCATTGCTTTCATTACTACTTTCGAAAGTTGTACACTTACTTTAGGATTTAGCGCATGTGGACTAAGTAATTCACCCCCTATTCGGGCAGGTGCTTCCATAGGAACCTCACCTGTAAGTATAAAATATAGGGTTGCTCCTAATGAATAAATATCAGTAAAGGGTCCACGAAGTGCTCGAGAAATATATTGTTCATTTGGGGCATATCCTTTAGAAACCATTGTTGTATGGGTAATTGCTCTCCCATCAACAAATTCTCTCGCCGAACCAAAGTCAATTAATACCAGAATGTTTTCTTTTGTAACCAGAATATTTCCTGGCTTTATATCCCGGTGTAATATTTTTTTCTGATGAATTATCTCAACTGCATCTAGCAGCATATAAAAAAAATCTCTACTTTTTTCACCACTAACTGCTCCCCTTTTTTTTATTCTTTGGCTTAAGGTCTCTCCCTTAATATAATCCATGACCATGTAGGCCGTCTCATTTGCATGAAAAACATCCGTAACCCTAACAATATTTGGATGCCTAAACTTGGCTAACTTTTTTGCCTCTTTAACAAAGCTTGCAACTAAGGATTTGAAAGAAGATCCAGGAATGTTAGTTGTGACAAGGGTTAAATCTTCCCTTCTTGTAGAATGCCCCGATACAAATAATTCTTTAATACAAACTTCTTGATCAAGCAAACTATCAAAAGCTAGGTAGGTAATTCCAAAACCTCCTTGGCCAATCATCTTTTTTATGATGTATCGCTGATTTAAGCTATGCTTATTTGGAAGCGCATTTGAATTCATATTTAATTATAAAAAATTACTACTTCAAAAAAAATCAATCCACATCCTAATTCCTACTTTATTCTATTCAAAGTAATAAAAATTCAATTTTAAATAGCACGTTGATTTTCCTAATGGTTTCTAATTTTTGTTCTAATGCAATAGAAATTGGTATTCATAAAATTTCTAAAACCCAAAACCCAAAACTTAATCGAAAAACCCCCTTATTCTCATCTTTATAAAAAAATCAAACCCCCTCCCAAGAATTGCTTTCTATGGAAAGCATTTAAATTCTTTAGTCAATTCCTACCCCACCATTCCCCTTTTTTCTAGGTCTTTAAAACAGGCCTTCTGCCAGCGATTGGCTACTTCGCGTGCTTTCCTTTCGAAGCTATTGTCCTGGTAACCCACTTCCTTGATTTCCTTGTCATAGGCTCGGTCGTCCTTGCCTGATCGGATATCCAAAAAATGCTGGTATTCGTGAATTACCGTATTTACCACCTCACGCAAATCCGCATGGCTTCCCCAGTACACGGTGATCACTTTACCCCGCTGCTGGTACGTTCCCATCACCTTGCGATGCTTGTAATAGCGAAGATCCACTCGAGGCCAGGTTCGGCTGCGGGGCGGAAGTCCAAAATGTCCCACACACCATCGGATGACCTCCCGAATAAAGGCAGCTTTGCTTACTCGAAGTTGGATGCCGCCCCCTCTAGTTGAGCTCTCCTTGCCCTTTGATCCTTGCCACAATACCCAAAAAATCCAGACCGCTCCGCAAGCGGCACAGATTCCAATCCATTCACGTTCGCTTATCCCAGAAAATAATGACTCTAACACCTCAGCTTAAATTTATTAACAACCACATTCAACCTATTTCCAAAAATACTTTTTTAACTGCAAAATGGATTTTACTACACTTATCCGACAGTTTAGTTCCATCTATAAATTAACGCCGTTTTTCTGGAAATTGTATTTATTTATTGACTATGCACTAACCTCCTGATTATGCACCAATACTACGAGTAAAAAAAGATTAGTGATTTTCAACCATTTGCCATTATTTTTGTTGTACAAATGCATTAGTTATATAGAATGCTAGAGTAGTAATAGTGTAGTGAGCTCATTATTTACTTAAACTTAATTTGTCTTTTTTTACCCTAAACTGAATATTATGCGAAACTTATCAGGAGTTTTAAGCTTGGTCCTAATCAGCCTAGTGCTGCTGTCTTGCGGAGGAAATAGCGCCCCGTCCATTTCTTTGATCCCTGTCCAAAACGGGAAGGATTTCCAGTACATCGACAAGGAAGGCAAAATCATTATCAACCCTCAGTTTGCTGTTGCTTCAGTATTTCGTGAAGGATTAGCCTTAGTAAAAACCTCTGGCGATAACGGAAAATTTGGCTTTATCAATGAGGATGGAAAGTATGAAATCGCCGCTAACTATAAAGATGGAACTGTCTTTAGCGAGGGTTTGGCTTGGGTAGTCTCGGAAAATGGTGCACCAACAGCAATTGATTCCAAAGGAGAAATAAAAATCACACTTCAAGATGCTGAAACTGTTAAAATCTTTAGAGATGGATTAGCGGCATTCAGTATTCTCAAAGACGGGGAATACCAATGGGGATTTGTGGATAAAGAAGGTAAAGTAATCATCAGCCCACAGTTTAGTGCTACTGGAAATTTTTCTGAGGGGAAATGTGAAGTACTCAACAAGGATGGTAAGTGGGGTTATGTTGACGCTGAAGGTAAACTAATCATCAACTATCAATTCGATGCTGCCAATAAATTTGTTGACGGCCAAGCCGCTGTAGGATTTGATGGCAAAGCAGGGGCGATAGATGAAAACGGAAAATACGTGATTAATCCACAATTCGATGAAATACGTACAGATGGAGATCTCTATGCAATTCGGCAAGGTGACAAGTGGGGATGGTCCAATCGAGAAGGAGAAATTATCATTAATCCCCAGTTTGAATCCGTGTATTCATTCAGCGGCGGCGAGAGTGCTCCCGTTAAAATGGGTAAAGATTGGGGGTATGTGGATAAAGAAGGAAAGGTAAAAATCAACCCTCAATTCGATGACGCACTACCAATAACGAATGGATTTGGAATTGTTCAAAGTGGAAAAAAAATTGGTTTAATTGACGAAGAAGGCAAATACCTAGTAAACCCTCAATTCGACGAAATTAATTACGATCTCTTATTTTACTTGATTTATGATGGCACATTTTATGAAAGTGTAACATCGGACTATTTCAACATTGCCCCAATTGTGTCTCGAATCAACCTTAGCTCCCCTGAAGGCCTTACCTTAGGGAGTACCTTGGGAGATCTAATCAAAAAAGTGAACGTTAAGGAGGAGATTTTTAATCAATATAGAGACACGCACCTTGTATTGGAGAATATTCCTTTAACTAGTGATGCAACCGTAAATTTTTCAGTGCAGGCAAAAAGCCATAAAGAAGTAGAAGACGGATGGTACTTAGTGTCAGTTTTTAATCCATCTGCCCCCATAACTGGATTTAGTTATACTATAAATCTTTCCGGAAAAGGATATAGCAAGGCTGATCAGGTGCTAGCCGCAATTGAAAAAGGAATCAAAGGGTTTAAAAAAGATGAAGCAGATCCGGCTAGTAAAGACTGGACTGTTTATACAAACGGCACCCAAAAAATCTATTTGAATATGAATGGACCCCAAGTCAACGTTTGGGTTATGAAGGCCCAATAAATCAGATTTCGCTAGTACATCCTTGATCATTTCAAAAAAAATGCTTCCCATGAACGGGAAGCATTTTTTTTATGATTCATTTAAGGACAACCCAAATTTCACTAGAATAACACTACTGAAAAATGCCAAACTGCATCAAAAACTCCATGGCATACTTTCTCCAGCTTGATTTTTTAGACTTATTCGTGGAGTCTGAGAGGTCCTTTTCATGGCCTAGATTTTTTAAAACCCTAAACTATTTTCAATAGAAAAAGAAGAAGAAAAATAGAGCAGCGTTGGTGATCCGTACCCCCTCGTAATAGCCGATAGTCCTGCGCGAACCATCCATCACCCGACCATCTTCAATGTAGCCAATCGTCCTACGGGACTGATCTGTTACTCGCCCATTTTCGATATAACCTACTGTTGATCTCGATCCATTCATCACGCGACCATCTTCCACATAGCCAATGGTACGCCGCGATCCATCTGTCACCCGGTTCCCATCCAAGTAGCCAATCGTCGATCGAGAGCCATTGGTGACCCGCTCTCCTTCGATGTAGCCTACCGTGCGGCGACTCCCATCCATCAGGCGCTGGGCGAAACTTGGTGTAACTCCTAGAGCAAAAAAAACAAGTAGGATAAGTAGAAAGGGTCTCATTAGATGTAAATGAATAGGATTATCCGCAATTATGCCACTAGTTCAATAGAAATGTTTGCCCAGCGGGAATTTTTTGGTCAACAGCTAACAGTCCACCGTCAATCGTGGTTATAGTACGCTTTGCCTCAACAATTACAAGCTGCAGTCGTCAGTGGACAGTGGACCATTGGCAATTTAAGGCGATATCCGATACAAGATGATCCGCTTATCCGTCTCCGACTTAGTTCTCACAATCAAGTCTTTTCCATTTTGAGCTTGGAAATACTGATTGACCGCCTTAATGTACCTGGACCTACGCACCCTTCTGTAGTCCAAGCTCTCTAGCCCAGCGATACCAAGCAGCTCGTCCAACTGGTGAACATCCACCACAGGGGTGGGATGGGCAAGCAGTCTAGCCACCATCCGAGCCATATCCTCCTCCCCATCTACTGTTACGATACCTAGGGGGAGCTCTGAAGATTCGGGCTCTTCCTTCTTGGACTTAAGATGCATCCTCCACCAGAAAACCCCAGCTATTGCCAGCAATAAGACCAATGCAGCAAGAATAGAAAAGGACCAATCCTCAATCCCAAAGGATGAAGCCTGTTGGGTAAAGCGAATATCTCCTACTTTTTTGAACCTCTCCTCAAAATCCTTTTCTGGAGTTAAAAAGGTCGGATCGCCATATTTATCAAAAAATACCGCAGAATTTCCAGAAGCAACCGCCATGGTATAAAATCGGAACTTCCCGAAGTCATTTTCCTTGGCAAAATATAAGGTGTTTTCTTTTTTATGAACCAGCAGCAGCCCAAGATGGGCATCAAGTTGATACAATTGAACCCCGTAGTCTTTGAAGTCAAAGGAGGGCATGATCCATGAGCTTAGGTTTTTTTGACTTGGAAAATCCAACTGTATCGAACTCCAGGCTTTGCTCTTAAAGTCAAATACATACCCATTTTTGTCCGGATAAAAGACATTGGAAGGCTGGTGGATGTTTTCCCCCAAAATAGAAATGACTCGGTCCCCATCTACGAAGATCCCCACTCCCCCATAATTCACCGGAGGGGAAGAAACAGGGACAAACTCCCAGTATCCCGTTTGAAAATCAAACTCGAGTAATTCACTGTGTCCTCTCCAAAATCCATAGCGTCCCATGGAATACAATTTTCCTTCCCGCACAAAAAAATGGGGATGGCAATTGAATCCCGACCCCGTACCCTTGTACAAGTTGTCCCAGCGCTCACCCGTCCACTTCAACACTTCAAATCGACAAGGCAAGAGCGCAAGTAGCTGCTCCTTGAAATAAAATACGGTAATTGGATCCGAACTAGAAATGTAAGGCGAGGCCACTAAGGACTCTACCATCACCTGGGTGATGCCTTGAGGAAGATTCTCCCAAGCAAAGCGATCAAAAGTTTCGTCAGGATTAATTTTTACCCAATCAAAGGGGGCGTAGGTCTGCTTTTCGGATTGAGCAGAAAGAGGAAGACAAGAGAAAAAAACTCCAATAAAAAAAATAACTGCTTTCATGATCAAACATTTTTCCTGCTGACACTCAAACGCCAGAAATCAGGAACTTTGTATACTCTAAAGGTACTAAAAACTCGAAAAAAGCCTAAGCAAAATCTAGAGAAGCAAGATTCGGTCCAAAAATAGGAATCCCCCCTGTAGAAAAACCCACAGCGGGGATTCCAGAAAACCTGAAAAAGGAGAAAAATTTCTGCCCTTACTTCAAGCCTCCAATCATATCTTCTGGCTTGACCCACTCGTCAAACTGCTCCGAGGTAAGCAAGCCCAAACTTAGGGCTGCGGCTCTCAGACTCGTTCCTTCCTTGTGCGCCTTCTTGGCGATCGCTGCGGCATTTTCATAGCCAATGTACGGATTCAATGCCGTCACCAGCATCAAGGAGTTTTCCAAATGCTGCTGAATCATCGGAGTATTCGGTTCAATTCCCACCGCACAGTTGACATCAAAGGAAACGCAGGCATCCCCAAGCAATCGGGCTGACTGCAGGAAGTTGGCGGCTATGAGTGGCTTGAATACATTCAGTTCAAAATGTCCATTCGAACCCCCAATGGTAATGGCAACATCGTTGCCCATCACCTGAGCCGCCACCATGGTCATCGCCTCCACCTGAGTCGGATTGACCTTGCCAGGCATGATGGAGGAACCCGGTTCATTTTCTGGAATCAAGATTTCCCCAATGCCCGAACGAGGGCCTGAAGAAAGCATGCGAATGTCGTTGGCAATCTTCATCAAGGACACGGCCACTTGCTTCAATGCCCCATGAGTTTCGACCATGCCGTCGTGCGCGGCGAGTGCCTCAAACTTGTTGGGTGCCGTCACAAAAGGAAGGCCTGTCAGTTCTGCGATTTTTTTCGCCACCAACTCGGAATAGCCCTGCGGGGTATTCAAACCAGTGCCCACTGCCGTGCCACCCAAAGCCAATTCGGATAGGTGCGCAAGGGTATTGTTGAGCGCACGCAAACCGTGATCGAGCTGGGCCACGTAGCCGCTAAACTCCTGACCCAAAGTGAGGGGTGTCGCATCCATAAAGTGCGTTCGGCCGATTTTCACCACCTTCTTGAAAGCTTCTGCCTTCGCCGCAAGGGTGTCGCGAAGCTGCTTCACTCCCGGAATGGTCGTTTCCGCAACCATCTTGTAGGCCGCAATGTGCATGGCCGTAGGGTAGGTATCGTTGGAGGATTGAGACTTGTTGACATCGTCGTTGGGGTGGATTTTCTTCTTGGCATCTTCCAAAGACCCTCCCAAAATTACATGCGCTCGGTAGGCAATCACCTCATTCGCATTCATGTTGGATTGAGTCCCCGAACCCGTCTGCCAGACCACCAAAGGGAACTGGCTATCGTGCTGCCCTGTCAATACTTCGTCACATACCTGAGCGATGATTTCCGCCTTGGCGGGTTCCAATACCCCTAACTCTGCATTGGTCAACGCTGCCGCTTTCTTCAGTATGGCAAAGGCATGGATGATCTCGATAGGCATGCGGTTTTTTTCTCCGCCAATTTTAAAGTTATTGATCGAACGCTGCGTCTGCGCTCCCCAGTAGGCCGAAGCTGGAACTTCTACAGGCCCCATGGTATCTTTTTCTATACGGATGGACATGGTAGTCAAAATAAAAGGGTGAAGATTAGGCCACAAAGGTACATCCAAAGTCCCTTTTTGCCTATAGCTTGCGTGAGGATTCCACGCTGCTGGGCGGAAAATTGATCACTTCCTGGAAAAGTTTTTTACTCGGCAGCAGCTGTCGATGGAAGAAAAACACCGCCAAGACATAATTGAGCCCCATCAGGGAAAGGCATACTCCCCCTTGAAGGAATTGCTGAGATCCCAAAAAGAAAAAAAGCGAAAAGCCCAACAATATCCCTGTCCAAAACCAAAGGAAAAATCGAGTAGTCGAAAAGAGTTGGTAGCGTACAAAAAGTATGCTTCCTCTCGGCGTCGCCTCCACCTTTCCTAAGAGTAGCGGAAGAAAATTGTCCCCCTTATCAATCACTCGGGAAATGCGAAATCCATGTTCCCCCACTTGCCCATAAAATAGGGGCCGGAGCTCGGGGAGTCCTTCTGCTCGTGTCCCTCGGGTAACTGTAGCCAAGCGCTCAAGTAGCTCCTCCTTGGACAAGGCGCTGACGAGGGTTTCCCGACCAAAAGGCAGCCAGTTCATGGATTATTTAACCGCGATGCAGGAAATTTCTACCTGCACATTTTTGGGAAGCTTACTCACCTCCACCGTCTCCCGCGCAGGGGGATCGGCCTTGAAGTACTGCCCATAGGCCTCGTTGATGGCTCCAAACTGGCCCATGTCGCGGATAAAAATGGTGCATTTGGCTACATTGGCAAAGCCAAAACCTGCTGCCCGCAGGACGGCTTCCATGTTTTTCATAACCGCATGGGTCTCTTCGGTGATGTTTTCATTGATCAACTCACCCGACTCAGGATCGAGGGCGATTTGGCCGGATACATAAAGTGTGTCTCCCACTTGAACCGCTTGAGAGTAGGGCCCGATCGGCGCCGGTGCTTCTGGGGTGAATATTATTTGTTTAGTCATAGTATTGGAATTTGTAGTAATTGATTTTTAAAAGAAATACAGTCGAAATACAATGGAAATAAACCGAGCAGGCTCGGTGAAATACACTTAACCCGTATTTCAAACTATTTCACGGAGCGTAGCGAAGTCTTTTTCCACCCTATTTCCATCGTATTTCGTACCTCGTACTTAGTACTTCGTACCTTGTACTTTCTTCGCTTGTTCCCAATACACATCCATTTCCGCCAAACTCATCTCGCTTAGATTTTTGCCAGCCGCTTTGGCTGAACGCTCCAAGTACTGAAATCGAGAGATGAACTTGATGTTAGTACGCTCCAAGGCCTCCTCTGGGTTGATTTCGATAAATCGGGCATAGTTAATCAGCGAAAAAAGCAGGTCTCCAAACTCCGAAGCCGCCTTTTCTTGGTCGATTTTCGTTCCCGAAGCCACTCGGAATTCCGCCTCAAACTCGCCCATTTCCTCCTTCACCTTCTCCCACACCTGCTGAGGCTCCTCCCAGTCAAAGCCCACACCTCGGGCCTTTTCCTGGATCCGCATGGCCTTGATCAGCGCCGGCAAACTTTTGGGCACCCCTCCAAGGACAGACACATTTCCCTTCTCGGTCAACTTGATTTTCTCCCAATTTTGCTTGACGGTCTCCTCATCCTGCGCCACAGTATCCCCATAGATGTGAGGGTGACGACGGATCAGTTTCTCACAAAGGGAGTCAATCACCGTACGGATGTCGTAGCTCCCCTGCTCCGAACCGATTTTGGCATAAAAGACCAGATGCAAGAGCAGGTCTCCCACTTCTTTCTTGATTTCCTCTGGATTGCCTTCCAAGATGGCATCCGAAAGTTCAAAGGTCTCCTCAATGGTCAGGTGGCGCAAACTTTCAGTGGTCTGCTTTTTGTCCCAGGGACATTGCGCACGCAACTCATCCATGATGGTCAATAAGCGGTCAAAGGCAGCCAATTGCTCGGCTCGAGAACTCAAGTTGGACATGTTGTAGGAAACTATGCTTGACGTGTTAACGTTTTCAAAGTAAAGCATTAAATTTGCGCAAATTTCTCCGGTATGGCAACTTTCTTCATCACACTAGGTTTCATCGCCCTTTTCTTCGTTTTGATGTCCGTAAGGCTGATTTTTCTAAAAAATGGAGAGTTCAAAGGGACCTGTGCTTCACAAAGTCCATTCCTCAACAAGGAGGGGATCACCTGCAACCTCTGTGGGAAAACCGTAGATGCCACCAGCAACTGCGCCAACCCGGACAATGAGGTGGACAAGGTGATGGCCAAATTCAAGTAATCTTTTCTCGCGTAGCCAACTATTTTTAACATACAAAACTATTATTCGTGTCACTAATTAAATCTATCTCTGGTATAAGAGGCACCATCGGCGGCAAGCCAGGCGAAGGCCTCACCCCCATTGATGTGGTCAAATTTACCGCTGCTTATGGTGCTTGGGTACTCGAGCAAACCGGCAACCCCAAGGTAGTCATCGGCAGAGATGCACGCCTTTCTGGCGATATGGTCTCTAGATTGGTAGCCGCTACCCTTCAAGGCCTAGGTATCGACGTAATTGACCTAGGTCTCAGCACTACTCCCACGGTAGAGTTTGCAGTACCTCGAGAAAATGCCGGAGGAGGCATCATCCTTACTGCTAGCCATAATCCAGCCCAGTGGAATGCCCTCAAACTACTCAATTCGGTAGGTGAATTTATATCAGACGCAGAAGGCAAAGCTATTTTGGCCAAAGCCGAAACAGAAGACTTTACCTTCGCTGAAGTACGCAAACTTGGGAAATACAGCGTCATGGACGACTACATGGATCGACACATCCAGCATGTGTTGGACTTAGCCCTCGTGGATGTTGAAGCAATCAAGGCACGTAATTTTAAAGTCGTGGTGGATGCAGTCAACTCCACCGGAGGCATTGTCGTTCCAAAACTTTTGCGCGCCCTAGGTGTCAGCGAAGTCGAGGAAATGTTCTGTACTCCAGACGGCAACTTCCCTCACAATCCCGAGCCACTTCCAGAAAATCTGAGAGATATCGCCAAGAAATTGGAAAAAGGAAATTTCGACCTAGGCATCGTCGTGGACCCAGATGTAGATCGCTTGGCACTAGTCAACGAGGACGGATCCATGTTTGGCGAAGAATATACCTTGGTCGCTGTCGCTGACTATGTACTTTCCCAAACCCCTGGCAATACGGTTTCCAACCTATCCTCTACCCGAGCCCTTCGTGATGTCACCGAAAAGCGAGGTGGAACTTACACTGCATCCGCTGTAGGAGAGGTCAATGTCGTCAACCAAATGAAAGCCGTACAGGCAGTCATCGGCGGAGAAGGCAATGGAGGCATCATCTACCCTGCCTCTCATTATGGACGGGATGCTTTGGTGGGTATAGGGTTGTTTTTGACCCACTTGGCCAAGTACGGCAAGTCCAGCTCCATGCTTCGCGCTACCTACCCGAGCTATTTCATTTCCAAAAATAAGATCGAACTTACCCCCAACTTGGATGTAGATGACATCCTACTCAAGATCAAGGCTCAATACAAAAACCATCCCATCAACGATTCCGATGGAGTGAAAATTGAATTTGAAAAGGAATGGGTGCACCTTCGGAAGTCCAATACCGAACCGATTATCCGGATTTATTCGGAGTCTGACTCAGAAGCCAAAGCAGAACACCTTGCCAAAAAAATCATGCAAGACATCAAAGAGGTGGTGAATGCCACCTTGAATTAAAGCAGGTCTTGCCTTGCCCAAAAGCATCCTATGAAGCACGTGTACCTCGACAATGCCGCCACAACGCCCATGGACGATCGCGTGATCGAGGCCATGCTCCCCTTTATGCGTGGTCACTTTGGCAATCCTTCCTCGGTACATAGCCATGGAAGAGAGGTACGTACTGCAATCGAAAAGGCTCGGAAAAAAGTAGCCGAACTGCTGAATGCAAGCCCCTCAGAGATTTTCTTTACCTCCGGAGGCACAGAGGCTGACAATACTGCCCTGGTATGCGGAGTAGAATCTCACGACATCAGCCATGCCATCACCTCCCCCTTGGAGCACCATGCCGTACTCCATACCCTAGAGATGCTCGCCAAAAAAGGCAAAATCCAATTGAGCCTTTTGGATGTAAATGAAAAGGGAGAAATCAATTTGCAGCAATTGGAGTCTCTCCTCCAAGCCCATCCCAAAAGTTTGGTGTCCCTGATGCAGGGCAACAATGAGATTGGCAACCTGAATGACCTGGAGCGAATAGGAACCCTTGCGCGTACCTACGATGCCTTCTTCCACTCGGACACGGTACAGACCATGGGGCATTATGCCCATGACTTGTCTCAACTTCCTGTGGATGCCTTGGTGGCCGGTGCACATAAGTTTCATGGCCCCAAAGGAGTTGGATTCCTGTACGTACGAAAAGACAAAAAAATTCACCCCTTCATCCACGGTGGTGCGCAGGAGCGCAACATGCGGGGAGGAACAGAAAATGTGATTGGCATCATCGGTTTGGCCAAAGCGCTGGAAATTTCCCTCGAGGAGCTGGACGCACACCGCAGCCATATCGAGAAGATTAAGGGCTACTTCGTAGAAAAACTCAAGCAGGACATCCCAGGAGTCGCCTTCAATGGCTGCTCGGCAGACCTGGAAAAAAGTTTGTATACCGTACTCAACGTCAGCCTTCCTCCATCCGAGTCCAATCGGGGCATGCTCCTTTTCCACTTGGATCTAGAAGGCATTTCTGCTTCGGGAGGCTCCGCCTGCAGCTCGGGCGCTACCGTGGGATCCCATGTATTGCGAGCCCTACAGCACCCAGCAGAACGCGACGCAGTGCGCTTTTCCTTCAGCCGCTTTACGACACAAGAAGAGGTGGATTACACCTTAGAGAAGCTGAAAGCGCTTTATATCTACTAGTCGATAATCAACTACCGTTTATTTATTGTTGAATTTTTACCCCAGAGCAGCCTGCCCGACGCGGCGGATTGCGGGGATATATTTTTTCTTCTCGCAAAGGTGCCAAGCCTGCCCGCCGCGGCGGGTAAGCCGCAAAGCAATCCGACTTTTCCCATTTTACGCGAAAGGTTGAAAACCCCAACAAATTCTTTGCGCCTTATGCGGCTTTGCGAGAAAAACCAAACCCTTAACCTGCCGCAGGCAGGTCATTTAGAATTATTGTCTATTTACCGCCTGCCTTCGCTAACCCTTTAAAAAATTTTTGGTCTCGCAAAGGCGCGAAGCCGCAAAGAAATCCAACTTTTTCCATTTTACGCGAATTGTAGACAAGCCTCAACAATTCCTTTGCGTCTCTGAGGCTTTGCGAGAAAAACCAAACCCTTAATCCGCCGCGGCGGACTGCGGGGCGAAATAAAAAATTAGAGAGGATATTCCCGGTCCGTTTATTTTCCCGGTTTATACCCCAGTGCATAGGGTGTCCAAATCTCATAGATGGGCTGCCCTTGGGAGCTCAAACCACTGTGGTGCCATTCTCCATCGATGACTTGGTAGTCGAAGCCAAGGCTTGCGCCCACGCGGGAATTGTCTCTCGAGAAAAAGGTGATGGTTTCCACGTATTTCCCTCCCTGTGCGCTGTAGGTTCCTCCGCCCGTGCCCGAAAACTCCCGAGTTTCGGAGTTGAAGGCCACCCACTGGAATCTACCTCCACTGAGAATTTTGATGGTACGTCTTGCCCCAGGGGTGGATCGTTGAATCTGATCCTCTCGTTTTCTTCCCGTAATCACCCAGTTGCGCGTAAGATCATCTTTGCTATCCGAAATTCGCTCCCAGGTTTCCACCAGAGGCCCCTTGGGGGTGGTGGCTGATACCGTCAGCCGGTTTCCGGTTAGGTTTACTTCAAAGGAAGTGACCATCCCTACGATTTCTGGGTTGAGCGTAAAAAACTCCAAGGTCTCCTGAAGCTTTCCGGAAGTCATTGAAAATGGTCCTCCACCCGCACCTACAAAGGAGTTGTCCGCCAGATTTTTGATCCCAAAAGCAAAGTAATTGTCTTGATAGATTTTGATAAACTCTTGGCCGGTGACGGGGACTTGATTTTGGCTCACCAGTTTCCAGGCGCCTTCCACCTGTTGGGCGCTAAGGGAAAAGGCAAAAAACAAAAGGGGTAGCAGGAGGAATTTTTTCATGACAGGTTAGGGAATTGGCGATAGAAGATGGAAATTGAAAAAGATTCCACGAAAAACCAAGCACTCTTTTAGTAGCAAAAGAACCTTCCCTTTCCTCCCATGCATACTTTCCAGTTTGGCAGCAGCAAAGAAGACGTACTCCAGGCCATACCCGAACGCAAAATCAAAAAATTGACGGCAGGTAAAAAGCGCCTGGCGGTCCTGCGCATCGGGGAACTCATCCATGTGTTTGATGCCCAATGCCCACATCGCGGGGCAGACCTAAGCCAAGCCAACATCAATGGGGCCGGTGAGCTCATCTGCCCGCTGCACCAGTATCGATTTGATCTGAAGACAGGAGACGTCCGATCCGGGTACTGCACCTCGCTCCCCATATACCGCAATGAGCTTACGGAATCAGGACTGACCATCTACCTTCCTTAATGCAAGGGAGCACCATTGGGAACGGGCTGGTCCGCAGTGGCAATCCATATCCCTCCTTCGGCACTAGAAAATCCCGTAATGAGCACCTCCGACATGAAGTCTGCTACCTGACGAGGGGCCAAGTTGCAGACACAAAGCACCTGCTTTCCCAGTAAGTTTTCGGGTTGGTAATGGACCGTAAGCTGGGCGGAAGATTTTTTGATTCCGAGTTCTGGACCTAGGTCTACCCATACCTGATAGGCGGGTTTTCGAGCTTTTTCAAAAGGCTCCACCCGCAGAACAGTTCCTACCCGAAAGTCTATTTTTTTGAAATCTTCTAGATCAATCGTTTGCATTGCCGATTTATTTTCTATTTTTAAGGACGTTTTTCGAAAGCTAACCCGTATTTCAATAAATTATGTGGAACTGTTCAAGAATATTTGCTGGTAAAGTTGCCCTGCTGAGCATGGCTGCTTTCGGCTACTTGCTCCTCCCATCTGAAGCAAGGGCTCAGGAGGAAAACACGAAGAAACCCTTCGAAAAACCCATTTCAGAAGAGTCTAGCATCCTTCCGGAAGCTGGAACGGCTACTCCACTAACCGTCCAAAAGGCAGCAACAGTGAAGCCAGGCGTACCGCTACCCTTGCCTAGAAAAGAGGTATATACGACAACCCATCTCCATGAAAGAGAATCCAAAAAGAACGAATCCCCCTCCACCTTATCCTTCAATATTTTTTTATACATCGTAGATAAGTTTAAAGAGGATCAGGATAACTAAAAAAAAGAGGAGGTATTAACCTCCTCTTTTTTTTAGCTCGATGCAATAAATTCTTCGAGATCCTTCAAACTGATTTTTCCTTCGTAATAGGCTCGGCCAAAAACGGCTGCCTGAAGACCCAAGTCACGCAATCTTTTGAAATCATCGATGCCGCGAACACCACCTGAGGCAGCAATGTATAGATTGGGAAAGCGGTCCACTACTTCTTTGTACAGGTCAAAATTGGGACCTTCCATCACTCCATCACGGGTGACATCGGAGCACTTGACATGTTTGAGCCCGCGCTCGTAAAAAAATTCAATATGTTCAAATAGGTCTAGTTCTGTTTTGGTGAGCCATCCCTTGATCTTGATTTTGTAATCGTTCGGGTTGGTATCGGCCGCCAAGTAAATTTTCTCCCGCCCATAGGATAGAATGAATTGGGCAAAGCGCTCTGGGAATCTAGCAGCTGCAGAGGCGATGGTCACCGTTTTGGCACCAAATTCAAAGCACTTAATTACATCTCCGTCGGTGAAAATGCCTCCAGTGAAATCCACTTCCAAGTTGGTATAGCCCGCAATCGCTTCTAGGATATTGTAATTTTTGGGCTCCCCTCTTCGGGCTCCATCCAAATCTACCAGGTGTACCCGCTTGATGCCAATCCCTTCGAAGGCCTGCGCAATCTCAAGGGGGTTGTGGGAGATGACTTCTTCGGTAGCAAAATCGCCCCGCTTAAGCCGCACACACTTGCCGTTGATCAGCCAAATGGAAGGAATAATTTCAAACATGGTAGTAGGATGTGGAAGAATACGCGTGAAAAATTGAACTCAGTGATTTAAATATACAATCCTCCGTGTTTTTTGAAAGCAGAAAGCTCGAAAAAATTGCAATTATTTTTACAAACCCCCTCTAAAAATGACGCTCTTTTAATAATTCGTGTCAATTTTCATCAATACACTAATTTTCCAAGACGTCCTTGGCCTCCTGAAGCCCAAAGAGCTTTCCCCCCTGGCGCCGCCTTGACGGCATGGTAACCAGTGGTCGAAAAAGGCTGCCAACTGTGGGCTCCGTTGGTAGAGAAGTCCGAACCGCCAGGACCTACTGCCACTACCCAACCCTGCTCGGGAAGGTATGCCACCCCAGAGCGGTACCCAGCTGGACCCTCACTTGTAGAAATCGTCACCTCTCCAACTACCAATAAGGCATTTGCAAATCGAAAATCGGGCTGCAAGTAATCTCCTCCCACCAGCACCAATCCCTCCTCCCCAGGAAACGCAGTCATTGCAAAAACACCCTGAGAAGGCTGTCCTTGAAGCATGTCTGTCAACTCACGCACCGCCCAAGACTGGGAAGCAAAGGTGTAGCGATGCAAACGAGAAACGGTACCCCCCGTGGCAAATACCAGCCCAGAGGCATCTGCTACCATAGAGGAAGCACTTGCCGCAAAGGCCGCTTCCCCAGAAATCGCTGCCGGCAGGCTCGGCAAGGAATGCCAACTTCGGCCTCCATCAAGTGTCTCCAAGATCATCCACTTCCCACCAATAGGATCCCCTAATACATAGCCTCGCTGAGCATCAATAAATTGGATTGCATCAAAAAAGGCTTCTCCTCCTTCCTGATGCACTTTGTTCCAAGTCTTTCCTCCATCTTCGGTTCGGTAGATCACCGCAGGCTGTCCAGCCGAAGCCGCCACCGCTGTCTGCGCATCAAAGGCATGGATGGATCGAAAGTCTACGGTATCCAAACCCGCCAGGGTCCCCGTCTGCCAGCTTGCTCCACCATCCTCAGTCTTCAGCCAAGTTCCTCCACTCCCACTGGCCCAGCACACCTGATCCGAAATGGGGGATAAGCCCCTCAAAGAGGCTTTCCCTGGAGATTGAAACTGTTTCCATTCGGGGCTTTGGGCAAAACTTAGGCTAGCCCATAGCCAGGCAGTGAGGAGGAAGAAACCTTGCTTCATTTCACATCCACTTTTCGGTAGGCATCTATCAGTGCCAACTCACCTTCCTTCCCCGGAAGGGCGTTGCCATGCTCCATGCCCAAAATGCCTGTAAAGCCTTTTTTGTGGATGAACTGGAATACATTGCCATAATGGATCTCACCCGTTCCTGGCTCCTTTCTACCCGGATTATCCCCAATCTGGATGTAGGCGATTTCCGACCAGGTTTTTTCCATGGTCGCGATCAAATTGCCCTCGTTGCGCTGCATGTGGTAAGCATCGTACAGCAACTTGCAAGCAGGGCTACCTACCGCTCTACAGATCATGTAAGTCTGATCTGCATGGCGAAGAAATAGGTCCGGATTGTCACTCAATGGCTCCAAGACCATTGCCATACCATGGGGCTCAAAAATCTCCGCTCCCCGCTTCAGGGCATCAATCACATGTCCCGTCTGCACGCCAATCGGCAAATTCCGCTCAAAGTAGCCAGGCACCACAGTCATCCACTTCGCATTGACCCGCTTGGCAGCCTCCACAGAGGCCTTGCAGGTGGCAACGAAATTGTCCAAAAACTCCTGCTTTCCCGTCGTGAGGGAGACTTTCCAGTTGTCTCCTCCATCCACTACAAATACACCCATCCTCATCCCAAGTTGATCGAGCGTCTTGCCGATCAGCTCCTGCTCCGCAAGGGGTCTTTTGAGTA
>JBJOOF010000103.1:0-3584 GCA_046051425.1 Bacteroidota bacterium
GAAGCTGGAAAAGCAAATTACGATGCATTTTCCTTTGCCTTGGACAAAAACAAAGTAGAAGTACTGGCAGAAAAAACCAGAGGCTTCTTAAATCAGGTGTTGGAAAAAGATCCCACCCGTCTCGATTTGAAATCCAAAATAGCGATGACCTACGTGTCCTCATCCAATCCAATGCAAGGGATTACCTTGTTACGCGAGATTTTAGAGGAGGATCCGAAGAATGAAGAAGGTTTGTTTAACATGGGGGTACTTTCCATGCAATCCGGACAATACGATCGAGCGATTGGTCGTTTTGAAGAATTGGTAAATGCGCATCCTCAAAACATTCAGGGCCAATTTTACCTTGGGGTAAGCTACTTTGAGTCAAAAGAAAAAAATAAAGCGAAAGCACAGTTTGAGCTAGTCAAGAAAATGACCGACGATCCGATGATCTTAGAGAGTATTCAAGGCTACTTAGACCAGCTATAACAAATTGTAAACTATTAAATTTTAAAACTATGCCTTGCGGTAAGAAAAGAAAAAGACATAAGATCGCTACGCACAAGCGTAAGAAAAGACTTAGAAAAAACAGACACAAGAAGAAGTAATCCCTTCTTTTTGAGTTAGTGGAAGTATAGTACGTTCATTTACAGAAGTAAAAAGAAAATTTGAGTACGGAATTGTTAATCGATTCTGCTCAAAATGGAAGTCGAATAGCCTTATTGCACGACAAGCAGCTGGTTGAACTTCATTCCGAAGGGATGGACAACCAGTTTAAGGTGGGTGACATTTATCTGGGAACGGTCCGCAAAATTGTCAATGGACTCAACGCCGCGTTTATCGACGTAGGCTATGAGAAAGATGCCTTTCTGCATTACCAAGACCTGGGTTCAAATATCAATAGCTTGTTGAAGTTTACCAAAATGGTACGCAACAACAACTACAACAACCACCTCTTGAAGGGCTTTGAAAACGAAGCGGAAATAGAAAAAGTCGGAAAAATCGACAAGATTCTAGCCAAGACCAACCAAGTGTTGGTTCAAGTTGTCAAAGAACCTATTTCAACCAAAGGCCCTAGATTATCCTGTGAGCTCTCTCTACCCGGGCGTTACCTCGTGCTAGTTCCCTTCTCCGACACGGTCAATGTGTCCAAGAAGATTCGTAGCAACGAAGAGCGCAAAAGGCTGCTCAGACTCATCAATTCGATCAAACCTGCCAACTTTGGAGTAATCATCCGAACAGTGGCCGAAGGACAGTCCGTGACGGAACTTGATAAAGACCTTCGAAATCTTCTCACCAATTGGGAAGAGGGAATGAGCAAATTGCTGAAAGCCAAAAGTCGGGACAAAATCATTGGAGAGATGAGCATGGCTTCCTCACTTGTGAGAGACCTGCTCAATGAATCATTCGATGCAATCACCGTAGAAGAAGAGTCTACTTACGATCAGATCCGTTCCTACATCAGGTCTATAGCGCCTGAAAAAGAAAAAATTGTCAAACTTTACAACGGTAAAGTCAAGCTATTTGAAAGTTTTGGAATCGAAAAGCAAATCAAAAGCTTGTTTGGACAGTCCGTAAGCCTACCTCAAGGAGGCTATGTGATTATAGAGCACACCGAGGCCCTGCACGTCATTGACGTCAATAGTGGCAACAAGTCCAATCAAGAAAGCGACCAGGAATCTACAGCGCTTAAAACCAACCTGGTAGCTGCTAAAGAAATTGCTAGACAGCTCCGCCTCCGAGATATGGGAGGAATTATCGTGGTCGATTTTATCGACATGAAAAAAGCTGAAAACAAAAAAGCGATTTTCGATGCCATGATGCTGGAGATGAAATACGACAGATCCAAGCATACCGTATTGCCTTTGAGCAAATTTGGGCTGATGCAAATCACCCGACAGCGCGTACGTCCTGAAGTCAATATTGTGACCAAGGAAACCTGCCCTGCTTGCAACGGTACCGGCAAAATCCAAGCGTCTATTCTAGTCGCCGATAAGTTGGAAAAGGATTTGGAGCACATGGCAACCATTCAAAATGTGGACAAAATCCACATCGGCTTGCATCCGTATCTGCATGCCTACTTTACCACTGGCCTGATTAGCCGACGTGTAAAGTGGTTTTTTAAGTATACCAAATGGATAAGACTGATCAAAGATTCTTCCCTACCCGTGACGGAATACAGATTCCTAGATGAATCTGGAGAAGAAATCGAACTAAAAGTAAAAAGCGAGACTGAGTAAGTCTCGCTTTTTTTTTGCGTATTTGTTTACGAAATGAGATGGATTTTTCCCTCCAACTCTAACTTAAAAGGGAAGCTTGTCATCTTCAGAAGCTTCGTAGAAGGTATCTACATCTGGAGGACCAACTGGCATTCCTCCACCTTGGCTGCGGTCTACTTTGTAGGCTTTCACTTCCGTATACCAACGTCCGTTGTATTCACGGCTTTCTACTTCTATCCCAAGGTTGACTTGTTCGCCTACCTTTAATCCAAATTGGTCGATCTTGTCTCCCCAGATGGAGACACATACTTTTTTGGGATATTGTCCCCCTGTTTCTACAATATATTCCTGCTTGCGCCAAGCATTGCCACTCTTTGAACTCCCACTCACTTCTGCTAGTTGGGAGATTACTTTTCCGCTTAAATCCATAATTCGTTTTTTCTAGGTAAGACTACGAAGGTAAGCAATGCGACTTACTTTTTTTAAACCATCGGTATCGATAATTCTAGTTATTTCCCCTCTTTCCTCGGTGTTCGATCCCCTTTCTTCTTCCGATATGGGCCTTAGTCAAACAGAATAAATAAGCAACTTTAGTTTAAAAAAAAGATTAAAAACTAATCGTATGAATTAAAAATAGAATTAAGTATTGATTTTGATACAAAAGTTGCAACATTCACAAATTTGGCCGTAGTTTTGATTCCTTTTTAGTTTACGTTCACACGCTTCAAAAAATATTTTCACCTAACCCGATACTATGGCCTAGACTTTTACGTTGTATATAAACCAACTTAAAAATGAGTAAGCAATTAGGTCCGGACGACAGTGTGTTGATCACGCTGTATCGCAATGGTAATGAAGCCGCCTTTAATCTATTAGTAGATCGGTATCATAGTAAAGTATTTACCACCATCTTCTTGATCGTCAAAGATCAAGATGTAGCAGAAGATCTGTTACAAGATGTATTTGTCAAGGTGCTCCACACCTTGAATTCTGACAAGTACAACGAAGAAGGTAAATTTCAACCCTGGGTGATGCGTATTGCGCATAACCTAGCTATCGATCATTTTAGAAAGGCAAAAAGATACCCTACCATCCTCTTGGAAGACGGTAGCAATCTGTTCAATTCCTTAAGTTTTGCGGAAGACTCCTCTGAGGAGCAACGCATCAAAGAGGAAACCCTGGCCTTTGTACGCAATTTGATCGATGAACTTCCAGAAGCTCAGAAGGAAGTGGTCATCATGAGGCATTACTTAGACATGAGTTTCCAGGAAATCGCCGAACAAACCGGCGTCAGTATCAATACAGCCTTGGGTAGAATGCGCTATGCGCTCAACCATATTCGTAAAAAAATGAAACAAGTAAACAGTGCCTATGATAAAATCATTT
>JBJOOF010000104.1:0-15044 GCA_046051425.1 Bacteroidota bacterium
ACCGAATCCAAAAAGGAGCATTGCACTGAGCAAATAAAGAAAATTGAGTTGAGGTCTCTTAAACATAGATTTTGGGTGTATTGCTAGGTGAAATTTCTAGATCGCTGAATCAAGATGAGAAAAATTTCATGAGTTTAAAAGTAGTTTTAGTAAGATTTTTATTTGGTCAATTGGGGTGATGGGTATCCGAATTTTTTGCACAATTGGTAAAAAAGCCATTGACAATAGAAATCATTCTGCTTAGTATTAAGTAAAATATCCAGCCCAGAATGATTAACACACGCTCCCTCAACTACACTCCCGTACTCCTGCTTGCCCTTTTCGCACTTTTTAGCTGTACTTCTGGACCTACCTTGGAACTTCGAAAGGGCACTCGAATTGCCCTAGTAGGCAATAATTTGGGTTCTAGAATGATGGAATTCGGTGGGTTGGAAACAGAACTTCACCTCCGGTACCCCGACAGCACCCTCTTCATTCGTAACCTCAGTGATCCTGGAGACACCCCAGGTTTTCGACCTCGCTCAGGCACCAACGATCCCTGGGCATTTCCTGGAGCTGAACAATTTCAGGACGAATACGCTACCAATTCTGGGTCGGAAGGATTTCTAGAAAAACCAGATCAGTGGCTGACTCGATTGAAGGCAGATGTGGTCATAGGATTTTTTGGCTTCAATGAATCTTTTCAAGGAGAAGCCAAACTTCAAAATTTCAAGGACGAATTGGAAGCCTGGATTGTTCATTCCAAAGCACAGCGCTACAATGGAAAAGCTGCTCCACAACTTGCCCTCGTGTCTCCCATTGCCTTTGAGGACTTATCCGAAATCAAGGATGTCCCGAATGGAAAACTTGAAAACGAAAACTTACAGCGCTACACCGAAGCCATGGAGGAGGTAGCCAAAAAGCATCAAATCGTTTTTGTGGACGCTTTTACCCCAAGTAAAAGTTGGTACCAAGACAGTGCCGAACCGCTCACCATCGATGGAAGCCAACTTACTGAACAAGGTTATGAAAAGCTGTCGGTGCTTCTCGCAGACAAAATTTTCGGAAAAGCATCAACCAAGGCAGAAGCCAACAAAGAGCTGATCGAACAAGCAGTACTTGAGAAAAACTGGTTTTGGAACAACGACTACAAAATCCCCAACGGAGTGCATGTCTTTGGAAGAAGATACGATCCTTTTGGGCCGGACAACTATCCTTTTGAATTGGAGAAAATTCGCCAGCTCACTGCGATCCGAGATACAGCCATTTGGGAAGCAAATGTGGGAAAAACGAAAGACCTCAAGGCAGCCGATGCGTTGACACCATCCTTGCCAGAGGTGGAGACCAACTACAACCCAGAGGCCAATGGTAGTCTAGATTATTTGTATGGTGAAGATGCCCTCAAGTCCATGAAGGTGCCTGAAGGATACAAAATCGAACTTTTTGCCTCTGAAAAAGAATTTCCCGACCTCGCCAATCCGGTGCAACTGTCCTTTGATAATAAGGGTAGACTTTGGGTGGCTACCATGCCGAGCTACCCGCATTACAAACCCGGAGATCCGCGTCCTTCAGACAAGCTACTCATCTTGGAAGACACCAATGGAGATGGGAAAGCCGATAAGCAAAAGGTCTTTGCGGACAACCTCCATATCCCAGTAGGCTTTGAAATTGCTGCAGAAGGGGTGTATGTCTCCCAAGGGACAAATTTGATTTTGCTTGAAGATACCAATGGAGACGACAAGGCAGACAAGAAAACTGTCCTGCTTTCCGGGTTTGACGACCACGATACACACCACGCCATCTCGGCCTTTGCCGCAGACGAAAGTGGAGCAATCTACATGGCAGAAGGGGTGTTCTTGCATACCAATGTGGAAACCTCCTACGGTCCCGTTCGGGGTACCAATGGTGGATTTTACCGCTACGAACCCAAGCGACACAAGTTGGAGCGAGTAAACCAGGTCAGCATTCCCAACCCATGGGGTATTGCTTTTGATCACTGGGGACAAAACTTCTATGCAGAAACTTCCGGTCCAAATGTCAACTGGATGCTTCCCGGCTCCACCCTACCCCGCTATGGAAATGGAAACTTCAAAGGTCCCAACCTCATTGAAAAAGACCACATGGTTCGCCCTACCTCAGGACTGGAATTTATCTCCAGCAGACATTTTCCAGAGGATGTTCAGGGCGATTTGATCATCAACAATACCATCGGATTTTTGGGTACCAAGCAGCACCAAATGCTGGATGACACCGTCGGCTTTACCAGCAAATGGCGCCAAGATTTGGTCGTTTCCTCGGATCGGAATTTTAGACCCGTGGATATGGAAACTGCCCCAGATGGCTCCCTCTACATTGTGGATTGGCACAATATCCTCATTGGACACATGCAGCACAATGCACGAGATCCTTTGCGAGACCATGTGCATGGACGCATTTACCGATTGACCTATCCTTCTAGGCCCCTAGTTACGCCTGCCAAAATCGATGGCCAACCTATTCCAGCTCTTCTAGAAAACTTGAAACTTCCCGAATACCGAAGCCGCTACCGTACCCGTCGCGAACTGAGAGGAAGAGATGCGACAGCGGTGACCACGGCTATTGAAAAATGGCTAAAAACCTTAGACAAAAATAATCCGGACTACGAGCACCAGCGCTTGGAAGCCCTCTGGGTCACCTGGGGAGCCAATCGCGTCAATGCTACACTTTTGAAAGAATTGCTTGCATCCACCAACTACAAGGTACGCGCTGCAGCCACCCGAGTACTGCGCTATTCAGGCCATCAGATTCCAGATCAAGCCCAGCTGCTCACCAAGGCGGTACAAGATCCCCATGGACGCGTCCGAATGGAAGGCATTGCGGCAGCGTCTTGGCTTCCACCTGCACAAGGGGTACCGATTCTTGCCCAGGCTCAAAATCAACCCAAGGATGCTACCTGGATTCCAGGCACTTTGGAAACAGCCATTGCCCACCTTAATGGGCTTTCTGTAGCCCAGAAAAAGGAGGAAGATGTCAAATCTTCCTTGACCGGTTCGGATCGAGAACTCTTCGTGCTAGGGAAGGAAATTTATGCTCGAGAAGGATTGTGTAGCACCTGCCATCAGCCCGATGGTGGAGGCTTGACTGCCTCTGAATTTCCTCCACTACGAGGTACCCCATGGGTCACCGGCAGCCCAGAACGACTTATCAAATTGGTGCTCAAGGGGCTGATGGGTCCTATGGAAGTAGCAGGAAGAAGCTATTCGGGACAGGTTCCAATGACGCCGCACGAAGGCATGCTCAATGATTCCGAAGTGGCTGCTGTGCTTACCTATGTGCGCAATTCTTTCGGCAACAAAGCTTCTCCTATTTCTCCTGATTTGGTGAAAATAGTGCGGGAAGAAGTCAAGGGAAAACAAGGATTTTGGAGCCCTCAAGAATTGTTAAAAATGCATCCTTTGGAGAAAAACTAGGCGCAAAAGCCTAGTTTTTTACTCCACCTTTTGGACAGGATACCAGGTGCTTACCCCATTTTCATTGATGGCTTCGATGGTAAAGTAGTAAGGCTTGGTACGATCCAAGGTTTTGAGCCAGTATTCATTGTTGCCCAGCACCATGATGGACGTGTATAGCTTGTCGGGTGCAGTACCATAATAGATGTTGTACGCATAGGCATCTGAAGAAGGCGCCCATTTGATAAAGGCACTGCGCTTGTCCTTTTCGGTACGGAAGACCATAAATTGAGACACTTTATTAGGTACCGCTCCACCTGCATTTCCGAAAACTCGGAATCCAGAAAGCGCAAATTTGCCAGTAGGCATCCACACATTGACCAATTTGAGGTACCTGGTTTTTACAGGGGTCTTCAGTTCTACGTACTCGTGCGGGATGTCCGTGGTGTTTTTACTTTTATCCACCAAGATCTCCCACTTTTTCCCGTCCACCGAATGGTAGAGCAGGTACTGGTGGTATTGGTCGGTACGCTTACCAAGTCGGTCGGTGTCCACATCCTGATCGGCATAGTTGATCTGCACTGCATGCACCGTACTCAACTGCCCTAGGTCGGTTTGGATCCACTCTCCCTTGGCACCGGATTGCGCACTCCAGTAGGATTTGAGGTCTTCGTCATTGGCTTTGTTGGCTGAAAATCCCCCCAAAGTAGAGGACACCTGCATGGGCTTGTCGTAGTTGAGCAGCATCCAACCCGTAAACTTTCCGGCCTTTTCGGTATCCGGAAGGTAATGCGGATAGTCTCCAAAAGCGGTACTGGACCACATCACATCGTCTTTATCGAAGCCTGCTGGCCAGATTCCCAGGCGCCGCTCGAAGGTGTTTTTGACCGAAATCATGATAGTACTGATGTGCCAGTATTTGCCCTGGTTGTCCTGGAAAGTGCTGCCGTGACCCGCCCCACGAGCAAAGCCACCGAGTTTGATGCTCAAGGGATCCGACTGAGGAGTAAAGGGTCCCAAAGGCGTTGGCCCTACCACTACCCCATCGGCATAGCCGGAGAATTCTGTGCCAGGTGCGCCATATTGGAGATAGTATTTTCCGTTGTGTTTGGTGACATGGGCCCCTTCCATAAAGGGATCCAGGAAGGTATTGTCCATGTGTTCCCCAAATCGCTGCCAGCCGTACTTGTCTGGTTCTAGAAGGTAGAGTTCCTTTCGCGTGCCTATGGGGGCCATTGTTTTTCGGTTCAACTCTATTCCATAGAGTGGATAGCGATTGGAGCTCCCGTTGTACATGTAGAGCCTACCGTCATCATCGGTGAAGAAGTCGGGGTCCCAGCCCCCAATTTCAAATTTTTCTACCAAAGGTTCCCATTCGTTTGCCTTGGGATTGGTACTCATCCAAATGGTGAAATCTTTCTCATAAGTAGAGCCCATGACCAGCACCGTATCGCCTACAATTCCCACTGCCGGGGCACACAATTCATCGTACACTTTGTTCCAAGGCTGAAGGAAGCGTTTGGAATGAAAGTCCCAGTTCAACATATTGTCACTAGTCCAATAGCCCCACTGGTTGGTGGAGAACAGGATGTAACTCCCCTGATAGTTGACGATGACAGGATCTGCAGTGGCCCGGTGTCTGCCCCATTCGGAGAAATTGGGGATGGGTGTGTAGCCATAGTCCAGGTTGATGGGATTGCAGTAAGTCTGCTGCTGGGCCTGAGCACCAAAGGCGAGGAAAAGAAGAGGGAGAATAAGAAAAAAACGCATGGCTAAACAATTAGAATTGGAATACACCTGGAGCAGAATCAGTAGAAGCCAAGAACAAATTCTTTAACCCTACACTGAGCCACTCTTTTCAAAAATACGAGAGCGCAAGTCAAGAAAAAAATAGGATTTCTAGAACGGGACATTTAAAATTCTGGAGCCCCAAGAATTAAATATTTAAAAAACTTATACATATATTTGTCACACTAACAATTGCTATGACACAAGAACTCTTCGCTAGCTATTCCTTTTTGTTGGACCGAACGGCCCGCAAGGTAAAGCAGTATGCGCAACAGCAATTTAAGCGAGGAGGATTTGACGTGACTGTGGATCAATGGTTGGTCTTAAAAAACCTGGCGGAAAACCCTGAACTCAGCCAAACCGAGTTGGCAAATCTAGTATTCAAGGATCACCCCACGCTTACCAGGATATTGGATTTACTAAACAAAAAAGGCTACATCATTCGGGTACAGCACCCACAGGATCGCAGAAGTTTTCAATTGCACTTGACCGAAGCAGGCGTAGCCAAAGTGGCTGAATTGAGACCGAAAGTTCTTCAATTTCGCGAGAAGGCTTGGGAGAATCTGACTGAAAAGGACTTCTTAGAATTCAAGCGCATCCTGAATACCATTTACCAAAATTTGGACGAGTCAAACAAAGATACCAACAGCTAGTTTGGAATTCAGCAACTGAATTCCAGGCCCTAACCAAACGCATTTAACTACTCCATGAACACCCCAACCATCCACACAGATCTTTGCATCATCGGCGCAGGCCCGGTAGGACTTTTTGCGGTTTTTGAGGCAGGATTACTCAAAATGAGATGCCATTTGATTGATGCTTTGCCGCAGATTGGAGGCCAACTTTCAGAAATCTATCCTCAGAAACCGATTTACGACATCCCTGGATACCCTGAGGTCAAAGCACAAGACTTGGTAGACAACCTGATGGAGCAGGCCAAACCATTCAATCCCACCTTCACCTTGGGCGAGCGTGTAGATCTTCTGGATCGCCAAGAGGATGGGAGCTTTATCGTGACCACCAGCGACAAGACCACGGTGCACGCCAAGGTCATCATCATTGCGGGAGGTCTGGGATGTTTTGAACCGAGAAAGCCAGTTTTGAACAACCTGGAAGCCTTTGAAGGCAAGGGAATTCACTACATGGTAAAGAACCCAGAGACCTTCCGGGACAAAAAAGTAGTGATCGCTGGCGGGGGAGATTCCGCCTTGGACTGGACCATTTTCTTGGCCAATGTAGCGGAGCGAGTAACCTTGGTCCACCGAAACGAAACCTTCCGAGGTGCACCCGATTCTGCTTCCAAAGTATTTGACCTAGCACAAGAAGGAAAGATCGACTTGATCCTTTCTGCCAACCTGAAGGAAGCAAGCGGAAACGAGCGCCTAGAAAAAGTGATTTTGGAAGACAAAGACAACCAAGAAATCACCCTCGATGCCGACTACTTGATCCCCTTGTTTGGATTATCTCCAAAGTTGGGTCCTATCGCAGATTGGGGTTTGAGCATTGATAAAAATGCGATTGAAGTAGACACGCGTGATTACTCCACCGGAGTGGAACGAATCTATGCCATTGGAGATATAAATACCTATCCAGGTAAACTTAAACTGATCCTCTGCGGATTTCATGAGGCAGCCATCATGATGCACTCCGCCTTCAAGTTCGTGTATCCAGACCAAAAACTAAGTTTCAAATACACCACGGTAAACGGGGTGAATGCATTCTAAATCGAATTATGGAATTGATCAAATTTACCGTAGAAGACCAGCAAGGAGAGCGACAGGAAGTCGAAGCCCCTACTGACATGGGACTTAGCCTGATGGAAATTCTCAAGGCTTCCGAATACCCAATCCTAGCTACCTGTGGTGGCATGGCCCTTTGCGCTACTTGCCATGTAGAAATCCTAGAAGGCCAAGCCGGCCTGGGGGATGCTACGGATACTGAATTGGACCAGTTGGAAAACCTGCCCGAGTACTTCCCTACCTCCCGTTTGGCTTGCCAGATCCGTATTGGTGACCAACTCGAAGGAGCTGTAATCAAACTCCGCGGAGAAGACGTAGTCTAAGCCGATTTACCAACTTTAGAAAGTTAAAAACCAACCTAATTTAGCCCGATGAAAACATCGGGCTTTTTTTTATGATTACCCACACAACAAAAAATAATTAACGGAAATAAGGTTTGAAGTTCAGTTAAGGGGGCTGTGAACAGTGGACTGTCGTCTGTGGACGATTATCCGGCTGATTCAGACTCCAATTCAGGAACTAGTAAGATTGCGGGTAATCAACTGATTTTTTTAAAATTTGTGTAGCGATAACACCAGTCTTTTCGTTCTGAGAAAAAAACAATAAAAACTATGAAACGCATCGGTATTTTTTTGATCTCCCTTATGGTCGTCTCTTGTGAACTCGCGACGAACGAACCGCTAATCATTACTGCAGAGGAATTACTAGCCTCTCAGGCGGAAATTATCCGACTTGCAGAGTCTGTGCCCTGCACCAATGCTTCGGAATGGAAATTTACACCCATGGGAAGCAAAGCCTGTGGAGGACCTACCCGATACCTTGCCTACCATCAGAGTGTGGAACGTGAACTTTTAGATTTGGTGGAGCGCTTTACTACAGCACAAAAAGCCTACAACGAAACAAATAATGTCCTCTCGGATTGCTTGCTGGTAGGACCCCCAAGAACCATTCAATGTGAAGCCAACAAAGCCGTTCTAGTGTATTGATTTTTTAATGTCCCCTGATATCCATTTTTTGTCAGGCACCCAATTTTTTCTTGGTCGGCCAAATGGCCGACCAATTTTGTTTTAAGGAACGACATTCCCTTTTCCTCTGGAAAATTTCGCTTTTCAGTTATTGCTCCTCAAGCAAGCCAGAAAGTAGTTCACAAGCAGCCTCCGATAGAATAGTTCCTGGTCCAAAAATGGCTACCACCCCCTCTTTTTTCAAAAAGTCATAGTCCTTGGCAGGAATGACTCCTCCAGCCACTACGCGGATATCTGGGCGGCCCATTTGCCGCAAGCAGGAGATCAATTCTGGAATCAGTGTTTTGTGGCCCGCGGCCAAAGAAGAAACACCCACCAGGTGCACATCATTTTCAACGGCCTGCTCTGCCACTTCTTGGGGAGTTTGAAATAGCGGACCTATGTCCACATCAAAACCCAGATCAGAGAAACCCGAAGCAATCACTTTGGCTCCTCGATCGTGACCATCTTGCCCCATTTTTGCCACCAGAATACGAGGTCTTCTGCCCTCCACTTGGGCAAATCGATCTGAAAGGCGCTGGGCTTCTACAAATGATTTCTGCTGTTTCACTTCTGCTGCATATACTCCCGAGATGGATTGGGTTTGGGCTTTGTGGCGCCCAAAGGCCAGCTCCATGGCATAGGAGATTTCTCCTAAAGTAGCTCTTTTTCTTGCTGCATCGATGGCTAAGGCCAGTAAATTTCCTTCCCCAGAAGCAGCTGCTGCCCGTATTTGATCCAAAATGGCCGTAACCTCTTCTTGATTTCGCTGGCTTTTCACCTGCTTCAAACGCAAAATTTGAGAATCTCGGACGGAGTGATTGTCTACTTCCAGGAGCTCTAGTTCAGTCTTTTCATCCACTCGGTAGCGATTGACACCGACAATGATATCCTTGCCCCCATCGATTCTCGCCTGCTTTTTTGCAGCCGCCTCTTCAATTCGGAGTTTAGGAAGACCCGTTTCAATGGCCTTGGCCATCCCACCCAATTTTTCCACTTCTTCGATCAGGCTCCAGGCTCTTTTGGCCAACTGATCCGTGAGGTACTCCACGTAGTAGGATCCACCCCAAGGGTCGACCACCTCGGTTACCCCCGTTTCTTGTTGCAGTACCAACTGGGTATTCCGAGCGATGCGTGCAGAAAAATCAGTAGGCAGGGCGATGGCTTCATCCAAAGAGTTGGTATGCAGGGACTGGGTATGCCCCATGACTGCCGCCAAGGCCTCCATGGCTGTTCGGGTCACGTTGTTGAAGGGGTCTTGTTCGGTGAGTGACCAACCGGAAGTTTGACAGTGAGCGCGCAAAGCCAGAGATTTTGGGTCCTTGGGACCAAACTGGGCAACCAACTTGGACCAAAGCAAACGCCCCGCCCGCAACTTGGCTACTTCCATAAAATAATTCATTCCTACCCCCCAGAAAAAGGAAAGCCGAGGAGCAAAGTCATCAATCGCCAAGCCGGCCTTCAAGCCTGTGCGCAGGTATTCTAACCCATCGGCCAAGGTGTAAGCCAATTCCAAATCCGCAGTAGCCCCGGCCTCTTGCATGTGGTAACCGGAGATGGAAATGGAGTTGAACTTGGGCATCTCCTTGGATGTAAATTCGAAAATATCCCCAATCAGTCGCATACTTGCCTGAGGGGGATAGATGTAGGTGTTCCGCACCATGAATTCCTTGAGAATGTCATTTTGGATGGTGCCCGAAAGTGCCGATCGCTCCACTCCTTGCTCTTCTGCAGCAACGATAAAAAAGGCCAAAATGGGAATGACCGCCCCATTCATGGTCATGGAAACCGATAGTTGATCCAAGGGGATCTGGTCAAACAAGACCTTCATGTCCTCCACGGTATCGATGGCCACCCCAGCCTTGCCTACATCCCCTTGCACCCGAGGGTGATCTGAATCGTAGCCTCGGTGCGTAGCCAAGTCAAAGGCAACCGACAAGCCCTTTTGACCTCCTGCCAAATTCCGGCGGTAGAAGGCATTGGACTCCTCCGCGGTAGAAAATCCAGCATATTGACGAATCGTCCAAGGTCGCTGCAAGTACATGGTCGCATAAGGACCGCGAAGAAAAGGGGCAATCCCTGCAGTAAAATGCAATTCGCGAAATTGAGCGATGGCTGCAGGATCAAACTGGTCAGGAACAGGAACTTGCTCGGGTGACTCCCAAGTACTGGTAGGAACCTTCGTTGGCTCGGTAGCACTTTTTGAATTCCACTGCTTAAAATCTGGTCTCATTGGGCGTCGAGGGTTAAACTTTCCACCAAATAGGCCGCACGAGTGGGCTTTAATTCCTGTGCCGCTTCCTCAAAAGGAGGTAGAGGTTTGTTGTAACTCAAAGATACAGGCGCAGCATAGGCATTTGCCCCTACTTTCACCTTGGTTTTATCCAAGAGTACTCCTTGAATTTTGGCACGATTCGCTTTGACACGATTCTGAAGCGTTCCTGTTTTGCAGGCTTTCCACCAGCCTCCTTCCTGCTCGAGCAGGGTCAAGGCCATTTGCGTTTCTTGAACAAGGTCAGCAACTAAGTTTTCCAAAAAGTAAGCACCTGCGCTAGGGTCCTGAACCTTATCCAGATAGGCTTCTTCTTTCAAAATCGCAGACACATTTCTTGCGATGCGACGCTCTTGTGTACTGGCTTGCTCTTCCTCCAAAGGCCTTACCCAGAGCACATTGGCACCACCCAAAACGGCTGAAAGGGCCTGATAGGTTTGTCGTATCGTGTTGGTATGCGCATCCAATACAGATTGGGACCAGTGAGCCGTTTGACAAAAAAGGAGTAGTTCCTGCTCCTCGAGTTCTACCTGATAAAGCAAAGCTAAATTCTGAACCACCTGCCTGAAAGCGAGCTGTCGCCCCACCTCTCCGAAATGATGCTCCCCTACTGCAGTTTCCAAAAACAACTTTTCAAATACTATACGAGGTGCACAAGACACCCGATCTAAAATCTCGACCAATTCCCCCAATCCAAAGGTGAGTGCATCCACCGGATGTGCTCCCGATTCGCTGTAGCGAGAAGTTTTGATGCAAAATGCCTTAAAGTTGGGATAGCCCTCAGTGAGTTCGAGCAGCTCTTCTAGAAGTTCGACCCCTAGCCCAAGGTCTTGCTGCTGATCGAAGACTTGGTCTGCTGGACTCCAGAGCATCCCGCCAGAAAGGGCAGATCCGTCTACTCCTGTACTTTCCACCCAGTCTTGGAAAAGTTGGAAGGCAGTAACAGGATTTCCCTGAGGAAGTAAGTAGATGGAAATGTATTGAGGGAGTACCCCTTGCAAAAGTTCTTGCAGTTCTTCAGTTCCCTGAAGCGGCAAGATCAATCCCTCTGCACCATTCTCGAGGGCAGCAAGGATTTCAGTATTGGTATCGCTTGGCAAAACGGTCACTACATTTGTCCAGAGGCGAGGAGGCATACCCGGAAATTCGGAAGGGGCATGAAAACGACGCTGCTTAACTGCATGCTGCACATCTTCTAGCGCATACATGGGCTGTAAGGGGAGGGTATCCCAAAGGCTAGTTCCTAGACTTTCCGGCTGTCCTTTTCCCTTAAGATCTAGGGTAACTTGGCGCAACCAGTCTTCCTTGCTCGTATTGGAAAATTCGGAAAATAAATCCTGCTCCATAAAAATGATTGTGCAAAAAGCCAGAAATCAAAATTAACCATTCCTCACCAATATGTGGGAAAGAGAGAAAAACAAATACGGAAAAGACGGCCCAATTGATCCCTAAAGACTGATTTACGGAATTTTCATTGGCGTTTAGATCAAATCTCAATCTATTTAACACCCTTTTTTAGAATTCTAAATTCCAATTTTTTGCTAATGAATGGATTGACCAAATTCCAAATCAAGAAAATTGTTTAAAAATTAGGAATCCTTCCCCCTTGGATTTTTTATTTAAGTTAATTTTCCACAATTTTGATACCCCCTTTGTCAACCTAATGACAGGAGTGTGAATCCTATACGTTTCGAATGAGTTCAGAAGCCAATGCTGTATGGAGTGAATGCTTGCGTGTGATCGAACAACACGTGAATGAGCAGAGCTATTCCACCTGGTTTAAGCCCATTCTTCCAGTAAAGCTAGAGGGCACCACACTCACCATTCAGGTTCCAAGTCAATTTTTCTACGAGTGGCTCGAGGACAATTACGTGGAAGAACTCAAATTAGCCATCAAAAACACCTTGGGTGCTGCTGGTCGACTCGAATACGCAGTTGTAGTAGATAAGGGCAACCCAAGTAATCAACCTTATGTGGTTTCTTTCCCGCAGGGAAACGCTAGCAACAAAAAGCCTGGCACAGCTAACCAAGAGGTAAAAACTCCTTTCGAAATGCAATCCTTGGATGCAGGTCTCCTTACTCAAAGCAACCTGAACCCGAACTATACCTTTATAAGTTACATCGAAGGCGATTGCAATCGCCTAGCCAGATCGGCAGGATTTGCAGTAGCCAGCAAGCCGGGTATCACTTCCTTCAACCCCCTGATGGTTTATGGAGGGGTTGGTTTGGGCAAAACCCACCTGGTGCAAGCCATTGGTAACGAAATCAAAAATGGACCTGGTGAGAAATTTGTACTCTACGTCTCTTCCGAAAAGTTTGTGAACCAATTCATGGATTCCATCAAGGATGGTAACGTGAAGAACTTCACCAATTTTTACATGCAAGTGGATGTATTGATCATCGACGACATCCAGTTTTTGGCGGGCAAGGACCGAACGCAGGAGATGTTCTTCCATATTTTCAACCACCTACACCAAAATAAAAAGCAGATCATCATGACCTCCGATTGTCCTCCTCGGGACTTGAAGGGTCTAGAAGAGCGTTTGCTCTCCCGATTCAAATGGGGATTGACAGCAGATCTGCAGATGCCTGATTTTGAAACGAGAGTGGCCATCATCCGTCGTAAAATGGAGTCTGAAGGGATCAACATTCCAGACAGTGTGGTCGAATACCTGGCCTACACCGTGGATACCAATGTGCGGGAATTGGAAGGCATTCTGATCTCACTCATTGCCCATGCTTCCCTCAACCGGGTGGAAGTGAGCCTAGAATTGGCCAAGTCCATCATCAAGAATTTCATCAAAGACATTGAAACGGAAGTTGGGATTGATTTTATCCAAAAGGCTGTTGCCGATTACTACGGCATCCAAGTGGAGGAACTGAAGGACAAGACGAGAAAAAAAGAAATCGTGATCGCCCGTCAAGTGGCCATGTATTTTTGCAAAGATTTTACCAACCATTCCTTGAAATCCATTGGCTACCACTTTGGAGGCCGTGACCACAGTACTGTAATTCATGCCATCCAAACGGTCAATGACATCATGGAAACGGACACCTCTTTCCGCAATGCAGTCAATGAACTGAAAAAGAAATTCAAGATGCGCTCTTATTGAGTGGCATTTTTATCTTTTTTACCCCTACTATTTTTTGGATAAAAACAGGTCCACCGCCTGTTGCGCGAGCAAACTTGGACTAAGCAATCCAGATTGAACAGTAGGCTTTTCCCGTTCCAAGATTTCTTTTACTCCGGGATGATTTACAAATGCCCGACCCAAGACTTCCTGGATCTGATCGTCCAACCAAGTCAGTCGCTGCAAGCCTCGAGTAGCATCCCAAAATCCGGACCCCTTCATCTGCTCTTGGTAAGAGGTTAAAATCGCTTCCAATTCCGACATCCCCAAGCCGGTAAGGGAAGATCCAAGCAGCAACTTGGGAGCCCAGCCCTTTTCGCTTGGAGGCAGAAGGTGCACAGCGTTTTGATAAGACGCCTTGGCTTGCGCTGCCAAATCCAGGTTGTCCCCATCGGCCTTATGGATCAAAAAGCCATCGGCCATTTCTACAATTCCTTTTTTAATCCCCTGCAATTCATCCCCAGCACCAGCAAGCAGCAGCAAAAGGAAAAAATCAACCATGCTTTTCACGGCAGTTTCACTTTGTCCCACTCCTACCGTCTCCACTAGAATTAGGTCAAAACCTGCCGCCTCGCAAAGAAGGATCGCTTCCCGGGTTTTTCCTGCCACCCCTCCCAAGGTGCTTCGAGAGGGACTGGGACGGATAAAAGCGCGCTTATCCAAGGCCAATCGTTCCATGCGGGTCTTGTCTCCCAGAATACTCCCCTTGGACAGGGAACTGCTGGGATCTACCGCCAAGACTGCTACTTTCTTGCCCGCATCCAGTTGGCGAGTTCCAAAAACTTCGATAAAACTACTTTTGCCCACGCCGGGCACGCCGGTAATTCCGATCCGAAAAGAGTTTCCTGTAAAAGGCAAGATTTTTTGGATCAGGTCCGTAGCCAAGATTTGATCTTCAGGCAATTCACTTTCTACTAGGGTGATGGCCTGAGCAAGTACCACCCGATCTCCGGCCAAAATACCGGCTTTGAATTCTGCTAGCGATCGTCTCTTTCTCATGGCTTGACCAATTCAAGTTGTTGTTCCCCCATCGGCGTTTTTTCATACTTCGCAAAAATGGATGCACTCAAGGATGCAGGAAAATACGGACTTTCTGGAGAGAGCACCACTGGAGCCTTCACCGGTTCATTCACAAAAAACACAAGGGTACGACCGTACTTGGTGTGTGGAAGTAGGTCGGCAAAGGATTTCAATACTTCTGCATCCTCCACTTGGGTTTGGTAGGCATAGATCCGCAGCACAGGACCAGTATTATTTTCATTTCTGTAGTAACCAACTTCCTCAAACTGGTCTTGGTAGGCAGCGATTCCCTGTTCGGAAAAACTTTCGGTCACAATCAGCCCCACAACTAAAAGTACGGCGATGCCAAGAATTATAACGAGGGTCGATGGTCTTTTCAAAAATTTATCGCGGGTTTGTAGGCTGAAGCCCTTAATTTAGCCTAAAATTTTGACAATGGGATTCGAATACGTCAAGGCGCTGCACCTGATTTTTATTGTCACCTGGTTTGCAGGCCTTTTTTACATTGTACGCCTATTTATTTACCAAACCGAAGCCCTCGAAAAACCCGAACACGAACGCCTCATCCTGAAGCCGCAACTTGACTTGATGGCGCGCAGGTTGTGGTACATCATCACCTGGCCATCGGCCATTCTGACCCTAATTTTTGGGTTTTGGGTGCTCACCTACCGCTGGGGCTACCT
>JBJOOF010000105.1:0-20107 GCA_046051425.1 Bacteroidota bacterium
AGGAAGGGGTAGTAGTACGGAATTGAAATAGGTAAGGGAAATACGGTAGAAATACAATGGAAATACACTCCGCTTCGCTTCGTGAAATAGGATAGAACGACGAGTGGGATGACCTATTTCACCGAGCCTGCTCGGTTTATTTCAATTGTATTTCCATTGTATTCCATTTTTAAAAGTAAAAAAATAGTTAAAATGAACATAAATTTCAAAAAGATGGAAGGCCTAATTCCAGCAGTGGTGCAGGATGCACAGAGCGGGAAAGTGTTGATGCTCGGCTACATGAATGAGGAGGCACTTGCCAAGACGCAAGAATCGGGGAGAGTTACGTTTTTCTCGCGCAGCAAAAATAGATTGTGGACGAAAGGAGAGACCTCAGGCAATTTTCTAGAAGTCATCCGCATGCAGGAGGACTGTGATGGAGATGCTATTCTAATCAAAGCCAAGCCACTTGGACCTGTTTGCCATACGGGAGCAGATACGTGTTTTGATGAACCAAACACCTCTCAAACTGGGTTTATCGACCAACTTCGGGCCATTATCAAAGATCGAAAATCAAATCCTACAGAAGGGTCCTACACCGCAAGTCTCTTTGCAAAAGGAATCAATAAACTAGCGCAGAAAGTAGGGGAAGAGGCTGTGGAATTGGTGATTGAAGCCAAGGATGACAATAAGGAGCTATTTTTAGGTGAGGCGGCAGATCTCCTATTCCACTACCTGGTACTTTTGGAGGCTAAAGGCTACGAATTGGATGAGGTAGTGGAAGTACTCAAGCAACGGCATTCGAACTAATTTCGGATTGGATAGGAATAAAAAAAGAGCTCGATAAAATTCGAGCTCTTTTTTTGTGGGTAGCTATTCCGTTTTAGAAAACAGGAAATTCTTGTTGCAATCCCTTGAAGGCATCGATCATTTCCCAAGTAGGCTTGTAGTAGGTATCTTTCATTCTGTTGCCCACAGTGCCCGTACGGATGTACTGGATAGCTGCAGCCAAACGAAGGTCTTTCACATCTCCCCAAGCAAACTGAGGACTATCACCCACTTTAAAGTTAGCAGGGAACCCATCGAAATATTCTGCTTTCCCAGCTGAGTTTGCAATGGCGAAGGTAATCGGCACCACTTCCACATTATTGGCTTGCAGGATGCGGTTGTAGCTAGAAAGTGGGAAAGAACCTACCGGCTTTCCGTAGGTATTGTCTCCAATAAGCACTACCTGCATGTAAGGATCTAGGGCATTGATGATTAATTCAGAGGCTGAGGCAGAGCTCCCCGAGGTAATGAAAATCACCCGACTCAAGCTGATAGTTCCAATTTTGCTGAAATTCCGAGAGGTATTTTGTGCTACTTTAATGGGATTCAACCTATTGGTATACATCAACTTATTATTATTTGCAGTCTGAATCAAGTAATTGCAAATCTGTTCGGCCACGGCCACGGATCCCCCACCGTTGTAGCGTAGGTCGATTACAAGTTCTTGTACGCCTTGATTCTGGAAGAATTCCATGCTGGTTTGCACTTCTGCACTGCGGGTAGGACTAAGTCCTGCGGTAGCTTTGAAACTTTGGTAAGCCCAGTAGCCCACCTTTTTGGCGTCCACCTGAATCACGCGCTGATCCAAAACGGAATTTGATTGGTACTCTGCTTTTGTGTTGGTACGGGTAGTAGTGGTTCCGTCAGGCAATTTGAAGGTAAAGGAATTGACGATGCCTGGGTCTGATCCTCCTAGTTTAAAGTCATATCCCCCAGTAACTTTGTATTCTGCGATGGGTTTGCCATTAATCTGGGTGATTTCCCAGCCTCTTTTCCAGCCATCTTTTCCAGCAGGAGATTCGGCAAATACAAAGGAAACATAGAGTTTTTCATCTGCGGTAAAGGCAAATCCAAACCCATGTCCTGCATTTTTGCCTACAAAAGCATTGTTGAACGCTTCCTGTGTGGTTAAATAAGAGAATCGATCGATGGGCTTGTAAATGATGCCGTCAAGCAAGGCTTCGTTGGAAGCGTACTTGGTTAAATCAACTGTCGCGGGAAGCTGTCCGTTCCAGTAATACCATTCACGCATCACATCCACAATGGCTTTTTTGACTTCATCTACCACTGGTGTATCTGGGGTAGGAGTCACAGTTGTTGGTTCTTCTGTAGGTGTGCAAGACCACAAGCCGATCCACAACCAAGCACTTATCCAAATCAATTTTTTCATAGGAGTAGTCTAATTTTTTAAATCTAACGTAAAATTGGGTTTCTTGTTTTATAGCATAATGTCATAAACTTTCACGGATTTCCAGAAGGAAGAATATTTGGCAATAAACTCCAAGTGAAGTGGATCCTTTTGGTAAGCGGCTTGCCCTTCCAAGGAGTCAAAAAAGAGACTGCAGGACACATGAAAACTATGATCTACGACCTCTCTTTTTTCGGTAGGAGCAGGGACACCCTGGTAAAACTGGGTCACATCCTTGCAACGTCCCAACATAGGAACTGCATCTTTCAAAAATTCAGCAACATCCGATTCTTTATGTAGCCAGAAATATACTTGGTGGATGATTTTTTGAGTTGCCATAGGTTTGGAATGGGTCAAGTGAATAGGAACTAAACTTGCAGCACTAGCAAGCGTAATTGTTTGAATAAATTTTCGTCTACTAGATTTCATGATTTTTAGCTTCAGGCACTCATCAGAGATCCATTTGAGTTTTGCTGAGGCGGGATAAATATAAAAATTTATCTTGCTTTCTCGAACAGGGCTAGTAGATATATGCTGGTTTGAAAACTTCTAAATCAATTGAAACTATGAATTATCGTGTACTTGGAAAAACAGGCTGGTCTATTTCAGAAATTGGGCTAGGCACCTGGCAGGTAGGTGGGGGATGGGGAAAGCCGTTTGATCCCAAAATAGCATCTCAACTCCTGCATGCTGCCTTTGATCAGGGGGTAAATTTTGTAGATACTGCCGATGTGTACGATGGAGGCTTAAGTGAAGCGGCTGTAGGAAAGGCGGTCCGTGAGCGTAGTGAAACGATCTATGTTGCCACCAAGTGTGGTCGACGCCTGCAACCGCATGATGCCGCTGGATATACTCCCAAAAATCTTCAAAAATTTGTGGAAGATAGCCTTCAAAATTCCGGATTGGAGCGGTTGGATTTGATACAATTGCACTGTCCTCCAAGTCCAGTCTATGACCGAGATGAGGTCTTTGGGCTTTTTGAAGAGTTGATCCAACAAGGAAAAATAGCCGCGCTTGGTGTGAGTATTGAAAAGGTAGACGAAGGAATTCGCGCAATGAATTACTCGGTGGTATCTTCCATTCAAGTGATTGTGAATTTGTTTCGGCAAAAGCCGGTGGAGGAAGTCTTTGAACTAGCCGAGGAGAAAAATGTGGGATTGATCGTGCGCGTACCTCTGGCAAGCGGATTGTTAACTGGAAAAATTACTAGGCAAACTACCTTTGACGCCGAGGATCATCGATTTTTCAACCGGGAGGGAAAGGCTTTCGATAAAGGGGAAACCTTCTCTGGAGTGCCTTTGGATTTGGGTTTTGCGGCAGTGGAAGAACTGAAAACTCATTTTTCAGAAGGACATGACCTAGGTGCTCAAGCACTTCGTTGGGTATTGATGCACCGACAAGTGAGTACGGTGATTCCTGGGGCCTCTTCTTTGGATCAGGTTGACCAGAATATTCGTGCAGGTCAATTGCCTCCCTTGAGTCCCAATCAGATGCAGGAGGCTTCCCGCATTTACGGGCAATACATCAAGGCACAAGTACACGGGCAGTGGTAATAAAAAAAATGTCCCCAAAAATTCTTGGGGACATTTTTAAAAGTTATTGAAGGGAGGATTAATCCTCCTTCTTCGCCATGCGGGTACGCTCGTTCTCGTCCAAGTAGATTTTTCGCATACGGATGGACTTAGGGGTAATTTCCAAGTACTCATCTTTCTGGATGTATTCCATGGATTCTTCCAAAGAAAAACGCTTTGGAGGAGCAATTCGTACGTTATCATCTGAACCAGAGGCACGCATGTTGGTCAATTTCTTGCCTTTCTGTACGTTCACCACGATGTCGTTGTCACGGGAATGTTCCCCGATTACCTGACCGGTATACAAGTCATCTCCTGGTTCAATAAAGAATACCCCGCGATCTTGCAATTTGTCGATGGCGTAAGCGGTACACTGTCCGCCTTCCATGGAGATCAAAGAACCGTTGATTCTACCTGGGATTGGACCTTTGAAGGGTTCGTAGGCTTCAAAACGGTGGTTCATGATTGCTTCTCCTTGGGTAGCAGTAAGCACGTTGTTTCGCAAACCGATCAAACCTCTAGAAGGGATTTTAAATTCCAAGTGCTGCAAGTCGCCTTTCGGTTCCATGATCAGCAATTCTCCTTTACGTTGGGTAGCCAATTCGATTACTTTACCGGCAGTTTCCTGAGGCACATCCACCACAAGGGTTTCGATAGGCTCGCACTTCATGCCATCGATGTCTTTGAAGATTACCTGAGGCTGACCTACTTGAAGTTCGTAGCCTTCTCTTCGCATGGTCTCGATCAATACGGACAAGTGAAGGATACCTCGACCATACACTAAGAATCTGTCTTCTGAATCTGTAGGTTCTACACGAAGGGCCAAGTTCTTTTCAGTTTCCTTCATCAAACGATCTCTCAAGTGACGGGAAGTCACAAATTTACCTTCCTTACCAAAGAATGGAGAGTTGTTGATGGTGAAGAGCATGTTCATCGTAGGCTCGTCAATGGAGATACGCTTAAGTGGTTCTGGATTGTCTACATCCGCAATGGTGTCTCCAATTTCAAAATCTTCGATACCGGTTACGGCGCAAATATCACCTGCTGTTACGGTCTGAACTTTATTTTTTCCAAGACCTTCGAAGGTGTGTAGTTCTTTGACACGCATTTTCTTGATGGAGCCATCCGCCTTGCAAAGTGCAATTTGCTGGTTTTCAGAGATGGTTCCACGAGCGATACGCCCGATGGCAATACGTCCCACAAAGTTGGAATAGTCCAAGGAAGTAATTTGCATTTGCAAGGTTCCTTCTTCAATTTTTGGTTCAGGAATGTGGTCGATGATCGCGTCCAACAAAGGAAGGATAGAGTCGGTTGGGTTTTTCCAATCTGGGCCCATCCAGTTTTGCTTGGCTGAACCGTAAAGTGTCTGGAAGTCAAGTTGCTCTTCAGTGGCATCGAGGTTGAACATCAGTTCAAACACGGATTCATATACCTCATCTGGTCTACAGTTTTCTTTGTCGACCTTGTTGACTACTACAATAGGAGTTAGGCCAAGGGCCAAGGCTTTGCCCAATACAAAGCGCGTTTGTGGCATGGGCCCTTCAAAGGCATCGACAAGGAGGATTACTCCGTCGGCCATTTTCAGCACGCGTTCTACCTCACCTCCAAAGTCGGCGTGACCCGGGGTATCAATGATGTTGATTTTATGGTCCTTGTAACGAACGGATACGTTCTTGGAAAGGATGGTAATCCCGCGCTCCCGCTCAAGATCATTGTTGTCCAGGATTAGATCTTCAAATTGTTGGTTTTCTCTGAAGATTTTGGAAACGTGGATGATTTTATCCACAAGTGTTGTTTTACCGTGGTCAACGTGAGCGATGATCGCGATATTCCGAATTTGTTGCATGGTTTGCCTAATTGAAGCCGCAAAAGTACGAATATTATTTGGGAATAAGATTATCCGCCTATGAAGTTTCTGTGCTCAAATCAAGATCTCTCATTCATGATCTTCACTTTTTGCTTGATAAACTGAATAAAAAAAAGGTACTTCCACTTCAAATTGTTTCCATTTTATGTTTCGGTTTTTAGTACTTCTTTCCCTTATTCTAGCGCTTCTCAGTATTCCTTTTTTGTGGACGGATGGGTATGGAGTTGCTGGAATTTGCATGGTGCTGTTTTGGTGGACCCTCGCTCTTGGGTTTCGATATCGCGCTGCATTAAAGCCCTATAGCTTCCCTATTGCCATCCTAGGTGTGGTAACCTTAGCTATGTTTTTTCCAAAACCATTCCAGGAGGTAGCAGGATTTACCTTAACGGGCTTGATCAATCCCTTGATACAGCTCATTATGTTTGGAATGGGCGCTACCTTGAGTTGGAGGGATTTTGCCGCAGTAGCGAAAAGTCCCAAATCGGTTATCCTGGGAATTGGTCTTCAATTTACCATCATGCCATTGGTAGGTTTTGGCTTGGCAAAAATAAGTGGATTGGCACCTGAAGTGGCTGCCGGGATCATTCTAGTGGGTTGTTCGCCCAGTGGCACGGCATCCAATGTCATGGCTTTTTTGGCGCGCGCCAATGTTGCCCTCTCTGTTGCGCTCACTTCAATCATTACTTTGATGGCTCCATTCGTCACCCCTATTTTAATGAAGTTTTTGGCAGGTCAGTTTATTGAAATCGACCTCCTAAAAATGATGTGGGACATTGTAAAAATTATCTTACTTCCAGTAGGAGCGGGTCTTTTTGTCAATCATTTTTTGAAGAAAAATTCAATAAGTTTAGATGGAATCCTTCCTCTGGTATCTATGGTAGGGATTGCTTTGATTATTTTGGTCATCACTGCAGCGGGAAGAGATAGTTTGTTGCAAATCGGTCCTGTTTTGATAGGATTGGTATTGATTCACAATGTGTTGGGTTACGGGATAGCCTATGGCTGTTCCAAGCTTTTGGGTTTCCAGGAACAAGATGCTCGGACCTTGGCCATTGAAGTAGGGATGCAGAATGCTGGGCTTGCTTCTGGTTTGGCTAATATTTTGGGTAAAATAACCACCCTGGGATTAGCTCCAGCAGTGTTTGGTCCCTTGCAGAATATCACTGGATCAATCCTGGCTGCCTTTTGGGGCCGAACAAAAAAGGAAACTGAGCCTAGTTGAAAAAGGATTTAAAAATTCCATTCCAAATCATATACCCAGCTGAATTCAAGTGCAGTTGATCCTGGATATAGAGTTCAGGCCTCGGATTGCCTTGCGTGTCTGTCAATGCCTGCCAAGTATCGAGGTAAGTCACCTGTTCTGCTTGGTCGCAATACGCCTTGAGTAATTGGTTGAAGGTCTGGTAAGTCTCTTTTTTCGCCCATCTAGAAGGGCTTGGCTTTGCGCCAATGAGGATAATTTCTATTCCTGGATCCACCAAATGGATGCGGGTTACAATTTGCTTCAAACTATTCAAGATCTCTTGTACGGGGACATCTGCCCAAAGGTCATTGTCTCCTTCGTAAATAAAGACTCGCTTGGGATTAAATTTTAATACGAGGGGGAAAAGGTAACGCTCCAAGTCTGCCGCCTTAGAACCACCAAATCCGGTATTCAGGACTGCTTCTCCCGAACTGATCTCTGGAAGGCTACGCCACATCTTGATGGTGGAACTGCCCGTGACCACGGTTCCTCCTGGATTCCAGCCTATACTATCTAAACGTGCACTAAGGCTTCGCACCTCTCCCTCAAAAGGATGTTGCTGGGCAAAGCCTGCAGTGAAACCAATTGTAAAAATTAAAAAAAGTAAAATCGATTTTTTCATCAATCAAACCTACTAAAAATTAGTGAGTCAAAATCGATCATTTTTTTGATCGATAATGAACATTTTTTAGGGATGTGTTCGTTTACTATTGGAATGGACAAAGCCAGTTTTCTGCCATTTTTCTTGATTTAGTGATGTTTGCAAAATAATTGACCCAAAATACCTTTCCTACAAATTATTGGTCGCGTTTTCGCTTCATCCCAAAAAGACTTCTAACTATTTCCTACATGCAGGCACTTACCCGCTTTTTCTGGTTTTGCAGTGGTGCAAATTATAACCTACTTCAAAAAACTCCTACTGAGTCCAATAAATACCTAGGAATCGGTGCCACGGTGTTTTTTACAGGAATTTTTGCCGCCTTGGCAGGCTTTTACGCGCTCTACACCGTTTTCCAATCCTGGAGTATCGCCCTGTTTTTCGCATTGCTTTGGGGAACAATGATCTTCAATTTGGATCGATTTATCGTGTCTAGCATGCGCAAAAAAGAGCAAGGCTGGTCGGAATGGAAGCTGGCCCTTCCACGATTGGTCTTGGCCCTCCTTCTGGCACTCGTGATTTCAAAGCCCTTGGAACTGAAGCTCTTTGAGCGGGAGATCAATCGAAAGCTGGATGAGCAAAAAATAGAATTTATCAAGCAGTCCAAGGATAGTCTGGCCAAAGGATTCCCAGAAATCCAGGCCTTGGAAACCGAAAAGGAAGCATTAAGAGAAGAGGTGAACCAAGCGCGCGCCTACCGGGACAAGTTGCAGCTGGAATACGACGCCGAGCGCTTTGGTGAAAAAACCGCCAGCACAAGCGGGAAAGTCGGATTGGGTACCAATGCCAAGAAGAAGGAACAGCAATTGGATGCAGCTCAGGAGGACTTGAAAGCACTTTCTGCTCGTAATGACATGAGAATGCAGGAATTGGATGTTCAAATCGAAGAATTTCGAGCCAAGCGCCAACTGGAGTTTGAGAAGCAGGTGCCAGGCATCGATGGTTTCGATGGCTTTGCAGCACGGATGGATGGTTTGGCCAAACTCACCGAGGAAAGCGAGGCCATGGCTACCGCAGAACTGTTTTTGGTACTGCTCTTTATTGCGATTGAAACTGCGCCGATTTTTGTTAAACTAATTTCTACCCGTGGACCCTACGACGAACTTTTGGATTTGCATGAGGATCAGGTCAAATTGTATAAGAATGAAAAATGGCAGCGGGCAACTGGAGAGTCAGAAGCCCGGCTCAACTATTTCAAGTCCACTCATTTCTATGCATCGGATTTGGCTGCTGCTACGACTAATGCCGCCAACGAACAGAAATATGGGCTAGGTAGGACCCCTGCTGTTGAAAAAAGCAAAAAGAAAGACCCCAATACATCAACTTCTTCTGAAGGATTAGCCCAGGAGGAAGAGCTCTTTTGAACTACCTAATTTCGTGGTTAGGTGAAAAATTGCTCCAACACATCCCCTACAAAATAAGCCACCACGGCGGCTAAAAGTCCTAAGAGTACAGTTTCCGAAATTCCTCTCAATGCGGAGGTTTGGTTGACGGAGCTTTTGAGCCAACCTACCAAAAAGAAGGCGAGTCCGGTGAGCAAGCTAGTCCAGAAAAAGAGGTTGATTGGGGTAGGAAAGAAAAAATTCCAGAGGTACACGGTAAGTGGAATTAGGCCTACGATGAGAAAGGAGGCAAAGGTGGCCATGCCGATTTTTAAAGGGCTTTTGTGGTCTCGCATCATGCCCAACTCGTCCTTCATCATTTCGTCTACCCAGAGTTTCTTGTCTGCACAGATGTGGTCTACCACCTGTTGAAGGAGTTCTCCCTTAAAACCCTTGGCTGCATAGATTTCCTCGATCTCGGCACGTTCTATTTCCGGAAGGTTTTCAATTTCCCAGTATTCAATCTTCTCGTGTTTGTCGTAGGTGTCTCGCTCACTTTTGGCAGCCAGATAGGCGCCTACGGACATGGAAAATCCATCTGCAAGCAGGTTGGCAAAGCCTAAAATCAGGAGTATGCCCGTATCCAAATTTGCTCCAAATCCTCCTGCTACCACGGCAAAGGTGGTGACTGCTCCGTCAATTCCTCCATACACAAACTCTTTGAGGTAATCTTGGAGTTTGCCGAATCTGGAATTTTCAAGGTGGATTTCTGATTCCATGAGGTGCTTTGTTCGAGTTTAGAATTAAAAATAGAGATTAAATCCAATAGTTTGCTTTTTCACAGCTGATTTGCAGCGGCACCTCAGTTTGTCACTTGTCAGGAAGGATAGATTGGTTCCTTGACTTTTGGCTAGGTGGATAGAAGATTGAAATTTTTTTGGAAAATCTTTTCCGAAATTTTGATAAATACAATCGATTGCATAGGTTTAGAAAACTTTAACGCAAAGATAAAAAGCTCAACCCAGCATTTTGCAGAAGTTTATATGGTTTTAATCCATTAACAATAACCCCAAATCGGGAGTCAGTTTTCCAAAACTGGCTCCTTTTTTTATTAAAAAAATCTTTAGAAATCATAAAAATTATAAAAGTTGGTTTAAAAATGATTCGATTTTTAGAAAAAATAGGTAAAAAATCCGGATATAGGTTTTTCTAAGTTTTTACAACCCGATTTCAGAAGATTTGGATTTAGGGGATGGAAATAAAAAAACCTTCACGAAAATTTCGTGAAGGCTTTCGAGTCAAATCAACCAGATAACCGACTTTAAGTAGTTGGAATCTCCTTTTTTGCCAGGTAAAAGTCTACCATTTCGTAATCGCTTGCCTCGCGCTCGATCATTTCGCTGACTATTTTTGGTGGAGGAACAATTACTTTTTCTCCAGGTGTCCAGTTGAGCGGAAGGGCAACTTTGTATTTGTCAGCAGTCTGCAGTGCAATAAGAACGCGCTTGATTTCCTCCATGTTTCGACCCACGTTGAGCGGATAGTACATGATGAGTCTGATTTTGCCATGGGGGTCAATAAAGAATACTGCTCTTACGGCGGCCGTTTCACTTTCCCCAGGCTGCAACATGCCGTAGCGCTTGGCCACGCTCATGTCGATGTCTGCGATGATTGGGAATTCAAAAAGGATGCCCGTGTTTTTCTTCACATTATTTACCCATGCAATATGGGAGTGGATGGAGTCAATGCTCAAACCAATCAGCAAGGTGTCTTTGGAAGCGAAAAAACCCTTTTCTAAAGCAAATCCGCTCAATTCAGTGGTACATACAGGCGTAAAGTCTGCAGGGTGCGAAAATAAGATGGTCCATTTCCCCTTGATGTATTCGGAGAATTTGATTTTTCCGATGGTGGTCAGCGCCTCAAAGTCAGGAGCAAAATCACCGATTCTAGGCATAGGAAGTGTTGTGTTTTCCATAGTTCTGTTGGTTTAGTGTGAGAAATCTACTACTAGGATAGGCTTTAATCTGTGCTAGTAGTCGCAAGCGAAGCGCTTGAATTAAAAATCGCCGGGAAAGGGCATGCTTAACTATACGAAAAAGAAAGGGCTGAAGTTGAGCGAATCAGTTCTTGAAAAAGAAATAAAAAGTCCATTTGTGCCATTTATTCCTTATTTCTATAATCACATTAGGTTATTGTATAGATAAAAAAAGACAACTATGAACCAATTGAATAAAAATAATTTTAAATAATCCTTTTTAAATTAAATTAAATAAATTAAGTTTCTTCTGTTTTTACAATTACTCTAGGCAAATTCCCGAGGCTAGCCCCCTCCATTCATGAGCACTTTTTAGTAATTCTTCACTTTTTAACTCAAAAAACATGAAACTAAATCGATCACATTTTTCAAGTATCCTCTTGGCTGGCCCCTTACTTTTCAGCGCCTGCCTTCCAAAAGAGGAGTTACAACAGAACCTCACCGATCCACTTTGGACGCAAACGCTGCCACTAGACGAATGGCAGCAGGTGGAAACAGCCAAAGAATTTTCGCAACTGCTCGGCGAGGTGATGCAAAGCAAAGAAGCACGGGTCACACTCAGTGCGCACATTCAGCAGTACGATGACTTCGGGGATGCAATATCCCTTTCGACCTTATTGGGGGATAAGCAAAATATGCCTCCTTCGGAGCTCGCGAGTTTGAATCGCTTGGGGAACACTTTTTCCCTGCGAACAGCAAGCAATCCCTTTCGGGAAGCCCTGCTTCAGCATTCCTTAGAGCGGTTTGAGGCTTATCCTTTTTTGGAAAGGGCTTTTGAGACCTTTCGTGCTCGACCCGAGCGTGCGCAGCAACGCGTATCCCTCCAAGAGGAGCTGATCGCGTTTTTTGCAAGCCAAGGCCTGGTGATTCACTTCCCTTATGAGGAACGGTTTGATTGGGATAACTACACTGGATCAATCACCACGACCTACGACCCGCTTATTCGGGAAGACTGGAACGAAGGGTTTTTGTTCTCGCTCAGAGGCGGAGGTTCCCAGGGTAGTTTGGTTCCCTTTGTAGACGATACCTATTCACTTGACCATGCTACGCTGGTAGTGACCTATCTCGATGAGGATTTTTACGAGATGAATAATACACCTCCGGTTCCTGTGCTTCCAACCCCAGCACCCAATGCAGTGATTTTGGATTACAACGTCAACCATACTTCCATCTCCCAAGCGGATATTTTATTTTCTACGATTCCAGAGGTAAAACTGACCAATAAAGAATATAAAGTGCTCTTTAGTCGATTTGTCAAAGTGAGACTTTTTAGGGGTTCAAGCAAAGTCAAGATTAGTTTTAATGGAACAATAAGCGCCACTGCTGAAGGAGAGACTTTCCGTTATGATATGATTAGATTTTCCAAGGACGATATCGAGTCTATGAGATGGAAGACGGTTAACCTTCAATTTGATCCAGATTGGGACATGTCCGAAAATAGCCAGCAGCTTCTTCTTTTCACTGAACTCAGGAGAAATGGAAAGGGAAAAGGGACTGCCAGCGCTAAGGTGGGCTATGATTTTGTAAATCAAAAGCCCACAGCAGAGTTCACTTCTTCGGTTACAGTGGAGACTGAATTGGATAATTCTGTTTTTCGGACCAACTCAGAGTTGTCGCGTCCATCGATTTTGGCGCATATAATTGGACCTGGTAATTTCGGTGTTCGTACCCGCAACGGAATTGACTACAATGTGAAAAGTGTGGGTCCTTTGCACTTTTATTTTGAACACCGCTTTACGGATATTCAAGATTAGCCTTCTTTGAATCATTTCTTTAACCTTTAAATCAACGTATTATGAGAAAAATTATTTGGATGGTACTTATTTTTGCCCTTGCAATGCCATCTGTACTTGCCCAAAAGTTAGATTCTATTTTATCACAGTCTAACCTAAGTTTTTCTTACGGGGTTTCACATGATTTCCTTACATCCGATTTCATATTTAGCGAAAAGGATAACCAAGTGATGAGTAGGGGTGAAGCATTTGGCTTTGAGTACCTCTACAGGCCTGCTGGAAAAAACGAGTTTGGATTTGGGTTTTCCAAACAAGTGAATTCGAAAGACTATACTTCTGTAAAACGGTCCCCAGATGCTGTGCTTATTTTTGAAGATTACCGAATAAGGAAGACTAAAAACTTCCATTATTTAGTGTTCAAGCGGCATTTTATCGAGGATAAATTGATTGGTTCGGCAGGACTGTACCACCTTCGCTATAGGGATCCCTATATCCAGATGACTTGGGGAAATACAGATTTAACTGAAATTTTACTTGATGATGCTGTGATCAATATAGAATTCGGTGTTTTTGCAGGCCTCGAGTACTACCACTCCCTTAGGGAAAATTTCCAAGTGGGCATGCGTACGCGTTTATTCTACACGCAGGGCTATGACGAGTCCTTTGAGAGTTTTGAGTTTACACCAGTGTTGCGGTTTACCTTGAAATAAGGATATTTTCTAAAGGCAGCGGAGAGGGAAACCTCTCCGCTGTTACTAAAAAAGAAACCTGTCTCCGAAAGGGGTTTGATTACCCTATCCAAAATGGGGACCCATTTCACTTTTAAATTTTAAACCCTATTCCTATGAAAAATGCAACCTGGTTAGTTCTTATAATTTTCCTTTCCACCTGCGATGGCTCAAAAGCTAGATTCCATTCTATCGAAATCTAGCCTAAGCTTTAATTATGGGCTTTCCTATGATTATTTTGCTTGCTGTGCAGACAAAAACGACAAACTGCCCATCACAAATTTGGACGATAGAAAAGACTGGGGTGAAATGTTTGGATTTGAATATACGTATCGACCTGAGGGGAAAAATGAGTATGGATTTGGGTTTTCCAAGCAGGTTACTTACAAGGATTTGACTGCTGCAGTGCAAACTTCGTTTGCTTTGATCAATTTTGAGGAATACCGAATACGGGGGACCAAAAATTTCCATTACCTGCTGTACAAGCGACATTTTATCGAAGAAAAACTGATTGGTTCGGCAGGCATTTACAACCTGCGATTTAGGGATCCGCTTGTTGAAATTTGGGGCAATTCAAATCAAACGGAAGTAAGGTTGATTGATGGGATAATTACTAATGAATTCGGTGTTTTTGCAGGCCTCGAGTACTACCACTCCCTTAGGGAAAATTTCCAAGTGGGCTTGCGTACGCGTTTATTCTACACGCAGGGCTATGACGAGTCCTTTGAGAGTTTTGAATTTACCCCAGTGTTGCGGTTTACCTTGAAATAAGGATATTTTCTAAAGGCAGTGGAGAGGGAAACTTCTTCGCTGTTTTTTTGGTTCCAATTCCAGGCTAATCCGCTAGCGATAGTGCTCGAAGGAGCAGCTGCCGGCGGTGAGCATAGCTGAAGTGCTGTTCAATACGCGCTCGAGGCGAGGTCAACTGGGTTTTCCCATCCATCCAATCTCGAATCAGTTGCTGTAAAGTGCTCAAGTCTTTTCTATGCAGCTGCAATCCAGTAGCTCCAATGATCTCTGGGATCGCTCCCACAGCCGAGCCAATGGGGACACAACCACAGGCCATGGCCTCGCCCAAGGCATTGGGAAAGCCCTCCGAACTGGAAAGCTGAAGGTAAAATTCATGGGTATTGTAAAGCTGCACCAAGGATGCTGCTGTTTCTTTTCCCAGAACCTCAATATTGCTTGATTGGGGTTTGTAGTTTGAGTCTCCCACTAAGGTGAACTTCCACTCAGGATTATTGGCAGCCAGTTGCGCGATCAAGTCGTAGCCCTTGACCCGCGCTCGAGCAGGAGAGGAGGTATGCGTTGCCACCGAAATAAAGCTGTGCTTTACCCGCTCCATCCCCAAGTCCTCCCAAAAACTCGAGTCAAATCCATTGGGAATCACCTGTATAGGCGTCTTCAGGCCTGGGATCAGTTGCAATAGTCCCTGCTTGGGACTGATTCTTGGGTCATAGCGGTAGTCTTGACTCACTAATGCCTCGGCTACAGGCAAGATCAAACTGCAATGGGTAAAGGAGTAGGCAGTAGCCCAAGCAAGCGGATTCTTTCGAAAGTTGCCATAGCCAATCTCTGGCATGTTGATGCAGTCGGTTCCTCCCGCTTGGATGGTGCATTTTTTACCGAAAATAGTTCCAAAAATCACCGGCAAAAGGGTATGATATCCCCCAAAAAAGCAGAGGTATTGGCTCGTTCGAGGAAGGTACCAGAGCAATTGAAAAAATTGGAGCACCAAGTACAAAGGGAGTTTCCAGGGCGTCTGGGTAAATTCCACCGGAACTATTCGGGCTACAGGACGGATCATTTCCAAGTCACGTTCAATAAAGGTGGTTCGTACTGGAAACAAATACAAAATCATGTGCTCGTAGGGGATTGAATGAGAAAGTTACAAAAAAAAGAGCGGGATTTTCCCGCTCTTTGAGTAGTTCATTGGTGTTTAAACGACCAAATTGACAATTTTTCCAGGCACGATAATCACCTTTTTAGGGGCTTTTCCCTCCAGCCATTTTTGGACTTGCGCATCGGCAAGCGCTGCTTTTTCGATTTCGGGTACGGTCAATGCAAGCGGAAGGTCCAATTTGGCGCGCAACTTCCCATTGATCATCACAGGATATTCAAAATTGCTTTCTACCAAATGTGCCTCCTGAAATGCAGGGAAGCTGGCTTTGGTGATAGATTCCCCATGACCAAGTAGCGCCCAAAGCTCTTCAGCAATGTGTGGTGCGTAAGGGGAAACCAAAATGGCCAAAGGCTCCAATACTTCCCGCTTGTTGCAACCCAAAGAGGTCAGTTCATTCACGCAGATCATGAAGCTGGACACCGAGGTGTTGAAGGAGAAGTTGGCCATGTCCTCTTCCATCTTTTTGATGGCTTTGTGGAGGGCTTTCAGTTCTTCCTTGGTGGCAGGAGCCTCATTGATTGAAAAGGCGCCGTTTTGTGGATGGTAGAGGTTCCACAACTTTCGTAAGAATTTGTACACCCCATCGATGCCGTTGGTATTCCATGGCTTAAACTGTTCCAAGGGGCCCAAAAACATTTCGTACAAGCGGAGGGTGTCTGCCCCATAGCGCTCGATGATGTCGTCTGGATTGACCACATTGTACTTGGACTTGGACATTTTTTCTACTTCTGCCCCACAGTGGTACTTCCCATCCTCCAGGATAAATTCCGCGTTGGCTAGATCAGGTCTCCATGCCTTGAATTTCTCCAGGTTCAACTGGTCGTTGTGCACGATGTTCACATCCACATGCATGGCTGATGTGTCATAGGTATCCTTCAACCCAAGGGAAACGAAGGTATTGCTCCCTTTGATTCGGTACACAAAGTTGGATCGACCCTGGATCATGCCTTGGTTGATCATTTTTTGGAAAGGCTCATCGATGGAGACTGCTCCGATGTCATAGAGGAACTTGGTCCAAAATCGGGAATACAGTAGGTGCCCTGTGGCATGTTCCGATCCACCGATGTAGAGATCTACAGCTCCCCAATAGTCCGTTTTGTCTTTATCTGCAAAAGAGTTGGTATTGCTTGGATCCATGTAGCGGAAAAAATACCAGCTTGATCCTGCCCAACCCGGCATGGTAGAAAGTTCCAAGGGGTAGGTGCCGGATTCAGTAGTGTAAGTCCAGTCCTTGGCTCTTCCTAGTGGAGGCTCGCCATCTTCTGTGGGCAAGTACTTATCTACCTCTGGGAGTACTAAAGGAAGGTCTTTTTCTTCGATGAGGTATGGAAGTCCGTCCTTGAAATACACTGGAAGCGGCTCACCCCAGTAGCGCTGTCTGGTAAAGATGGCATCTCGCATGCGGTACTGCACTTTTCCTCTACCGATACCCTGCTCTTCCAAAAAGGCGATGCATTTGTTCATCGCTTCCTTCATGGTCAAGCCACTTAGGTTGCCCGAATTGATGACAATCCCTCCTTTTCCAGGGAAGGAGCCATTTTCCATAGATCCTTCGATCACCTGGCGGATTTCCAATCCAAAATGCCTTGCAAAATTGTAATCCCGTTCGTCATGCGCAGGAACGGCCATCACTGCGCCTGTTCCGTAACCGGCCAGTACATAGTCTGCTATCCAAACCGGAATTTCTTCACCATTAAAAGGATTGATGGCATAGGAGCCTGTAAACGCACCCGAAATGGTTTTTACATCGCTCATTCGGTCGCGCTCGGAACGATTTTTTGCCTGCTGAATGTAGGCTTCGGCAGTAGCTCGCTGGTTCTCAGTAATCAGCTCGGCAGCCAAGTCTGACTCAGGAGCCAAGGCCAGGTAGGTTACTCCGTAAATGGTATCCACACGGGTGGTGAATACTTGAATTTTTTGGTTGGAGCCTTTTACGGCAAATACTACCTCTGCGCCAATGGATTTACCAATCCAGTTGCGCTGCATCTCTTTGATGGGCTCAGACCAAGCTAGTTGATCCAATCCCTTGAGCAAGCGGTCCGCATAGGCGGTGATCCGCATAGACCACTGCATCATTTTCTTCCGCTCCACGGGATGTCCACCCCGCTCAGAAAATCCGTCTTTTACCTCGTCATTGGAGAGTACAGTACCCAAGGCACCACACCAGTTGACGGTGGTCTCTGCCAGGAAGGTCAATCGGTAATGCAATAAGTATTGCTGTTGCTCATTTGTTGAAAAAGCTTTCCACTGTGCTGCAGTGAAGGCAGGGGTATCTTCGTCACAAACTGCCTTTAATTGTGCATTGCCTTCTTGTTCAAAGCGGGCAACCAAACTAGAAATCGGTAGGGCCTTGTTTGCCTCCAAATCGTAGTAGCTCGAAAAGAGCTGCATGAAAATCCACTGGGTCCACTTGTAATAGGATGGATCGGAAGTACGCACTTCTCGGTCCCAGTCAAAGGCAAAGCCGATATTTTTCAATTGTTCGGTATAGCGGCTGATGTTTTGTTCGGTGGTGAGGGCAGGGTGCTGCCCCGTTTGGATGGCATACTGCTCGGCTGGCAAGCCAAAAGAATCGTAGCCCATGGGATGGAGTACATTGAATCCCTTCAAAAGTTTGAAGCGAGAGACAATGTCGGAGGCGATGTATCCCAATGGATGGCCTACGTGCAGGCCTGCGCCTGAGGGATAGGGAAACATGTCCAAGGAATAGAATTTGGGACGCTTCGGATCTACCGCTGCTTTAAAGGTTCCCTTTTCCTTCCAATTCTGCTGCCATTTCTGCTCGATTTCCCGAAAGTTGTACTCCGCCATGGTTAAAGTTTTAATTGCTTTTTATGGTAATGCCTGCAAAAATAGAAAAATATGAGGGTTTTGCGTAGCAAATTTCTAAAGCTGATGAATCCTTTGGTTTACCATTGGTCATTTTTTTTGGAAAGAAGGCTTCCTTTTTTGTAGTTTAAAGTTTCAAACTAGGCTTCACATGACACCAAAAATCCTAAGTACACTCGCACTCCTGCTCGGAGTTTCCTTTGTGACTGTTGCACAAAAGAAATTTACTCCCAAACAAATCGAAGCCCTCAAAACTGAGGTAGTTCAAGTAGTTCAAGCCAACCACAAGCAAAGCCAGGTGATGGTGGACAAGGTGTTTAGTTTTGCGGAGCTGGGATTTCAGGAGGTAGAATCCTCCAAGTACTTGACTGGTATTTTGGAAAAGCAAGGCTTTACGATCGAACGCGGAATTTCTGGAATTCCTACGGCCTGGTTTGCTACCTGGTCCAATGGTCCAGGGCCAGTGATTGCCCTAGGTTCTGACGTGGACAATATCCCAAAGGCCTCTCAATATCCAGGCGTGGCATATCACAAACCCATGGTAGAAGGGGCCCCAGGACACGGTGAGGGTCACAATGCAGGTATTCCACTCAATATCACTGCAGCACTTGCGGTAAAGCAAATCATGGAGCGGGAGCAGATTGGTGGCACGCTTATCCTTTGGCCAGGCATCGCCGAGGAGCTGGTGGCTGCTAAGGCCTGGTTTGCCCGTGACGGCAAGTTTGACGGCGTAGACCTTTGTATTTTTACCCACGTAGCCAATAACCTTGGCGTGAGTTGGGGTCAATCCTCAGGAACAGGCTTAATCTCTGTAGAATACACTTTTTCAGGAGATGCGGCGCATTCGGCTGGAGCTCCTTGGAGAGGGAAAAGTGCTGCAGATGCTACGGAATTGATGAATATCGGTTGGAATTACAAGCGTGAGCACCTGCATCCGCTCAAAAGATCACACTCTGTGATTACAGATGGAGGAGATCAGCCCAATGTCGTTCCTTCCAAAGCGTCCATTTGGTATTATTTCCGTGACGTCAACTATACCGGCATCATGGAGATGTATGCACAAGCAAACGATATCGCAAAGGGTGCTGCCTTGATGACGGGTACAACGATGACTTCTAAAGTATTGGGAACAGCTTGGCCGCGTCACTTCAACAAAGTGATTGCAGAAAAGATGTACCAAAATATCCAAAAGGTGGGTTTGCCTGCCTGGGATGAAAATGATCTTGCCTTAGCCAATGCGGTTCAGCGTGAACTTGGGGTTAAGGAAGAGGGAATGCCAACGAAGTTGGACGAGTTGGGATTACCGGTGAAGGAGCCTATTTCTGGAGGCTCGGATGATATCGGCGATGTGTCTTGGGTAGTACCTACCGTGACCTTGCGCTTTCCTTCCAATATCCCTGGCCTTCCGGGTCACCACTGGAGCAATGCCATTGCCATGGCTACCCCAATTGCGCACAAAGGGGTGACAGCCGGCGCGAAAGCAGAGGCGATGACCATTTTGGATTTTCTGCTTCAGCCCGAGTTGGTAGACCAAGCTTGGGATTACTTCAAGAATGTGCAAACCAAGGAGGAGACTTACAAGCCCATGATCACCAAGGAGGATGCGCCACCGATTTATTTGAACCGAGACATCATGAATCGTTTCCGTCCTGAATTGGAGAAATTTTACTACGACGAAACCAAATACGGATCCTATTTGGAGCAGTTGGGAGTGACTTACCCTACGATTAAGAAAGACTAATTCGGTTCTTAACTCCTTATTTTTAGAACCATCCTCATGGATACAAATTCCCCTCTTCAGCTCCGCGAGGCCAGCCTGGCGGAGCTGCTTTGGGTGCACGAACGCATTTTAGAATTTCCGGGAAAAGCAAGTCTTTCTTTTTACCAAGATCGCTTGCAGCACCGGCTATCTTTTGCTTTGGTCGCGATCTGGGAAGGGGAGTTGGCTGGATTCAAGGTAGGGTACCAAAGTGAGCTTCCTGAAACTTTTTATTCCTGGATGG
>JBJOOF010000106.1:0-10255 GCA_046051425.1 Bacteroidota bacterium
TCCTCAGCAAAGCGCCAAATATCAGAAGTGCCTATTTTTTTGCCTTTGAATCTCCCTACGAGCATGGGTCCTCCGGAGAGCACGAGTGTTGGGAGGTTGACCGAGGCAGCGCCCATCACCAAAGAGGGAGTGGTTTTGTCGCAACCGCACATTAAGATGACTCCGTCCATGGGGTTGGCACGGATGCTTTCTTCCACGTCCATGGAGGCGAGGTTACGAAAAAGCATAGCCGTGGGTTTGATCGAGCATTCGCCAAGGGACATGACCGGAAACTCCAACGGAAATCCACCTGCTTCCCAGATCCCTCGCTTGAGGGCCTCTGCCAAATCACGGAAATGTGCATTGCAGGGAGTCAATTCAGACCAGGTGTTGCATATCCCGATCACTGGCTTTTCGCCGGTAAAAAGGTGGTGGGGAAGCCCTTGGTTTTTCATCCAGGACCGGTAGATGAATCCATCTTTGCCGGTTCTACCGTACCATTCCTGGCTGCGGAGTTTTTTCTTGGACATATCGATTTTAGGTTTAAGGAATTGGCCAAGAAGATACCAAAAAATCCTAAAAAAGGATAGGAATAGGTGTCAGAAATAAAAAATCCCCTTGACTGTTTGGCCAAGGGGATCTGAAAATTAAGTATCGAGTGGAGTTAATCAATTCGGGTGATTTTGGCACCTAGCGCATTAAGGCGCTCGTCGATGTTTTGGTAGCCGCGATCGATTTGCTCGATGTTGTCGATTACTGAAGTCCCGTTCGCAGACATCGCTGCAATCAAAAGGGACACCCCTGCGCGAATGTCTGGGGAGGTCATCTTGATGCCACGAAGTGGGTACTTGCGATCCAATCCAATAACCGTAGCGCGGTGTGGATCACATAGGATGATCTGCGCACCCATGTCGATCAACTTGTCCACGAAGAACAAGCGGGATTCAAACATTTTTTGGTGCACGAGTACGGTTCCCTTCGCCTGAGTGGCCGTCACTAAGATGATGGACAGGAGGTCAGGCGTGAAGCCAGGCCAGATCTGGTCCGCTACCGTAAGGATGGACCCATCGATGAAGGTTTCGATTTCGTAGTGTTGTTGTGCAGGCACAAAGATGTCGTCTCCTCTAAATTCCAACTGGATACCCATGCGTCGGAAGGTGTCCGGGATGATACCTAGGCGGTGGATTTGACAGTCCTTGATGGTGATTTCAGACTGCGTCATGGCGGCCATCCCGATAAAGGAGCCGATCTCGATCATGTCTGGAAGTAAAGTATGTGTGGTGCCACCCAGTACTTTTACGCCTTCGATGTGGAGGAGGTTAGATCCCACGCCGGTGATGTTGGCGCCCATGCGGTTGAGCATGTCGCAAAGCTGCTGCAAATACGGTTCGCAAGCTGCATTGTAGATGGTGGTCTTGCCTTCAGCCATTACTGCGGCCATCACGATGTTGGCGGTACCGGTTACGGATGCCTCATCGAGGAGCATGTAGGTGCCTTTTAGGTGCTTGCCATCGATGTGGAAGATCTCATTTTTGGCATCGTAGTGAAACTCAGCGCCTAGCTTTTGAAAGCCAAAGAAGTGAGTATCCATGCGTCGGCGGCCGATTTTGTCTCCTCCTGGCTTAGATAGTTTACCTGTGCCAAAGCGAGTCAATAAGGGGCCAAGGATCATTACCGATCCACGAAGCGCAGAGGCCTTGTTGAGAAAATCTTGGGTTTCTAAGTAAGCGAGGTTGACTTCGTCCGCCTGGAAAGTATAGGATTCTGGTGCTAGCTTCTGCACCTTCACGCCCATGTCAGAAAGTAGCTCGATGAGCTTGTTGACATCGCGGATGTTTGGGATTTTGTGGATGGTGACCTTCTCAGAGGTCAAGAGCACGGCACAAAGGATCTGCAATGCTTCGTTTTTTGCACCCTGAGGAATGATTTCTCCTTTGAGGCGGTGCCCACCTTCTACTCTAAAAGATGCCATGTGCTTATCTTCGTTTTTTGTGGCTTGGGCGGAATTTCTTTCCGTGGTTGTTTTTCTTTTTGGAATGCTCTTCCTCGATGTGAGGGATTTTGAAATCTCTGCGGGTGTTGGATTCAAAGAGGGCGTTTTCTCGTACTTTTTCCAAATCGATATGAAGCTTTCCTTTGGAGAGTGTCTTGATATCATCTAGGATGATGCCGTCGTCAAAATTATCTCGGTTCCAAGTGGAGTGGAAGCTTCGCATCAGCTGACCGATGTAGATGATCGCGTTTTCTTGCTCTTCGTCGTTCTCAATTTCAATGGCTTTTTCGATCAATTTCTCGATGTTTCTGCCGTAGTGTTTGAACTTGATTTGACCCTTTGGATAGCCGATGTGTGGAGGTTTTTTGCCTAGCAATTCCTTTTCTGGCATGGGATAGGGCCCGTCGATATCCAGGGTAAAGTTGGACATGATGTACAAGTCGTCCCAAAGCTTCTGATCGTTTTCCTGCTTCACAGTAGGATTGAGTTGCTTGATGATCTCTACAATCGTGTAGGCGCTTTGCGTACGACGTTCGCGATCTTCAATCCCGGTTACATGCTGTACCAGCTGTTGGATATTCTTTCCGTATTCTTTCAAAATAAGTTGTTGTTTTTCTAAATCCTTAGGCTCCATGGCTTCTCCTCGTTTTTGCCTTGTAAAAGGTAACAAAAAATCACCACAAGTAGGAGAATAGGTGATTAGTCTATAATTCTGAGCTTGGCAAAGCTAAGCAATAAAGTTTTCTCCCCAAAATGTTCAAATTGAATGCTGGCTTTTTTGTTAAGTCCTTCGGTTTCAATTTTTTGAACCTTGCCAAAGCCAAATTTAGGATGCTCCACCAGTTGCCCTTCTTTGAGCCCATTTGTATTGCTGGGTTTGAAGTCTGGGCTGGGGGTGTGCACATTCATGGCAGTAGGTAGCCGCGTCTCGGGTTGTTTTTTGATGCCAATAAATCCTGCAGCACCGGGAGGGCCGTCTTTACGAAAGGCTCCTGGCATGTCTCTCGTAGCTGAAAGGCGCTTGGTCACCTTGAGCATGGCGGGGTTGACCTCCTCCAAAAACCGGCTAGGCTCGCAATTCAGCAAGCGTCCAAAACGGTAGCGGGTGAGTGCATAGCTGAGGTACAATTTTTCCATGGCACGGGTGGAGGCCACATAAAAGAGCCGGCGTTCCTCTTCCAAGTCTTCTCGACTCTGCATCATCATCTGGGAGGGAAAAAGATCTTCTTCCATGCCAACCACAAACACCTGTTTAAATTCCAAGCCTTTGGAGGCGTGGATGGTCATTAAGGTGATTGCATCGGTTTGGCTTTTATCCTGATCGTTGTCAGTGAGCAAGGCGATTTCCTGTAGGAAAGCACCCAAACTTTTGTCCTCGTTTTCGGGATTGTCCACGTACTCCTTGATCGCATTGAGCAATTCCTGCACGTTTTCGTAGCGGTTGAGCCCTTCGATGGTCTTGTCTTCGTAGAGTTCACGGAGCAATCCACTTTGTTTGGCTACCGAACTCGCTGCTTCGAAAGCGTCTTTGCGTTCGATTTCGATCTGAAAGGCCTTGATCATCGTGGAAAAATCATCCACAGACACCCCCGCACGGCCGCCTAGGAAGCTGTGTGCATTTTGCACCACATCCCAGAGGGGAATGTCGTGTTCGTAGGCAGAAACAAGAATTTTCTCCACCGAACTATCTCCAATCCCTCTTTTGGGATAGTTGATGATGCGCTTGAAGGCTTCCTCATCTGCCGGGTTTACGGCAAAGCGGAAGTAGGCCATGAGGTCCTTGATCTCTTTACGCTGGTAGAAGGAGAGCCCCCCTACGATTTTGTAGGTGAGATTCAGTTTGCGAAGGGCCTCCTCCATGGATCGGGACTGGGAGTTGGTGCGGTAGAGAATTGCAAAATCGCTATTGCTGAGTTGTTTGTTATTTTTCTCCTCAAAAATGGTGTTAGCCACGATTCGCCCCTCTTCATTATCGGAGGAGGCTTTGAATAGCTCGATGAGGTCTCCTTCTGGGTTTGAGGTCCACACCACCTTTTTGAGTTGGGCCTTGTTCTTGTCAATGATGGAGTTGGCCGCTTCCACGATGGTCTTGGTGGAGCGATAGTTTTGCTCCAATTTCACCACAAATAAGTCCGGGTAGTCTTTTTCGAAATTCAGGATGTTTTGGATATCTGCTCCACGGAAGGCATAGATACTTTGGGCATCGTCACCCACCACGCAGATGTTTTGGTGTACTGCAGCCAGTTTTTTGGTGATTAGGTATTGGGAGATGTTGGTATCCTGAAACTCGTCCACCATCACGTATTTGAAGCGCTGCTGGTACTTGTTGAGCACTTCGAGGTGATCTCGGAAGAGCACGTTGGTATTGAAAAGCAAGTCGTCAAAGTCCATGGCTCCGGCTTTGAACAATCTTTCTTGGTAGCGCTGGTAGATCTCCCCCATTCTTGGGCGAAGGGCCGCTTCATCATCCGCCTTTACAAAAGGATCGTTTTGGTAGGTTTGCCAGGAGATGAGCCTGTTTTTTGCTCCGGAAATTCGGGAAAGTACCACGCTAGGCTTGTACACCTTGTCGTCGAGGCGGAGTTCCTTCACCAAGGTGCGGATGAGGGATTTGGAGTCGTCGGTATCGTAAATGGTGAAGTTGGAGGGGTAGCCTAGTTTCTCGGCTTCCACGCGCAAGATTTTAGCAAAAACGGAGTGAAAAGTCCCCATCCAGGTATTCCGAGCCTCTAGGCCTGCCAATTTTTCGATGCGGTGCTTCATTTCGCTAGCCGCCTTGTTGGTAAAGGTGAGGGAGAGGATGTTGAAAGCATCCACCCCTTTGGCATAGATCAGGTGTGCGATACGGTAGGTGAGCACCCGCGTTTTTCCTGATCCCGCTCCAGCAATGATCATCACTGGGCCTTCCGTATGTTCTACGGCTTGGCGTTGTTCGGGATTGAGTTCCTTGAGGTAATCCATTTGTATAGTATCAAGTGGCTAGACTTAAGTATCAAGACATGACCATCCAGATAATGAATCTAGTAAAATTCTGTAATGAAAATCGTAATTTCTTAGGGTTCAGCGCCAACTGAATTGTCAAGTTGAAGCGGGGCCTAGAGGAGAGTTAAGCCTTTTGCTTTAAATTCTCCAGCGCTTGTGGCTCCAGAGGTACAAGTCCGGCTGGAAGTGGATATTTGCTTCCAGTCGCGCGCAGAAGGCATCCGTGATGCTGTGCTCCAGATGACTATCGTAAGGGCCTTTTGTGAGAAGCTCGTAGGTAGCCTGGTAACGGCCCCTGCCAAGTTTGGATATTTCCCCAAAGTAAACAGGAAGGTCCATGCTTTTGGCGATGTGCTCCGCCCCTTCAAAGAAGTAGGCGGGTCGGTTCAGAAAGGGGCGCTGGTAACGCGTGGTTCGTCGATTGGGTCGTTGGTCTGCAGCGAGTTGCACTACTCTATGTTGTACATTCAGGGTTTTGACGGTTTCGCGAAACTCCGTTTTCTCCGTGATCGTATTCCCAAAGCGAGTCCGCGCCTGGTACATGAGTTCACCGAAAAAGCGGCTATTGATCTTTAGATATACCCCCTCTGAAGGCACTTGGCTGAGTACAGCTGCTTGCTGCAGGCCCAGCTCCCAATTGAAAAAATGGCCTGCGAGCAGGAGTACACTTTTTCCGTTTTTGACCTCCTGATCTAGAAAATCTTGATTGGTAATGGTAAATCTTCGGGCCAGTTCCTCCTTGGAAATGGTGAGAGACTTGATGGTTTCGGCGATGGAGTCGGTGAAGTTGCGGTAAAATTTATTGCGGATGGCTTTCCGTTCTTTTGCTGTTTTTCCCGGAAAGGCATGTAGCAAGTTTTCATCGATCACTTTTTTGCGGTAGCGAACCACATACCTGGCAATCAGGTACAGGAAGTCGGAAAAAAGATACAAGATCCCGAGGGGTAGTCGGGAGAACAGTTTAAAGAAAAGCATGTGTTCGGTAGGATGATGGTGAATTGCCCCTGGAGTGGAGACGATTTCAACCACAAAATAAAGGAAAAGCAGGGAAATAGGAGGGGAATTTAGGTATAATTTGAGGCATTGCGTACTTTTGGTCTATGTCTGAAGCTCAGCGAAGGAAATATTCTCAGGAGGAGCGATCTCTGGTCTTTGATGGGGAATTTATGCCCCACATCGATTCCATGTACAACTTTGCTTTTCGACTGACTTTCGACGAAGACGATGCCAAGGATTTGGTGCAGGACACCTACATGAAAGCCTTTCGCTTCATCAATTCCTTTGAGCAGGGAACCAATGCCAAGGCTTGGCTTTTCCGCATTCTCAAAAACAGCTTCATCAACGATTACCGAAAGAAGAGTAAGAAACCGGCTACGGTAGACTACCAGGAAGTAGAGACCTTCTACAACTCGGATGACGTGGACTACCAAAGCACGAGTGACCTTCGCGCGGAATCAGTCAAGGACATGTTGGGGGATGAGATCTCCAATGCCTTGAATGGCTTGGCGGTAGATTTTCGGACCGTTATCATTTTGGCAGATTTGGAGGGCTTCACTTACGAAGAGATGGCAAAAATTTTGGATATTCCCATCGGTACCGTGCGCTCTAGGCTGCATCGGGCTAGGAATCTCCTGAAAGATACATTAAAAGGCTACGCCCAATCAATGGGATACGGCAGGGACGAAGAGGAGGACTAAACGATTAGCTATGGAAAATACAGACGCATCATCCCCAGAGCGGAAATTGCAGTGCAGCGATGTAGGCAAGTGCTTTCAGCTCCTCGAGCGCATCTTGGATGGAGAGCTCGTGGAGGGTGGCAACGAAATGCTTCAAGAAAAGCTAGACCAATGCCAGCCCTGCTTTGCACATTTTCATTTGGAACAAGCCATTCGAGAGGTGCTCAAAACCAAATGCACCAAACAACCTTTACCTGATAAACTGGCGGAGTCTATCCGTCAAATGATTCAAGACGCACGATGAGTATTCCTTCCGGCAAAGCCATTATTTTTTCCGCTCCCTCGGGATCTGGAAAGACTTCCCTAGTCAAGCACTTGATGCAGCATGTTCCCCGCCTGGGCTTTTCGATCTCTGCCTGTACACGTGATCGACGAGGAAGACATGAGGTGCATGGACGTGATTACTATTTTTTAAGTATCGATGAGTTTAAAAATAAAATTGACCAGGATGCCTTTGTAGAGTGGGAGGAAGTGTATGCGGGCAATTTTTATGGCACCTTGAAAGAAGAGGTGCATCGGATTTGGAAGGAAGGGAAAGCAGTGATTTTTGACGTGGATGTCAAAGGGGGACTGGCTCTAAAGAAATATTTTGGAGAGCAGGCCTTGGCCATTTTTGTAAAGGTGCCCTCCCTTGAAGTCTTGGAGTCACGCCTGAATGACCGAGGCACCGAATCGGAAGAATCGCTTTCTCGGAGAATCTACAAAGCAAAGTTTGAGATGACTTTCGAAAAGCAGTTTGATGTGACCGTTCTCAATGATGATTTTGCCAAATCTTCAGCTGAGACAGTTGATTTAGTGAACACTTTTTTGAAAGCCTAAGCATGAAAATAGGGCTGTACTTTGGTAGTTTCAATCCCATACATGTGGGACACCTGATTATCGCCCAGGCGCTCTTTCAACGGGGAGGATTAGATCAAGTTTGGTTTGTAGTCAGTCCGCAAAACCCATTCAAAAAACAAGAATCGCTGGTGCATGAGCATGATCGCCTCCGAATGGTGGAGCTGGCCATCGATGATAATTTTGATTTCAGGGCCTCCGACGTAGAGTTTCGAATGCCCAAACCTAGCTTCACTATCGATACGCTTACGCTTCTTAGTGAAAAACATCCTCAGCACCAGTTTTCACTTATTCTAGGATCGGACAACTTGAGTCATTTTCACAAATGGAAAAACTACAAAGCGATTTTAGAGCACTACCCCATCCTGGTTTATCCACGACCTGGGGAGGTCAAAACGCTGGAACATCCAGGAGTTAGTTACCTAGACGCTCCCTTGCTTGATATTTCGGCCACCTTTATTCGCCAATCGATCCAAGATGGATTGTCTGTTCGCTACCTGCTTCCCGAGCGAGTGGAGCAGTACATTCTGGCTAAAAAATTGTACGAGTAGGAAGGAAAAATATTGATTGTATTTTTTCTTAGGGATTTCTACAAATCCCCCTTTATCCCCCTTGTAAGAGCTTGTCCCGATGACTATCGGGAGGGAGTCACCCCAACTGATCTCCAGTAATTGTTGATAAATTTTTAATTTTTACGTATTTGGAAACCAATTTCTAATTCTATAGAAAAGTTTTGAGGTGCCAGTGATGCGATTCCCCATTGACAAGGGGGCAAGGGAGATTTATCACGTTGATTTCCAAGGCGTTTAAGGTTTTTTAGACCTTACTTTTTGGGCCGGGTGGAGATTTTTTTCCAGATCAGCTCCCCTACCTGCTTGCCCTGCTTGCTTCCCTCTTCGATGGCGGTCATGTAGTGAATACCCCCATAAAAACGGCTAATCGCAGCTTCCGAAGCAGCCTGAGAGAAGGAATCAAACTCTCGGACAGGAAGGCCATAGGCTACCTCGGTGCTGTCTACGATGTGGAGCTCATCTCCAAAAAGCTGTGCTAAGGTAAAGGATGCAGCCGTAGAAGCGACGCTATGTCCTGAGGTATGCTCCGGGAAGGGGGGTGTTTGAAGTAGTGGAACCCAGTTTTCATCAATGTGCTGGTTGATGTAGGTTTCAGGTCGGATGGTGCGGCTGCGGTATTTTTCATCCCAACAGGCGATAAAAGCTTCGTTGAGCGAGATGGCAGTGAGGGTCAAGGCTTCCACCGTTCCCTTCCAGTCTTTGCCTGCTGCCGCGGAGGCGATGGAGGCGATACCCATCCAGTGTCCACCGGGAGTGATTTTTTTGGTTGCAAACATGACGTGGCCCTTTACATTCATCTTGTAGGGATTGCAATCCCAAAACATGGCGATGTCGGTTTGCTCCTTGGTGGCCTGCTTTTGGATATCGTATACTTCCTTGGCTCGCTTGTAAAATTCAGAGTTTGGCTCGGTGGAGAATGCAGGTGGTGGATTTACCTTAAACTGGGCAGCAGAGTCCAATACAAAGGTTCGAATCTTGTTCCAATGCGGCTCAACTGCCTCCATATATGCAGGAGGGGTAGGCTGCCAGGTACCCGGCTCACTAGTAACGGTGTATTTAGGAAATGAACGGCTTTGGTGGTAGTTGTCCTTTTTGGAATATTCCCGGACCTTATCCCCAATGGCTTGACCGAAGGCTACAGATGCTTCAAATACGTCGTCAGGAATCCCTTTTTCTTTAAGTTCTTCAAATACAGAATCCCGGTGTGCATGCATTTTCTCCTCAGAAAAAATCAAAGCAGTGCTCACATGGTAGTAAGCCGCTAAGGAAGCCAAAGGAGGGTAAATATTCGCTGGAACAGGGACCGTGATGGGTTCGGATCCATTCAGCTGCCCCATCAATGACGCGTAATTCGTAGGGTCAGTGGCTGCAGCTACTTCATAGCCGGCCAAGGAGGAATAGGAGTAAATACGGACAGCTACGGGAGGTGAAAAAATATCGTGGATGATGACTTCAGTTACCTGCTTTTGAGCGGCATGAAAATAGGTTCCGTCTGTAATGGCCTGGGAGTAATCTTTTTTCTCTTGGCAGGAAATCACTGCTAGCAAAAGCAGGATGGGAAGGAGCACTATTCTTTGGAAACGCATGGAAATGTCAACAGGGGATAAGTAGCTGGGGCAGTCTCGAATGCACGCATTCGAGAAAGTCAAAGTTACCTAAATGGGGAATATTCCCAAATGATAAAATTCAGGTTTTTACTGCATCCAAAAGGAAGCGATTAATAGGTCCAGATTTCTGCAGGAGCACTGTTTTTAACGAAAAGGAGCCGCTTGCCTCCAAGGTTTGCGATGGCTCGGATGTCACCGTCCAACTTCAATCCATGAATTCGATTGGGCCAGAAGGTGAAGGTTCCATCTCCTTTTCCAAGGAATACTTCTCCATAGCTCGCATCGTATTTTCCAAGTTCCGGCTTGACATGGGATAAATTGCCTCCCAAGATCAGGTCTTGAATCCCATCTTCGTTGAGGTCGAGCGCTTGAATTGCAAAAATCCAAGATTTCTGACCATCCATTGAAAAAGGCTTCCAAGCGAAGTTTCCTGCACCTTGGTTGAGTAAAATTCCAGATTCCAGGTTGTTCATTTCCTGAATAATGGAACGGTCGATTACTTCTTTGCTAAAAATATCATGCAGACTTTGGTTTACATAATCTGAATAG
>JBJOOF010000107.1:0-5766 GCA_046051425.1 Bacteroidota bacterium
CGAGCTACATTGTTTGGGCCTGTGGCTCCCGTCACGGCGGTCACTTGCCAAGCAGCCTGATCACTTTCTGGATTAATGGTAAGCCATGGAGCTAGGTCGGTACTGCTGTTGAAATTTTGTCTCCAAGGCACTTCAAGTCTAGCCGTATTTTCAAGATTGTACCAGTTGATTTGAGGTGCTGCTTGTATGTTTTGATCAAAATTTGGTTCAGCTACGCCAAACTTCAAGTTGTTCTTTCCAGCAGCAGTTGATTTGGCCAACGTTACATTGATGGATTGTCCAGCAGGGATGGTTGTGCCAGAACCTACGAAAACACGGTTTCCTGAATTATTCGTATTTCTTGAAAACAAGAATTTAGATATTGGCAGGTTTCCTGTATTGGTAAGCCGTACAATTTCTTGTGCATTTGTTCCCGCACTGATAGGACTAGGAGCGATTACATCTTCAATCTTCAAGTCATACTTGAATTCTTCGGTGGGTACTACCCGAATATTCCGAAGATAAATATTGTTACCAAAAGCATTTTTAGTCACAATGGCCAGTCGAATTTTTCCTAAATCCTTGAATTTATTGAGGTTGACCAGCTCCGTTCTAAACTGTGTCGCACTTGTTGGAATAAATTCTTCAACTGTAGCGTCTGATGTTTGAAGTCTAGTGCCACTCTTCTTGTAAGGAGGAGTGATGATATCAAAATCTGTGCTGCATTCCGGAGCAATAGCGACTAGTAACTCATCTTGGAACCCTGCTTGGTTGAAAGGACCGTGCGCTACTTCAAATACCAATTGGGCATTCGGATACTTGGTTAGGTCAATTTGCGGAGAAACAAAGTAGTCGAACTGTCCCTGCGCCTCGTATTCGTAATGGCGAATGAAGAGGGCGGGTTGAACACTTCCGTCGATGGTTAGATTGGTTTTCTCCCAAGTCAAAGACTGATCAGGATTTCCAATGATCCAGGTAGAAGGTAGTGTGGTCAAAGGAACGGAATAAGGGAGCGTAAGCTGTCCTTGTTGAATAGGTTTAGTAGTTAAGGTATTGTTTGAAGGAATCAAGTCAGCTCCATTATTTACCTGAATTAGTGTAAAGGCAAATTCACTTTCCAATCCTTTTGTATCGAAGGCTGAAAAGCTCACTACTGTTTTCTCTGAAGATTTTAGATTGGTTGAAAATTGCTTGCTTTCGATTAAAGTTCCGTTCCATCTAAATTCAATACTTACTGAAGAGACCAATTCACTTCCTCTATTTTGAATTTCTAATTGAGGGGTGATGCTAGGTTGGCACAAAGCGTCAAAAGGAGTGACTACTCTCAACAAGGACACATCTCTAGTTGTAAGAACTGGTTCTTTGGTTCCACGACCGTTTACCAGCGATGCTCTTCGAGGGCTATTGGCAAGCACTACATCAAATCGTTCTACTTGGCCCTTAGTAAACAGGTTCATGCATGGATCCGGCGTGTAATCCATGTAGTTCTGGATCATGTTGTTGTTGCCACAAGAAAAACGGGTTGGGTTGGCATTGCAAATGGTATTGTTGGGATTGTCCTGATTGGGTGTATCGAGGACGAAATCATCTACTTCGCAGCCTCCATCGCCCCAAATGTGACGCAAGCCAAGGTAGTGGCCTACTTCATGAGTAGTAGTTCTTCCATTGGTATTGGCAGCTGTACCGGGTCCTGTTCCAAAAAAGAGGTAGTCGACTGTAACACCATCACGAATTGATGCTGATGGAGCGAAATTAAGTCCAGGCAGGTTGGAAGTAGGAAAGGTCGCATAGCCTAAGTAAGGATCCACTAAAGGTACGACCCACATATTTAAGTATTCTTCAGGATTCCATTGGGAGGTCTGACCGATCAAAGTTGCGTCTTCTGGCCCATAAATGGTTTTAGGTCCCTGCTTGCGGACAATTCCATTGGTAGGAAGACCAGATGGGTCCTGTTTGGCGAGCACAAATTCAATATTCGCATCTGCTGCTACTGGAAGAAATTCCGCGGGAGTAAGAATGGCATCTGCATTTTTTCTTCGAAAATCTTCATTCAGTACCCGAATTTGCTGAAGAACCTGCGCATCTGAGATGTTGGCTTCAACGCCTACAGCGGTCCCGTTATGCAGGACATGGACTACCACTGGAATCACGCGTGGTTCAGCTTGAACCTTCATGATCTGCGGCTTGCTATTTTTCTCAACGATTTTTTTGTTGATCCAGTCTTCAAAAAAGGGCTTGGAGCCAAATACTCCTAGTTCTCTTTCTTGTTGGATTTCAAGAAATGTATGTCCGCATTTTTCATTGTGACCAGCACCTTGGTGGCTCTGTCCCCCACCTTGGAATTCCTGAAGGGTAATTCCTTGACCAAAAGCGGTAAGGGTAAACATGAAAAATAGTCCTGTTAGGAACTTTGGGAGCCAAAATAATTGGTGTTGGTTTTTCATAGGGCGTATGGTCAAGCCACGGTTAAATTTACTGCTTCCACCCGCTTGATTTCAGGGATGGCTCTCAAAATTGCTTCTTCCACTCCAGCTTTTAGAGTCATGGAAGACATGGGGCAAGAACCACAGTTTCCGAGCATTTCTATTTTCAATACAAAATCTTCAGTAAGCTCAACGATTCGTACATTTCCACCATCTGCTTCCAGATAGGGGCGAATGGTATCCAAAGCAAATTCAATTTTCTCTCTCAATACTGCTTCCATGAGCGTTGCTTAAAGTTTAATTTCTACTAATTCTGTTTTGTCCAAGGAGGAGTTCCGTATCGCTATTTGACGGGCTACCTCTTCGGCAAGTTTTAGGTAAGCATTCTGGGTAGGTCCAGCTTTCAATACGGCCGGATAACCAGAGTCTCCACTTTCGCGGATACTTTGAACGATTGGAATCTCTCCAAGGAAAGGAACCTCATATTTTTCAGCCAACTTCTTTCCTCCATCCTTGCCAAACAAATAATACTTGTTGTCAGGCAATTCTGCAGGTGAAAAATAAGCCATATTTTCTACAACACCTAAGATGGGAACATTAATTTGAGCTTGTCTAAACATGCTCAATCCCTTGGTTGCATCTGCAAGCGCAACTTTTTGTGGAGTGGTGACGATGACCGCACCCGTTACCGGTACGGTCTGCACTAGCGTTAAGTGGATATCCGAGGTTCCTGGAGGTAAGTCAATCAACAAATAATCCAATTCTCCCCATTCTACATCTGCAATGAATTGGCGCAAGGCCGAACTTGCCATGGGCCCTCTCCAGACTACGGCACTGTCCGTAGGAGTCAAAAAACCAATGGACATCATCTTTACACCATATTGGGTAATGGGAACAATAATGTTCTTATCTCCTTCCTTTTTAACAGCCGGTTGCTCTCCTTCCACATTAAACATGGTAGGGATGGAAGGTCCTGAAATATCCGCATCAATCAAGCCTACCTTGGCACCCAATTCTGCTAGGGCTACGGCGAGATTGACTGAAGTGGTAGATTTACCCACGCCACCCTTTCCAGAAGCGATGGCTACAATGTTTTTTACCTGAGGCAAAATGGGTGCAGCATCTCGAACGGTGGTCACCTGGGCACTCATGAATATATCCCAACTGTAGTCCTTGCCAAAATCTGCTTCCAACACCTCCAGACAGTTGTTTTTGATCACTTCCTTCAAAGGGCAAGCAGGCGTAGTAAGGACTACGGTAAATCGCACTTTTTTACCATCTATTTCAATCCCTTGAATCATCCCTAAGGAGACCAAATCCCGCTTAATGTCCGGATCTTGGACTTTGGAAAGGGATTTTTTCAACAATTCTGGAGTCAATTGCATGGCTTTTGTAAATTTTTTGCAAGTTAGGTCAAGAATGCGTCTTAGAAAAACCTAGACTCGTATTTTAAGACCCATTGCCTTTCAATTTTCTTCTCCTATTCTTGGCTACAATTTCCCGCAGGAGTCCTTACCTTTGTTGACTTCATCCAGCCCATGTCCATCAGTAAACTGACCACCGATAAAGTAAAAGAACGCGTTGACATCGTCGAGGTGATCGGGGATTACGTGCCTTTGAAAAAGAAGGGGCAAAACATGTGGGCCTGTTGTCCTTTTCATGGTGAAAAAACACCTTCTTTTTCTCTTTCGCCTGCCAAGCAAATCTACAAGTGCTTTGGCTGCGGGAAAGCGGGAGATCCCATCCAATTTGTGATGGACATCGAAGGAATCGGATTTCAAGAAGCCATTCGGCAGCTCGCTGGGAAGTATGGGATTGAGGTAGAGGAGGAAGCAAACCTCAGCCCTGAACAAAATTTGGAGCAAAGTGAGCGGGAGAGTTTGTTTATCGCGGTCAACTTTGCCAAAGACTTTTTTGTCAAAAACTTAGACACCGAAGAAGGTAAGTCCATTGGGCTGAGCTATTTCAAAGAGCGGGGATTTACCCCTCAAATCATCCAAAAATTTGACCTAGGCTATGCCATGGATGGCTGGGATCATTTCTTGAAAGCTGCCAAATCAGCGGGTTATCAAGAAGAAATACTCCTAAAAGCGGGCTTGATTTTGCAGAAAGAAGGAGAGCCGGAACGCTTGTATGATCGATTCCGCAATCGGGTGACCTTCACGATTCACAATGTGAGCGGCAAGCCAATCGGGTTTGGTGCGAGAATTCTAACCAAGGATAAAAATCAACCCAAATACATCAACTCTCCAGAAACCCCCATTTACCACAAAAGTGATGTGCTGTATGGGATGTTTCAAGCGAAGAAAGCCATTCGAGACCAAGACAATTGTTACTTGGTGGAAGGCTATACGGATGTAGTTTCCTTGCACCTTTCGGGCATTGAAAACGTAGTTGCTTCGTCAGGCACTTCCTTGACGGATGGGCAGATCAAGATGATCCGGAGGTTTACCAACCAAGTGACCGTCCTCTACGATGGAGACTCCGCCGGCATCAAGGCCTCCCTTCGCGGGATAGATTTGTTGTTGGAAGGTGGTTTGAATGTCAAAGCGGTAGTTTTTCCCGATGGGGAAGACCCAGATAGCTATTCTAGAAAAGTAGGTTCGCAAGCCTTTCAAGATTACCTGAAAGCAAATAGTCGGGATTTCATTGGGTTTAAGATCGGCTTATACCAAGATGAAATCGAAAAGGATCCTATCCGCAAGGCAGGAATCATCCGTGAAGTAGTGCAAAGTATCGGGAAAATTCCTGATCCGATCATTCGTTCTGTGTATGCCAAGGAGGCTTCTGGTCTCTTGGGTATAGAAGAAGAAATCCTGCATGCCGAACTCAATAAAATCCTGATCAAAACGCAGAAGGATCAGTTTGAGCGAGCCAAAGAGGAAAAAGCCGTTGAAGAAAGTATTGAAGACCTGCTGACGCTTCCCGTGGAGGCTGGTACGGAGGACCATCTTTTGGCGCAAGAACGTGAGACCATGCGACTTTTGCTCAATTATGGAGGTCAAAAATTAGATGAGCAGGAACTTCATTTTAGTCAGTACATCCTTACAGAAATAGCGGAGGTTAGTTTCCAAACTCCCGTTTACCAGAAAATGCTTCATCTGTATCGAGAAAGCGTAGGTTTAGGAACTATTCCTTCCGACCAACTATTTCTCAACCATGGGGATGCGGAGATTCGGCAAGAAGCCATTGCCTTGATCACGCAGCGTCATGAGGTATCGACGCATTGGAAAGATAAATTTCAAATTTTCATTCAACTGGAATCCGATGATTTGGCAAATACTGCATTCAAGTCCATTTTGAGATTAAAGCGTCGCCTTCTCCAGAAATTGATGGAAGAGGCAATGGCCAATATAAAGGAGGC
>JBJOOF010000108.1:0-5282 GCA_046051425.1 Bacteroidota bacterium
AGAAACTACGTTTATTCATTGATTGGGTGGGGTGGTTTTTTTGGGCAATCAAAGGGTTGCCAACTTAATCAATAAATAGATACTTCAAAAGTTGTCGCGTACTTGAATCATTACTTTTTCCACTTCTTTGCGTACCGTTGAGACGGGGAAGGGGAAGTTGGAATTCATGAAGGCAATAGCATAAGTTTTGCCAGACTTAGTTTTTACTTTTCCTGCCAAATTGTATGAATGGCTCATACTTCCTGTTTTGGCAAAAATATAAGGGGTGGCTGCCTGGAAGGTGTTTTTAAGCGTACCTGTTTTTCCTCCAACAGCAAGATACTCTTCAAGCTCTTCTTCAGGCATAAGTACAGTGAGTTTTTCAACTAGGCGAATCAAAGATCGTGGAGTGATTAGATTGTGTCGACTCAAACCACTTCCATCCACCCATTTAGGTTGATCGGGGAGATCAGAAAGTTCGGTTTTCAATAGGTAATCGATAGTTCTCTCGTTATCTAAGGTTTGAAAAAGTTTATCCGAAACCATCAGTAGAATTTGCTCAGCTAAAAAATTATCACTGATAAGCATCATTTCCTTCAGTAAAGGTTTTAAATCATTCGCTCTTAATTCTTGATGAATTACTGGCAATGAATCTGGTTTATAAATCCATGGAATTCCAGTTTCTTGGCTTGCTATGTCAACAAATAATCTTGAATCTGTCTTGAATGGGATATATTTCTCTTTACCTAGGTAGGTAGAGGCATTAAAAAAGAATGTATTGCTATGAAAATCTCGCTCCAACTCTTTGATTAGTTTGTTGGTGGTTTGAAGTTTTGTTTGAAAAATTTGTGGGGTAAGTTGAATGGTGTCTCCTGATTTGCTTACTTCTACCATATTCCCATAAATAGGCAAGCTGCTTCTTTCAGTAGAATAATCGTAGTAATAATCATCCCATTGCCAGCCATAGCCATAGGCAGTAGCGACTTGGTTTGCATCAGAAAACTGGATTAGGGAATGATTCCCAATGATTTTTTGAAAATCAGGTTGAGAGAAGTTTTTATATCTCCAGCTTGGATCTCCCGAACCCCAAATTTTCAAGGTGTCTCCAGCAGATTGGTAGCGGAGGGTTTGGGTACTATCTTTCAATACGACTAATGCAGCATACAGGGTAAGTAATTTGGTAGTGGATGCTGGAATTTGATACAATTGGCTATTTTTTTCAAATACCACTTGTTTGGTTTCCAAATCATAGAGAATAAACCCTGTTACATGTCCATTAAAGAAACTTTGTTCTCCCAATGAATTTTCCAATTTAGAAAGTGTCTGCTGGGCTATTTGGCCAAATGTGGTTCTGCCAACTGCAAGGAATATTAGTAAAAGCAGGATAGTTTTTTTCAAAATATTAGTTGTTTTTAATGCTTAGATATACAAGGGAACACCAGCCCAAAATAAAGGCAACACCACCTAAGGGGGTGATCGCTCCCAACCAGGTAATGCCCGATAACGACAGCACGTAAAGTGAGCCTGAGAAAATTAAAATGCCAAGTATCATGCACCAAGCGGCGAAGGTAATCCCTTTCCACTCAGGTTTGACTGTAGCCAAAATCCCAATACCTAGTAAGGCTAGTGTATGGTAAAAATGATAGTTTACGGCAGTTTGAAAGGTGTCTAGCCTTCCATTTTGAATCAATAAAGCTTCCAGACTATGTGCTCCAAAGGCACCGAGGCCTACAGCTATTGCTCCGGAAAGTCCAGCGAATTGAAGGATTCGTTTTGCGTTCATGGGGTTGGGTAATTTCTGCTTCCAAAAATGGCCGAGCCTATGCGGACCATCGTACTTCCTTCTTCTTGGGCGATTTGGTAATCCCCACTCATTCCCATGGAGAGTTCTTTGAGATCAATAAAGGAAGGGAGACTTCGTTTTTTTAATGCTTCAAAAAGCTGCTTCAAGCCTCTAAACTCGGTTCGTATCTGTTCCAAATCATCCGTGAAAGTCGCCATCCCCATCAATCCTTGCACTTGAACATGGGTCAAGTTTACAAATTCGGGATCAGCAAGCATAGCATCCAGTTCTTTTTGGTCAAAGCCAAACTTACTCTCTTCGGTTGCGATGTGAATCTGTAGCAATACTGGAATGGCTCGATCTATTTTTTTGCCTTGCTTGTCGATTTCCAGCAGAAGTTTGTAGGAATCTACACCATGAATGAGGTATACAAAGGGAGCGATGTATTTGATTTTATTGCTCTGGAGGTGCCCAATCATGTGCCAGCGGGTATCAGCGGGCATCTCAGGTTGTTTGGTCTGGATTTCCTGAACCTTATTTTCGCCAAAATCACGAATTCCCACAGCGTAGGCGGACTGTAGATCTTCCAAGGGCTTGGTCTTGCTAACGGCAATTAGTTGACACTTGGGATTAATAAAAGATTTTTTGACCTGCTCAAGGTTGGCTTGGATATCCATCGGTAAAATTTCATCGGAATGAATTCAAATATAACCGAAGAGGCGGTACTTTTGAAGATGTTTGCTGCGATTTTAGAAGGATTGGAGATGGGGCTTTTGCTTTCCATGATGATTGGTCCTGTATTTTTTGCCTTGGTGACCACGAGCATGGATCATGGGTTTAAGCAATCAGCCATTCTTGCCTTTGGTGTTTTTTTAAGTGATTTGGTTTATGTGGTAGTTACTTACTTTGGAATCCAGGCTTTGACCGTTATTCCGAATGTGGAGCAGTACCTCGGTTTTTTTGGAGGCTTGATTTTAATAGGTTTTGGAATCAGTTTTTTTCGAAAGAAAATAACAGCAGCACCTAGCCATTCTTCTCCATCCTTAGCGAGTCAAGGCAAAGCCTTAATGCAAGGTTTCGGCATCAATGGCATCAATCCCTTCGTTATGCTATTTTGGCTATCCATTGCGAGTATGGTTTCTATCAAAACCAGTTGGGGGATCTCAGATCGAGCATTTTTTTATGCAGCCTTACTATTTACTGTCTTTGGTTTTGACTTGGCGAAGGCATTCCTTGCGGGTAAGTTGGCCCATTTGATGTCCCTAACAGTTCGAAAGGTGCTACAAGTATTCGCAGGACTAATGATTTGTTTCTTTGGCTTACGAATGCTTTGGAATACCCTGGATTCTATCCTATGAGTTCAAACTTTCGAGATTCTTTGTAGGTTTATAAATCATGTTTACCCGCTTTTCCATTTTTCTTCTCCTTCTATTGGGGACACTTTCGCTGCCTGCATTGGCTCAGGATTCAGCTGCTTTGGAAATTTTCAATTCCACCCGATTGGAGTACAATCGACAAGGAATGTGGATTCTGGGATCTTGGGCACTACTCAATTTGTTGGTTGGAATCGTCAGAGGCTTTCAGACACGAGGTCAAGTGCAGGCTTTTCACCAGATGAATGCCTATTGGAATTTGGTGAATCTGGGGATTGCAGGGTATGGTTATTGGCAGGCAAGCCAGATTTCCTTGCCTATAATTTTTTGGGAGGTGCTGACAGCCCAGCAACAAATCGAAAAAGTTCTCCTTTTCAATGCGGCCTTGGACCTTGCGTACATGGCCGTTGGCTTTTTCTTGATTGAAAAGGGACTTCGCTTGGAAAAAGAGCGATGGATTGGATTTGGAAAATCAATTCTCCTACAAGGGGCCTTTTTGCTACTTTTTGATGGAATTTTAGTTGGATTCCAGATGGATTTGGGTGCTGAATTGTTGGAATGGGCCAAATCCATACGACCTGAGTAGGGGAACCCTTACTTTTTTTATTTTGCCTATTTCTAAATTCATAACCTTACTTTATGTTATCTATTTAAAAAGGTGATTAATCTGATTAAATTCGTCCCATGGAAAATTTAGCACCTTGCCCATCATGTGGCTCCCAATACACGTACTCACTCGATGCCTTGATGGTATGTCCGGACTGTGGATTAGAATGGAACCCTACCGATGAAATAGCTGCAGAAGCTGGGGAATTGCAGGTAAAGGATGCTAATGGTGCTCTTTTAGCCAATGGGGATTCGGTAGTCGTTGTGAAAGACCTACCCGTCAAAGGTGCTCCCAAATCAATTAAAGCGGGAACAAAAGTCAAAAACATTCGCCTTGTCGAAGGAGATCACAACATAGATTGCAAAATCGAGGGCTTTGGATCCATGGCACTTAAATCCGAATTTGTGAGAAAAGCGTAATTAGATCCGATCTTTCAATTTTCATTGAACTGCAATTGGTTTAAAACAAAAAATCCCAGCAAGAAGGCCTTGCTGGGATTTTTGTTGGGGTGAAACTACCTTAGGAAAGGTATTTTTCAACTGGAGTGTAGGGCATGTTAAATGCCTCTGCAACTGCTTTGTAGACAATATCTCCTTGGATCACATTAAGACCAGGTAAGAGATCTGAATTTTCTTGAGCAGCCTTCTTCCAGCCTTTATCCGCCAATTGAATGGCATAAGGAAGTGTGGCATTGGTGAGCGCTAGGGTAGAGGTATAAGGTACTGCTCCTGGCATATTGGCAACGCAATAGTGAACCACATCGTCGATGATGTACGTAGGATTCTCGTGGGTCGTAGGCTTGCAGGTTTCGATGCAACCTCCTTGATCTACGGCTACATCCACCAAAACAGCACCTTTTTTCATGTCCTTCAACATGTCTTTGGTAATCAAATGCGGAGCTTTTGCCCCAGGAATCAATACCGCACCTACAATTAAGTCTGCTTGCTTGATTTGCTCACGAATATTGTACTCGTTAGACATCATGGTCTTCACGTTGGCTGGCATGACATCCGCCAAGTAGCGCATTCTAGGAAGTGACACATCCATGATGATCACATCGGCACCTAGACCAGCTGCCATCCAGGCCGCTTGGGTACCTACAATGCCTCCGCCTAGGATCAATACCTTGGCAGGAAGCACACCGGGTACGCCTCCCAATAGAATCCCTCTACCACCCAATGGTTTTTCTAGGTAGTTGGCTCCTTTTTGGATGGCCATTCTACCTGCTACTTCGGACATAGGTACTAAAAGTGGAAGGCTTCGGTCTGCTTTTTCTACCGTCTCGTAAGCTAAGCAAATCGCTTTGCTTGCTACCATGGCCTTGGTTAAAGGTTCGTAGGAAGCAAAGTGGAAATAGGTAAATAGAAGTTGATTCGGCTTAATCAAGCTGTACTCTGATTCAATCGGTTCCTTCACCTTCATGATCATTTCAGCAATTTGGTAGGTGGCTTCGATGCTTGGCAAAAGGCTCGCACCTGCCGCTTTGTAGTCTTCGTCAGAAAAACCACTTCCAAGACCAGCTGTCTGTTGTACATAAACC
>JBJOOF010000109.1:0-10567 GCA_046051425.1 Bacteroidota bacterium
TTTAAAAAGATCGCCACACCTCCTATGCCTGGCTCGGCCAAGGTATCTGCTACAGGAATTCCTGCTTCGACAAAATTTCGCCAAGGATCGGCAAAGTCAGAACTAATTTGAATGTTTTCCAACCAGAGGGTCTCGGGATGATTGCCCCAATTCAAGATGGTGCCTAGCGTGGAGCCCGTTTGTGCATCGAGAACCTGCATCAATTGCAAGCCCGCATCCGATACAAAAGGGGGTCGCGTATCTCCAACCAGTTCCTTCAGTCGCTCTGGTTCCTGTGCAAATTTAAAATGGGCCGGCTTTCTTGCGGTATAGGCCTCTCCTACTGCCTTCGCAATTCCTTCTTGAACAGCGGTCATGTATTCTGGATTGACACCCCTCACGTACTCTGAAGGACCCCACATGCCCATCAAATCCGGTGCGGAATGCACGTGGGTACTGGAAATGACCACATAGTCTAATTCAGGATACTTTTCTTGAATCAATTTACGCGTAGCAATCACCTCATCGTTTCCAAAACCAATCATGTCAATGACGCAAAGGGCAATGGAAACATCTCCAGACTCGAGCACCATGGCCCTTGCCCAAAGTTTGTCCAATACACTTTGCGCAGGTCTTGAATTATGAAAGCCCGCTAGCCAAACCGCATCAAACTCCCCATTTCCATTGGCATCGATGAAGCGATCCCCTTTTTCCGGATCGTACTTCGAATCCCCATCCACGTCATCCCAAGTTTCAAAATCGGTTGGAGTGAGGTCCACTTTTGAAAATCCCGCTTGAACTGTAGCCGCTGGACTGTATAAAGAAACGTCAGTAAGGTAGTCTGAATGCCGATCTCGAAATTGATATCCTGCATAAACAAGGATTGCAAGGAATACTACAAGTACAATTCCCGAGAAAATTAGAAGCCCTTTTCGCATAGATTTGGATTGAAAAACGTGAACCTAAACTACGTTTTTTTATCTGAGAAGGAAAGTTAAACCCCTGAATTTGAAGGAATCGGACTTACAGATTTTGGGATTGCTGCAGAAAATGCCGCTCATGGATGTCAGCATGTGGCACAATGTCCTTGTACCAACGCAAACGAAGTTCGTCGCGCTCTTGATCTGAGAGTTGAAAATCAGGAATTTCCATTTCATTGGCCCGCTTCATCAATTCATAAAGAAAGATGGAGGCGGAAACTGAAATATTGAAACTCTCGGTAAATCCTCGCATCGGGATATGCAAGAGCCCGTCTACTTTGGATTTCACTTCTTCACTAATCCCTTCGTGCTCGTTTCCAAAAACAAGGGCTACTTTTTGATTGGGTATTAGGGGCAAGTCATGAATGGACAAGGAATCTGGTGCTGGACTTGTTCCATAGATTGCATAGCCTTCAGACCGCAATCTCCCAAAGCAATCATCCACAGCAGATCCCTCTTGGGTATAATACTTATGCAAATCCACCCATTGAGCCGCTCCTCGGGTCACAAAAGGATTGACCTTATAGGTATCCGTCTTTTCAATCAAATGGATATCCTGAATCCCAAAGCAGTCACAGGTCCGAAGGACCGCACTGGCATTGTGTGGTTTGAATATATCCTCAAGCACCACTGTAAAAAATCGGGTGCGTTGGGCTAGCACGCGTTCAATTGCCGACTTTTTGTGGGCCGTAATGTACTGCCCCAAATACGCAACTAATTCATGGTCCCCTAAGGAAAAGATGCCTTCCTGCTGATTCATCCAGGTGCTATTTGATTAAAATAGTCCCAATTGCTCATCCTCCCCTTTCTTTGGAGTTAGCGTAAGCGTACTTCCTACTTCCAAATCCTCCCCTGCATCTTCCGGAAGTTCCTCAGTGGAGGTTTCCTCTTCGGCTTCTTCCGCTGCCACCGGTTCGGCTACCTGTTCGGATTCTATCAAGTGCAGGGCTTTAACCTCGTGCGTACTCAACTTATTTCCGATCGCCTTCCAACCTTTCACATCGATCAACATTTCCAGGTCGTAATCCATTTGCTCTTCGGCCTTGCCTTTGATCAGCGTCACGGAAACCTGTGCTTGCGCATCGGTGGTGACCAACTTGAGGTAGGATTGCTTGTGTTCGGTAATGAAGTTAAACCGCTTATTGAGCGTCGTGGTCTCAATCAAAAAGCGTTTGACAAAGAAACCTTTGGTGGCCCCATCAAAGTAGACCGCACCAATTACTTTTTGAGAATCAAATTTTTGAATCAGAAGCACATCTGTAGGTTCGTAGCGGTTGGTCAGTTCAAAACTGGTCAATTCGTAATCCCCATTTTTGTAGCACACCAGGATTTTATCGTCACCCAGGAAGTTGCCAATTTGTTTGCCTCTCGAATCGGTATTCAGTCGACCTACCGATGCATCGTAGTAGATGTTGATGCCACCTAGGGTGGATTTTCCTTCCATCTTAAATTGAACCTTACGAACAGGGTATCTAGTCAATATATTTCCACCCGCAGCACGGCCTTTGATTTCAATCTCAGCAAAATCAAAATCGAATACTTTTACTCGAGCCTTGGCACCTTGAGTCAGGTATACGGTCACCACTTCTGCTTCCCCATTGGGATTGGCGGTTAGGTACATGAGTTTGGATCCCTTGGTACCCTTGGTCAACTCATATTCCTTGTCTCGAGTCACCCCTCCTACTTGGAATCGTTTGACCATGGCCCTTCCAGACACCCCATCCAAATAAATGAAGTTGTAGGTCATGCGCTCGTCATTCTTTCGAAACACCCCTACATAGACGATGTCCTTGCCCATGAAGAGTTTTTCTTGGATTTTGGATACGACCAACTTTCCATCTCGACGAATGGCGATGATGTCATCCAAGTCCGAGCATTCACAGACGTATTCGTCCTTTTTGAGGCCATAGCCAACAAAGCCATCTACCCGATTGACATACAGTTTGGCATTATTTGCTGCCACTACAGCCGCTTGTATAGTATCAAATGCTCTGATCTCAGTTTTTCGTTCCCTTCCTTTACCGTACTTATCCAGTAGGTTTTGGTAATAAGCAATTGAGAAATCGGTCAAGTGCTTCAGGTTGTAGTTCACTTCCTTCAATTCATCTTGAAGCCGCTTCATCAACTCATGCGCCTTAAACGCATCAAACTTGGAAATTCGCTTGATTTTAATCTCAGTCAATCGAACCAAGTCTTCCTGTACGATTGTACGGTAAAAATCAGGCTTGTAGGGATCCAATCCCCTATCGATAGCCTCCAATACCGCGTCCCAGGTGGTACACTCTTCTATATCTCGGTAGATGCGATTTTCAATAAAAATCTTCTCTAGGGAAGAGAATAAGAGTTTTTCCAACAACTCACCTTTTCGGATTTCAAGCTCCTTGCGAAGCAATTCCTTCGTTTGGGTGGTGTTGTACTTTAAAATCTTATTGACTGTTAAGAAAACAGGCTTCTCATCAATGATGACGCATGCATTCGGCGATATGGATACCTCGCAATCTGTAAATGCATACAAGGCATCAATGGTCACATCTGGGGAAACTCCAGGAGCCAATTGAATCTGAATCTCTACATCCTTGGCAGTATTATCTACTACCTTTTTGATTTTGATCTTTCCTTTATCGTTGGCCTTTAGGATGGAATCAATCAAGGAATCTGTAGTAGTACCGAATGGTATTTCCTTGATTAATAACGTTTTATTAGCATCCTCTTCAATTCGCGCTCTAACCTTTATTTTCCCGCCTCGCAAGCCTTCTTGGTAATCCGAAAAGTCTGCCAAACCACCCGTAAGGAAATCAGGTAGTACCTGAGGTGAGTTGCCACGGAGGATTTCAATTGAGGCTTCAATCAACTCTCTAAAGTTGTGAGGCAGAATTTTGGTTGACAAGCCTACTGCAATACCCTCTACTCCTTGCGCCAAAAGCAAAGGAAACTTAACGGGTAGGGTTACAGGCTCACGCTTTCGACCATCGTAGGAAAGTTGCCAGTCTGTGGTCTGCGGATTAAAGACTACATCTAGGGCAAACTTGGATAGTCGAGCTTCAATGTATCGCGCAGCAGCAGCTCCATCCCCAGTTCGCACATCACCCCAGTTTCCTTGGGTCTCAATCAAGAGATCCTTTTGCCCCATATTGACAATCGCATCCCCAATCGATGCATCTCCATGTGGGTGGTACTGCATAGATTGACCAATGATATTGGCCACCTTGTTGAATCGGCCATCATCCATTTCCTTCATGGCATGCAGGATACGGCGTTGCACAGGTTTTAGCCCATCCTCTATTGCAGGCACAGCCCGTTCCAATATCACATAGGATGCATAATCAAGGAACCAGTCCTTGTACATTCCAGTTACGGGTACGGAACCGTGCAAACTGCTGTCGGTATTTTCAGAAATTGGGGTATCGTCACTCATGTGGATAATCCAAAGGTTAAGGAATATGGATTGGGGTAATAATAGGAAACTTAGGCATCTACCTCAGCATCCACTTCTTCTTGTTCAGTTTTAGGGTCGTCCAGAGCCAAATCCTTCTCCACTCGCAGGTTATCAATGATAAATACCTGTCGATCTGGGGTGTTTTTCCCCATGTAGAAGGTGAGCAGGTCTACAATTTTGGTGTCTTTATTGAGTAGAATAGGATCCAAACGGATATCCTCTCCGATAAAGGTTCCAAACTCTTCAGGGGAAATCTCACCCAACCCCTTAAATCGAGTAATCTCGGGCTTATTTCCCAACTTATGGATTGCCCGTTGCCGCTCCTCATCGGAATAGCAATAGATGGTTTCCTTCTTGTTTCTCACTCGAAACAAAGGCGTGTCTAAAATGAACAAGTGCCCATTCTTCACCAGATCTGGGAAAAACTGAAGGAAATAGGTCATGATCAACAAGCGAATATGCATGCCGTCCACATCCGCATCGGTAGCAATTACAATCTTTCGGTAACGAAGATTTTCGATGCCGTCCTCAATGTTGAGTGCGTGTTGAAGGAGGTTAAACTCCTCGTTTTCATAAACCACCTTCTTGGTCATTCCAAAGCAGTTGAGCGGCTTGCCACGAAGGGAAAAAACCGCCTGGGATTGCACATCCCTGCTTTTGGTAATCGAACCCGAAGCAGAATCTCCTTCGGTGATGAATAGCATCGTTTTATTTTTCAACTCCTCCTCTGCCTTGGGATCGTCGTAATGGACGCGGCAATCTCGGAGCTTTTTATTGTGAAGATTTGCCTTTTTGGCGCGCTCATTGGCCAACTTCTTGATACCGGAGATTTCCTTACGCTCACGCTCAGACTGCATGATTCGCTTCAATAGCGCATCGGCTGCTCCTGGGTTTTTGTGCAGATAGTTATCCAGTTCGGTCTTGATGAAGTCGTTGACAAAAGTTCGGAGGGTAGGCCCATCTGGACCAATGCTCTGAGAACCCAGTTTGGTCTTGGTTTGGGATTCAAATACCGGTTCCTGCACTCGTACCGCAATAGCAGCGACGACTGATTGTCGGATATCAGAGGCATCGAAATCTTTCTTGTAAAACTCGCGAATGGTCTTTACAATAGCTTCTCGAAATGCTGCTAGGTGAGTTCCTCCTTGGGTAGTGTACTGTCCATTGACAAAGGAATAATACTCTTCCCCATAACTTCCGGAGTGCGTAATCGCTACTTCAATATCATTTCCTTTCAAATGAATGATGGGGTATCGAATACTTTCCTCATCCACTTTATTGGATAACAAATCAAATAATCCTCGATCCGAAAAGTACTTTTTCCCATTGAATTGGATACTTAAGCCTGCATTTAGGTAGGCATAGTTCCACATCTGGTTTTCCAGGTATTCTGGAATAAAGTGGTAATTCTTAAAGATGGAGGCATCCGGGGAGAACACGATCTTCGTTCCATTTCGATCCGATGATTTGCCCTTAGGTGGATCATTGACCAGAATTCCTTTTTCAAATTCTGCCACTTTGGTATCTCCTTCACGGAAGGATTGCACCTTAAAGAAATCAGATAGGGCGTTTACCGCTTTGGTACCCACCCCATTCAAGCCTACCGATTTTTGGAAGGCTCCGGAATCGTATTTCCCTCCTGTATTTATCTTTGAAACGCAGTCTATCACTTTTCCGAGGGGTATCCCTCTTCCGTAATCCCGCACTTCCACTTTATGCTCTGTGATTTTTACTTCAATAACCCGACCATGCCCCATCATGTGTTCGTCAATTGAGTTATCCAAGATTTCCTTCACCAACACGTAGATTCCATCATCAGGCGCACTTCCATCGCCTAACTTTCCAATATACATCCCTGGTCTCAAGCGGATATGCTCTCTCCAATCCAGCGACCGGATACTGTCTTCGGTATAGTTTACTTGTTCTGCCATGGACTAGTTGACTCCCACTTGAGTGGCTTTAAATTTTTTGAAAAGCAATACGAACAATCCTCCTACCCAAACAAAAAGGATAATTGGCATCAAATAAAACCAAAGGTTGTAGGAAGCTGCACTCAATACTTCTTGATTATTGATGGCATGAACGAAAAGGCCTGAAAGTGCCAAACTCAAATTGACCCAACCGCCAAAAGAATAAAACCAAGTCAACAGGTAATCGCGAAAAGGATCTCCTATCGGAAATATGCGATGCAATTTTCGATTGGTTTTGGTTTCTAAGGTTTTCGGAGTGTAGATCGTCACCAGATTAAGTAGCAGAAAGCCAATTGCTAACGTATAAAAAAAGGTGCTTTTGGCATAATCGCGGAGGATGATTCCTTGATCATCCAATCGAAAACCAATCTGCTCAGGAAGAGCGGCATAGAAATACAAGAGCGTGAAGAGAAAAACCAGAACGCTTAAGAAATAGAAAACCTTTCCGAATCTGTAATACATGAAATGTGGGATTGAAGTTGCAATATAACCGATTTGAGTAAACCTTCGGCCCTTTCTTTGTGTTCAGAACTGACAATTTAAGTCGAAATTTAATTTTTGAAACTTTACCGCAATACCCTACCAAAAATCCAACGATCTTTAGGCTTTCAAAACTTCTTCCATGAAAAACTCAGTTCTGCTTATCGCCCTTTTCCTTTTCGGTTGGCTCAGCTCATGCAGCTCTGCTGTGGAAGCAGGAAAAATCAATTTAGACAACTGGAAATCAGACCGCTATGGATGCAAGGGTTTACGGATGCAGGAAATGGAGGAGTTTCGGATCATCAAAAATCAATTTTTGGGAATTGACAATCAGGCCCTAATCAAGACTTTTGGAAGGCCAGACCGGGTGGAATTGGTAGACAAGAGCCAAAGCTTTTTCTTTTATTTCTTGGAACCCAGTTCGGATTGCGCCGGGGTAGAACAAAAAAAAGAACCCTTGAGAGTTCTTTTTCGAATGAATGCCTTGAGTAAAGTTTCTGAAGTAACGATTACAGACCTGAATCCATAAAGCACAAAGCAGCCGCGCCTAAGGTCCCTGCGTTATTCTCCAGGGTGGCTTTTTTCAACTTCAGATCCTTCACGTAGTACGGAGTCAAATATTTTCGGGTATTGTATTCGATTGTTGGCATCATAAACTCCAATCCAGCCGCAATACCTCCTCCAAAGTACACATCCGTCACATCCAGCACTCGGATAGTAGAGACGATGGATTCGCTGATGATCTCGGCTACTTCTTCAAATACCATCAAAGATACCTCATTCCCCGCGCGTGCAGTATCTACCAAGAGGTGTGTCCCCAATTCCTTGCCCACCAACTCCCCTGCTTTTTCAGGGTAAGCGGCAATCAGATTGGCCATAATTTTTAAAATTCCTTGTCTACCAATTAAGGTTTCTAGTCCTGCATTGCCACGTGAGAGCATGTGCCCCATTTCCAAAGCATTTCCTCTAGAACCTTTGAAGACTTGACCATCCAATACCAGAGCACTACCAATACCTGTACCCATGGTGATAAACAAGAAATTGGAAGATACATCACCTTTACCAAATTGGAATTCCCCTATTGCAGCCGCCGCTGCATCATTTTCTAGGAAAAAGTCATGGTTAGGGTATTTTGCTTTTAGGGTAGCCTTTAATGGATAATTATTCAAAGCAGGAATGGCAGGGATCTCCAAAGGAGTCATTCGATCCTTACTGATCATGCCTGGAAGACCAATTCCTACCTTTTTTACCTGAGGAAACTTGGCGAGATAGGTGCCAATTACTTCCACAAAATTGGGCCCAAAACCATCTGCATGTTCCCGATAAGCAGTGGTGTCCTCTTTGTAAAACTCACAAAGAGTGCCTGATCTATCTACTAATCCGATCTTGAGATGTGTACCTCCAACATCTACTCCTAAAAACTGAGTATCCGAAACATTCATAGTTTAATGGGCCTTTTTCGTTTGCTAAAAAAGCAAAACTATTCCTTTACTTCTTATAATCTTTGCCGATCTCGTAAAATATTTTGAGTACAGCTGGACATACCAAGGTATTCTTCAGGGTTAAATCCATGATTCCTAGCATGTTCTTGCGATCGGTATGCGGGTATTCTCTGCAAGCTTTTGGACGATCTTCGTAGACCAAACATCCATTGTCCTCCCCTAAAAAGGGACAAGGAGCACCCTTGAACACGTAATCTCCATCCTCATCACGAAAAAGATAGGTGTCGATAAATTCACTGGAACGCATCCGAAACACCTTGGACAGTCGATCTATGTCCGTTTGAATGAGAATGGGACTTGTGGTCTTACAGCAATTCGCACAATCCAAGCAGTCTAGCTTTGAAAAAACCTCATCATGGGCTTGCTGAAATCTGGCATCGAGATTTTTGGGACGAGTAGCCTTGATCTTGTCCTTGATTTTTTTGTTTGCCGGAAATTCCGACTTACTCTCCTTATTGAATTTTTCTAGATCTAGGGACATCGGAGGACTTGCTCGAGAGTGTTAAACTGCGCCAATGATTTTATGCCAAGACTCTTAATCCTTACTCAGTGAAATTCCATCGGCATGGATGGTAATCTCCTGGGCTTTGTATAATTGTCCTATACACTGCTTAAACTGCTTTTTGCTCATCCCCAAGGCCTTTTGAATTTCCTCTGGCTCAGATTTGTCATGCAAGGGCAAAAAGCCTTTTTCTTGAAGCATTTGAAGGATTTTCTCAGACCCCTCTTCGTACTTCACCCGACCAAATGGCAGCAACTGAAGATCAAGTTTCCCATCTTCTCTACGCTTTTTCACCCAAAGTTTACGGGTTTCTCCTAAGGCAAGGTCCTGAAAAACCTCATTGGCGTAGAGTAGGCCTTCGTAGCGCTCCTCCAACAAAACCTTGTAACCCAAATCGGTCTTTTCAAAAATCAAACCCTGACATTCGTTTCCTGGCATGTAATCCTTGGGTGCAGGATACATAAATTCACGGTACTTGCTCACGCCAATCAATCGATTGGATCTGTAATCAGCACATAGTCGAATTAAGTATTTTTGACCCGCGGTCATTGGTTTTGCCATCTCTGAATTGGGCACAAAAAGATCTTTCAACAGACCCCAATCCATAAATGCCCCAAAGGAGGTCACCTCCTTGCAGGTCAATACCCCAAACTCATCCAAAAGCAATAAGGGCGTGTCGGTCACAGCCACTGGTCTATCTTCACTATCCGTATACACAAAAACGGTCACTTCATCTCCCGCTTGCTCTTCCCCGGTCAAATAGCCTTTAGGAAGCAAGACTTCATCTCCATCACTAAGCGCTAAATAGGCTCCAAAATCAGTAAATCGGTTAATTAGTAAGCGGTTGACCAGTCCAAGTTCTTTCATGTGGCAAAGGTAAAGATTAATCCTATTTGCAGGGTGATAAAAATTGACACCTTCTCCGATAGGAAAGGAAGATACCGAGTTGGAAATCGCACGCCTTACCCGTAGTTTTGAAAACTTCAATTCAGATCAAACCCAATAGACTTTCTTAAGATTTTAACTTCATGAAAAACATTACAGTCATCGGTTCGGGTACCATGGGCAATGGCATTGCTCACCTATTTGCGCAGCAAGGGTTTACTGTTTCCTTGGTAGATCTTTCTGCTGAGCAACTGACCAAGGCTTTGGCGACCATTTCCAAAAACATGGATCGTCAGGTAACTAAGGGTACCTTAAGCGAAGCCGAAAAGACGGCGGCCTTACAGCGGATCCAAACGCATACAGAGCTTGCATCTGGCGTAAAGCATGCTGATCTAGTCGTAGAGGCGGCCACTGAAAATGTCGAAATCAAGCTAGAACTCTTCCGTCAATTGGACCAATTGGCGCCTGCTTCAGCCGTATTGGCGTCCAATACCTCCTCTATTTCGATTACCCAGATCGCTGCGGTAACTCAGCGACCTACACAAATCATCGGAATGCATTTCATGAACCCGGTTCCTGTCATGAAGTTGGTCGAAGTGATTCGAGGCTATGCTACTTCAGATGATATCACAGCCCAGATCATGCAACTATCCCTTCAATTGGATAAAGTGCCAGTCGAAGTTCAGGACTACCCAGGATTTGTAGCCAATCGAATTTTGATGCCCATGATTAACGAGGCTATCTACACCTTGTACGAAGGAGTCGCTGGGGTTTCGGAGATCGATACGGTGATGAAGTTGGGCATGGCACATCCCATGGGCCCGCTTCAATTG
>JBJOOF010000110.1:0-16183 GCA_046051425.1 Bacteroidota bacterium
CCGTCATTTTTATTACTTCTAAGATGGCCGGGCGAACAGAAATTGTAGCCATTTTGAGTTCAGGTATCAGCTTTATTCGCTTACTCCGTCCTTTTCTTTTTGCAGCTGCATTGATAGGAGCTACCAGTTTTGTGCTGAACGGATGGGTTTTGCCTCGCGCTACCGCTGGAGTAGCCCAATTCCGAATGCAATACCTGGAAAAAGGCGATGCCTCCACAGATCCCAATATTCACATCAAAGTAGGACCAAATGCTTATGCCTACATCAGTCGATTTTACAAAACCAGTAATACGGGATACAATTTCACCTTGGAGGAAATCCGGGAAGGGAAATTGATCTCTAAGCTTTCCTCTGACTTGATTCAATGGGATACCACCAAGAATGTTTGGAGGCTAGAAAATTGGAGGTTACGAGTGCTGAAGGAAAAAGGGGAGGATTACTCTACTGGAAATGCGCTGGATACGGTGCTCTCCATTTCTCCTTCTGACTTTGACCTTCCTGAAAATCACCACGAAACGCTTAAGCTCCCCGAATTGAGTCGGCAAATCACCCTCTTGGAAGAGCGTGGAGCGGACAATGTGAGCTATTACCGAATCGAACGAATCGTGCGCTACATGTCACCCTTTGCCTCAGTTATCCTTACGTTTATTGGGGTGATTATGTCAGCACGCAAATCGAGGGGAGGGTCTGGATTTCAAATTGCAATGGGCTTTTTTCTGGCCTTTGTCTACATTCTCCTGTTTTTGCTTTCCCGTACTTTTGCGGAAGCGGGCACCCAATTTCCTGTACTTGCAGTCTGGATGCCTAACTTGGTCTTTGCCTTTACAGGATTGATTTTGTACAAAACGGTTCCTCGGTGATGCTTCCTTCCACCTTCAAGGATTACCTGCTACTTCACTTTATTGTGTTGATTTGGGGAGTCACCTCCATCCTAGGTTTGTTGATTAGCCTTCCGTCTTTGGAGCTCGTGTTTTACCGCACACTTCTGGCGGCGATAGGAGTAGCTGTCTTGATGGGAATTCGAAAAGAATCGCTCCGTGTAGCTCCCATGGACTTGCTCAAAATCGTAGGGGTAGGGGTGCTGATTTCCTTGCATTGGATCTTCTTTTTTTGGTCGGCCAAGGTGTCTACCGCTTCTGTTTGCCTGGCGGGCATGGCTACCACCTCACTTTGGACCTCTTTTTTGGATCCCTTGATCAACAAAAAGAGAATCAAACCCTTCGAGGTGGCTTTAGGTCTGCTGGTGATTTCAGGCTTGCTCGTTATCTTTCAGTTTGAAAATGGATACTGGCTGGGACTGTTTATGGCCTTGGCGGCCGCATTTTTGAGTGCCCTATTTTCCATTCTTAATGGACGCTTGACATTTCGATATAGCCCTTACCAAATCACTTTTTACGAAATGGCGGCCGCGAGCTTAGTGGCCTTGCTGTTTTTGCCCCTCTATTCCTACATCGATGGTTCAGCGATTCAATGGGATTGGAAAGGAATGGATTGGTTTTGGCTCCTGATTTTGGCAGGAATTTGTACGGTATATGCGTTTTCGGTTTCGGTGGAATTGATGAAGCGCCTACCAGTTTTTTCCATCAACCTGACTATCAATTTGGAGCCCGTTTATGGGATTCTGTTGGCGGTCTTAATTTTTGGGGAAAAAGAAAAAATGACCCCTCAATTTTATTTAGGCACTTTGATTATCCTGGTTTCAGTGCTGATTTATCCCATCGTGAATTACTTGAATAGGAGAAGAAAAGCAGAGAGTCCATTCGCCTAATGAGCCTTTAGCGATATTCTGTTTACCAAAGTCACTAGAGCGATCCTAAATTCATTTTTTTGAATCCTTAACCATTTTTTCAATCAAACGGTCCTCGGATGTATCGCAGTAATGTTCTGGAAATCGATCGTCCCAAACTTCATTTTTAATTTTTTACTAAATAAAAAATAAAAAATAAAAAATATAATTTTTTTAATAAAAAATAAATTTTTTAAAAATTTTGAAATAATAATTTATTTATTTAAAATTAGGTTCAAGTTTTTAAACTCAATTTTTATGAAGATTCAATTGTTTAATTCTCAAAAAATCTCTCGTTTCCTCTTTATTTTTCTGATTGGGACATCTTCCTGCCAAGAAATTCCTGACGCCAGTCAGGTGGTGGATGTGCTAGGCTCAGATCTATTCGATTCACAGGATTCTGAATATGAAGCTAAATTAAAAGCCTTGTCGCTATACATGGGGCAAGTATTTCAAGACCCAAATGCTAGAGCTGAATTGTTTGGTTTTTCGAAAATGGAAGGAAATCAAGGTGAAATTTCTATTGATCTATCTAAGCTTTTTGAGGCAGGGGTTATTCTTGGCGCAAAAAAGAAATCAGCCATTGTGGCTGAATTTAGTAGGGTAGGATTTCGAAAACATCTTCACCTTCTGTTTATTCAACAGAAGAACTAATTGCTTTTATCAAAGATTATAAAATTGGGATGGTGGCTCCCTACCTAGCAGAAAACTTTGAAGAGGCCTCTTTAAGCCAGTTGACAGTTTCTTGGTGGACACAAGAATTTGAAGATTGGAAATTAAATAAAGACCAAGAATGGCAGGGTGAAACAAAAGCAAGCATTGTGGATTTTTCAAAAAACAGGGTTGAATCTGATTATAAGCGGGAATTTTGGGTAAATGATGCCTATGCTAAAAAGAACCCCACGATCGTATTGGGCTCTTTTGATTTTGGAAATGAAATTGGAAAAGATAACAAAGAGTCAACATCAGGAGAAAATTTTGCGATTCAAAGTTTTGTTAACTCTGCCAATTGTCAAGATCTAAATCAAAGCAGTGTGGTTAGGCTTTTAATGCCTGAGTTAATGTTGACAAGTTCAATTAGGTCCTGGCCACATCCGGATAGATTGACTTTAATTATTGTACTAGGGACTAATCCTGGTGGAAATGCGGTTTCCAACACAATTTTCTACGAATTGGAAATAAAAAGAGGGGATACTGGGCAATGGAGGACTAGTCCCGGATCCTTTATTATAAATAACTGGGAAGATAGACAGGTGGATGTGTCAATGATAGTATTCAATAGAAGACCTTCAAATAATGATGAAACACAAGTGACTGCAGTGATAAAGGTTAATCCCGAGGGTCAGACAGAATCACAAGTGACAACTGTTGGAGGATGGAATTTTGCTCAACTTCATTTTTCGCAAACATTTAATAAGTGTGGCACAATCAATAATCCTTTCACAGATAGAGGCTTCGGGCAAAGGACATATTTGGGAGTAGACTATGGAATTGAGCGATTTGGAAAATTTCAGTTTTATTTGGTTCCTCAAATCCAGTTGCTATGAAAAGGGCAAGAATTCTAGCAACATTTTCCTTGCTTTTAATTTTTCATCTAAATGGGTTGGCTCAAGAAGCTAAGTTTGAAATGAAGCTAATGGGGGGTTATTTAAACCAAATAAAGCCCCCTAACAATTTTTCAACTCCATTTCAAAATGGAGGGTTTTTGGGAATTGGCTTGTTTAATGAATCAAAATTAGGAGGTGCAAATTTTGAAATTCATCTTAATCACCTCAGTAAAAGACCGGAAGGACCAATTATTAATTATTACGAGGGGTTTAGTCTAAAGGGACAGGCGAATTACTTGGTGAAGATTTTCCCTATTGGTGAAAGTCACCTTTTCCTTGGTCCAGGCGTGGCAATCCACCAACCCTTAAAAAGTAATGGAGACTATAATGGACCTAGTTTTGGAGCAAATGGAAAGATTATGGCGCCATTAAAAATTTCAGGAGTTGTATTTAACCTAACTTATGATTTGGACTATCTCACGGGTCCCGGGTTTTGGAGAAATAGTGTTGGGATAAGTTTCAGACTTTAAATTGATCTTGGCGGGGTACTACCTGTCTAAATTTTATTCTCTAGTTTGTCAGATTTTCTGCTCAAAAAGGAAGTAGCCTTTATCAAAACTTAACTCCTTTGGCTTTTCTTCAAATAACCCAAATACACTAGATCCCGAACCTGACATGGAGGCATAGTAAGCTCCAGCCTGGTACAGGGAGGCTTTGATTCCAGCTATCTCTGGATAGGCTTGAAAAACACTTTTTTCAAAATCATTGACCAACTCATCCTTCCAGCGGTTACGATCTGCCAAAATGGTTTCTAGTTTGGTTTTGGGAGCCTTTGGAACTACTCCCGCATACGCTTCCTTGGTGCCTACATGAATTCCTGGGTGTATTAGTACCAGGTAAGATCCTTGAAGGGATACAGAACAAGGCTCAAGAATTTCTCCTCTGCCGCGGATAATTTTGGGCGTATTTTCTATGAAAAACGGGCAATCACTTCCCAATTCTGCAGCATATTCCTCCAAAAAGAAATCGTCCAAATGCAAGTCAAAGAGGTTGTTCATCAGCTTCAGTGCAAACGCTCCATCTGCGGAGCCTCCACCCAAGCCAGCGCCCATGGGAATATGTTTGTGCAAGTGGATTTGGAGACTAGGCAAACCCTGGTAATCTTTTTTGAGCAGCTTTTCAGCTTTCAATATCAAATTGTCCTTGGGATCTCCAGGCACTTCCAAACCGGTTACAGTCCAAGAAGGCTTTTTGTCCAAGATCATTTCCAAGGCATCACAGAGCGGGATAGGAACCATGCAGGATTCGATTTCATGGTAGCCATCTTTACGCTTTTGCGTGATGTGAAGTCCGAGGTTGATTTTGGCGTTTGGAAAGGTGATCATGGGGCACAATTTCAACAAAAGTAAGGGAAATCAAGGTAGAACGGCTGCTTTCGTTTCTTTTTTAAATATTTCAAACTTTGGCCAAAAATTTAGCATTTGTTAGGGTATTGCTCTAATTCATTAGTCGAAATGCAGGGATGAATCAAAAAAATTGAAAAAAATAAAAATCAGTAGAAAATTTTGAACAGGTAGAATATTCAGCCTGTTTTCGAGGCGCTAGTTTTGACATTCCTTATTTTTAGAAATAAAAATCCGTAAAAATAGATTATACCCAATTTTAAGCGCTGAATAAATGGTTACATGAAGAATTAAATATTGTAAGTCTCGGTCTAGATAATTACTATTGTATGGTAATTGAGTACTGAATCATCTTACCGTGAACACATGACTTACTCCTTGTTCCTACTCCTGCGATTTAGCATTCTCCTTTCTAATTCCAAGTGAGGCACAAGACTAGAGCTATACTTCTATACTTTGTAAAGTGCCTCCATCCAATGAGGCACTTTTTTTATTTACGATACCATGACCCAAAATCCGCTTAAAAAATACAGTTGGGAAATAAGTGACAACCCCGAGCATCCTGCAGGCATGGCGATGTTGTATGCCACAGGCATGTCTGACAAAAAAATGAAGCAGCCTTTTGTAGGAATCGCAAGTTGCGGCTACGAAAGTAATCCCTGCAACATGCACCTTAACGACTTTGCTGCGCACATCAAAGCTTCCTCCCAAGAAGAAGAATTGACGGGATTGGTTTTCAATACTATTGGAATCTCTGACGGAACTTCCATGGGCACCCTAGGGATGCGCTATTCCTTAGTTTCCAGAGAGATTATCGCAGATTCCATCGAATCCTTCGTGCTTGGACATTCTTTCGATGCCTGCATCGCTGTAGCGGGCTGTGATAAAAATATGCCTGGTGCGGTGATGGGAATGCTTCGCATCAATCGCCCTAGCATCATGGTCTATGGGGGCACCATTGCATCGGGCCTCTACAAAGGTGAAAAGCTAAATATCGTCTCAGCATTTGAGGCTTTTGGTAAAAAAATTCAAGGCACCATTACCCCGGAAGATTACGATGGGGTGATTCGCAATGCCTGCCCGGGAGCAGGAGCCTGCGGAGGAATGTACACGGCCAATACCATGTCTTCAGCGATTGAAGCATTGGGTATGTCCTTACCGTATTCAGCTTCGTATCCTGCCAACTCCCCTGAGAAATTACGGGAGTGCCGAGAGGTAAATCATTACCTACGGATCTTACTAGAAATGGACCTGAAGCCCAAAGACATCGTCTCTCGAAAAAGCATTGAAAATGCTGTGCGGGTAGCCATCGCCCTTGGAGGAAGTACCAATGCGGTACTCCACCTACTGGCCATCGCTCGTACGGCAGGCGTGAATTATTCTCTTCAAGACTTCAAGGACCTCAATGCCAAGACCCCTATGGTGGGTGACTTTAAGCCTTCAGGAAAGTTCCTGATGGAAGACTTGCACGAGCAAGGAGGCCTTCCCGCCTTTATGAAGTACTTTTTAGAAAAAGGCTACCTCCATGGAGATTGCCTTACAGTAACAGGGAAAACCTTGGCAGAAAATTTGGAAAAGGTGGAGGCGCTAGTACCTTCCAAAGTCAATGTCATCCATCCTGTAGAATCTCCCATCAAAGACACGGGGCATCTCTGCATCCTGTCTGGAAACCTTGCCCCTGAGGGTGCTGTAGCTAAGATTACAGGCAAAGAAGGAAGGCTATTTACCGGGCCTGCCAAGGTGTATGACTCCGAGTTGGATGCCAACAATGCCATCCGTGACCACCAGGTCAAGGCGGGTGATGTGGTAGTCATTCGCAACGTGGGTCCAAAAGGTGCACCTGGAATGCCTGAAATGCTCAAGCCTACTTCCATGATCATCGGTGCTGGCTTGGGTTCAGATGTAGCCTTGATTACTGACGGTCGTTTTTCAGGAGGTACCCACGGATTTGTGGTGGGTCACGTGACACCAGAAGCCTGGTGTGGAGGTCCTATTGGACTTCTCCGTGATGGAGACCTCATTACCATCGATACCGACAGCCAAAGTCTTCAGGTAGCGGTAACCGAAGAGGAGTTTGCAACGCGCAAAACTACCTGGTCTCCTAAGCCCCTCGTAGGCTTGCAAGGCACGCTCAAAAAATACAACCAACTCGTAGCAACCGCCTCTGAGGGTTGTGTCACAGATAACTTCTGATTCCATGGAAACAAAAATGAGAGGTGCTGACATTGTCGTTCGATCGCTAATTGCCGAGCAAGCTGAAATAATTTTCGGCTATCCCGGGGGTGCTATCATGCCGGTGTATGATGCTCTATACGATTACCACGACCAAATCAAACACGTACTTACCCGTCACGAACAAGGTGCCATCCATGCCGCACAAGGCTATGCGCGTATTTCGGGTAAGGTAGGAGTTTGTCTTGCGACTTCAGGTCCAGGGGCCACTAACCTGATTACAGGTTTGGCGGATGCCCAGATCGACAGTACCCCTTTGGTTTGCATCACCGGTCAGGTAGCCGCACATCTCTTAGGAACGGATGCGTTTCAAGAAACGGATGTGATGGGTATTTCTATGCCTGCCACCAAGTGGAACATCCAAGTAAGGCATGCAAAAGATATTGCGCCTGCCATTGCCAAAGCATTTTTTATCGCACGTTCCGGAAGACCGGGTGCTGTGCTGATTGACATTACCAAAAACGCGCAGGTGGAACTAGAAGAGTTCAATTACAGCCCTTGCCAAGAGTTTAGATCCTATAAAATCCATCACCCAGTAGACCTTCCAGCCATACAAGAAGCGGCAGCGCTAATCAATAGTGCAAGCCGGCCTTATTTGCTGTTTGGCCAAGGTGTGATTTTGGGAAAAGCGGAGGCAGAGCTGAAGTTCTTCTTAGACAAATCGGGAATCCCTGCCGCATCCACCCTTTTGGGTTCTGGAGCCCTTTCCCAGGAGCATCCCAACTATGTAGGGAAATTGGGAATGCATGGCAATTATGCCCCGAATCTACTCACTAACCAGTGCGATGTGTTGATTGCGGTCGGCATGCGCTTTGATGACCGAGTGACGGGAGATTTATCCCGATACGCCAAGCAAGCCAAAGTGATCCACTTGGAATTGGACCCTTCCGAAATCAACAAAAATGTGAAAGCCGATGTCGCAGTCCTTGGAGATTGCAAGGAAAGCTTAGCCACATTGACCGAAGCGATTACGGGCAAAAAACACGAGGCCTGGATGGCCAAATTCCGAGCCTTGGAACAGCAAGAAAAGGAAGCTGTCGTGCAACACGACCTGACCCCAACCAAAGCAGGTTTAACCATGGGTGAGGTCATCCACCAAATCAACCAGTACAAGGCAGACGATGCCGTATTGGTGACTGATGTGGGGCAGCACCAGATGATTGCCTGGCGGTATTTCAATTACAAGAAAACGCGAACTCAGGTGACTTCAGGTGGATTGGGAACCATGGGATTTGCCCTTCCAGCGGCGCTTGGTGCTCAGCTACACGACTATTCGCGACAAGTGATTTGCGTGGTGGGCGATGGAGGAATTCAGATGACTATCCAAGAGCTGGGTACCATCATGCAGACCAAGGCTCCTGTCAAAATTGTCTTGCTGAATAACAATTACCTCGGTATGGTCCGCCAATGGCAGCAGATGTTTTTTGACAAGCGCTACTCCTTTACCGAACTAGATAATCCAGATTTTATCAAGCTTGCTGATGCGTACGGAATCAAAGCTCAGAAAGTCGATGAACGTTCCAGTCTCCAAGAAGCAATCGAAGACATGCTGATTCATGATGGTCCGTTTTTCTTAGAAGTGGTGGTTGAAAAAGAGGACAATGTATTCCCCATGATTGCCACGGGATGCTCCGTAGAAGAAGTTCGACTCCATTAATCTCTCGCCTATGAAACGCTATACCATCTTTGTCATCACCGAAAATTTCATTGGGATTCTCAACCGAATCACCATCATTTTTACCCGTAGGGGAATCAATATCGATGCGCTTACGGCCTCTGAAAGCCGGATCCCAGGAGTGCACCGCATCACCATTGAAGTGACGGTCACCGAGGAGACTGTCATCCAGCTCGTCAACCAAATCGAAAAGATCATCGATGTGATTAAGGCCTTTCACCACGAGGATTCGGGGGTGGTCTACCAAGAGTTGGCCTTGTATAAAATCCCTGTATCACGACTAGATGGGGGCTTGGAAAAAATCATCCGTGATCACCATGCCAAAATCATTGCAGCAGAACCAGACTTTGTCGTGCTGGAATTGACCGGACACAAGGAAAAGACCCGAGAGCTGCTAGAACTATTGAAAGACTATGGCATACTCGAATTTGCGCGATCCGGTAGGGTGGCTGTCGCCAAGCGCATGCTCACCATAGACTCATTTGTCAACTAAACTCAACCTAAAAATCTATTCTTAAAATTTTCTACTATGAAATTGAAATTTGGAAACGTTGAAGAAAACGTAGTAACCCGAGAAGAGTTCCCCTTAGAAAAAGCTAGAGAGGTCCTAAAAAATGAAGTGATCGCAGTGATTGGATACGGGGTGCAAGGCCCAGGCCAAGCGCTCAACCTTCGTGACAACGGCTTCAACGTAATTGTGGGTCAGCGAAGCGGCTCCAAGACCTGGGACAAGGCCATCGCCGATGGATGGGTACCAGGAGAAACTCTTTTTGAAATTGAGGAAGCTTGCTCTCGTGGAACTATCCTCCAATTTTTGCTTTCAGATGCAGGGCAAATCGCCTTGTGGCCTACGTTGAAAAAACACTTGACCCCTGGGAAAGCCCTTTATTTTTCCCATGGATTTGGAATTACTTACAAGGAAAAAACAGGAATCATTCCTCCAGCAGATGTGGATGTGATCTTGGTTGCTCCTAAAGGTTCCGGTACTTCTTTGAGAAGAATGTTTGTGGAAGGCAGAGGACTTAATTCTTCTTACGCCATTTACCAAGATGGAACAGGAAAAGCGAAAGACCGCGTAGTGGCTTTGGGTATCGGTGTCGGTTCTGGCTACCTTTTTGAAACAGACTTCTACCGTGAGGTAACTTCTGATTTGACTGGAGAGCGTGGTACCTTGATGGGAGCCATCCAAGGAATTTTCGCAGCTCAGTACGAGGTGCTTAGAGCCAATGGACATACACCTTCTGAAGCATTTAATGAGACTGTCGAAGAATTGACCCAGTCTTTGATGCCACTAGTGGCAGAAAATGGAATGGATTGGATGTATGCCAACTGCTCTACTACTGCACAGCGCGGTGCTTTGGACTGGTGGAAGCCTTTCCGTGACGCGACCAAGCCGGTATTTGAAGCATTGTATCAGTCTGTAAAATCTGGAACAGAAGCGCAAAAATCCATTGACTCCAACTCCAAGGCGGATTATAGAGAAAAGTTAGAAGCTGAACTTGCTCAACTTCGTGAATCTGAAATGTGGCAGGCGGGCGCCGTCGTGCGTAAGTTGAGACCAGAAAATAATTAATTTACCCAAACCCAAAAGCTCATGAGTGAAAAGCTATGGATATTCGATACCACGCTTCGAGATGGAGAACAAGTGCCTGGATGTCAACTCAATACCCAAGAAAAAATCATTGTTGCTAAGGCGCTGGAAGAACTTGGGGTAGACATCATTGAGGCCGGATTTCCGATTTCTAGCCCTGGTGATTTTAATTCAGTTATTGAAATATCGAAAGCTGTTACTAATCCAATTATCTGTGCGCTTTCGCGTGCAGTAGAAAAGGACATTGAGGTAGCGGGTGCAGCACTTCAATACGCCAAAAAAGGGCGTATTCACACGGGTATCGGCGTTTCTCCCTATCACATTCAGTACAAGCTCCGCTCCACTCCCGAAGATATCATTCGTCGTGGGGTAGCGGCGGTTAAGTTTGCCAAGCGATTTGTAGAAGATGTGGAGTTTTATGCGGAAGATGCAGGTCGAGCTGAAGCAGATTTTCTCTGCAAAATCATCGAAGAAGTAATCAAGGCAGGAGCTACAGTGGTGAATATTCCCGATACCACGGGGTATTGCTTGCCTGAACAGTACGGAGCCATCATTTCTAGCCTAAAAAATCGGGTACCCAATATTGATCAGGCCATCATCGCTACCCATTGTCACAACGACCTAGGCATGGCAACCGCCAATACCGTGGCCGGCGTGCAGCAAGGTGCCAGACAAGTCGAGGTGACCATCAATGGAATCGGGGAACGTGCCGGCAACACCTCCATGGAAGAGGTGGTGATGGCCATCAAGTGCCACCAATCCATTCCGGTTTACACGGACATCGTCACTCCAAAAATCTACCACACCAGCCGACTGGTATCTAAATTGATGAACATGCCGGTGCAGCCCAACAAGGCGATTGTGGGAAGAAATGCTTTTGCGCACTCCTCAGGAATCCATCAGGATGGGGTTTTGAAGCATCGCGAAAATTACGAAATCATCGACCCTAAGGAGGTAGGTGTTTCTGAATCTACGATTGTTCTTACTGCACGTTCTGGAAGAGCTGCACTCAAGCATCACTTAGATGCCTTGGGAGTTGAACTCGAAGGAGAGGAATTACGTGAAGTGTATGAGGCATTTCTAATCTTAGCTGATTCCAAGCGGGATGTAGGGAGAAAAGATTTATTGGAGCTAGTGGGCAAATACATTGAGGATTCCAATTTCATTGAATTGGGTGATGTCAAGTATACCTCCAATGGAACTATCCAAGCAGAGGTACACCTTAAAATCGGAAATGAACACCATTCCGCAATTTCTACGGGTGTAGGACCAGTAGATGCAGTGTTGAAAGCCATTGAATCACTCGTACAGCCGCAAGTGGAGCTGGAGGAATTCCTCATTCAGGCCATGACTCAGGGAAGTGACGATGTTGCCAAGGTGCACATGCGTCTCATCAAGTCTGACAAGCCCTATTATGGCTTTGCCTCCAATCAAGACATCGTACTTGCTTCCGCGCAAGCATTTGTCGATGCACTCAACAAAATTCCAGTCAAAGAATATGCGACTGCCTAACTATGGAAAAGAACACCTTATTTGATAAAATCTGGGATGCGCACGTAGTCAAATCCGTGCCCGCTGGCCCTGATGTATTTTTCATCGACAAGCACTTCATTCACGAAGTGACTTCGCCCGTGGCTTTCTTGAATTTGGAGAAAAGAGGAATAGGAGTAAAGTACCCACACCGAACCATTGCCACTCCAGATCACAACGTACCTACGGTAGATCAAGATCAGACGATCAAGGACAAGCTTTCTCGAATGCAAGTAGAAAAGCTTCGCGAGAATTGTGCGAAGTACGGCATTGAATTGCATGACTTGGGATCTGCACACCATGGTATCGTCCACGTGATCGGCCCAGAGTTGGGGGTAACTCAACCCGGAATGACCATTGTTTGTGGGGATTCACATACTTCCACCCACGGTGCTTTTGGAGCCATTGCTTTTGGTATCGGTACCTCCGAAGTGGAGATGGTATTGGCTACCCAATGCATCATGCAGTCCAAGCCAAAGAAAATGCGCATCTCTGTAGAAGGAGCGTTAGGAAAAGGAGTAACCTCCAAAGACATTATTCTCTACATCATCTCCAAAATCTCAGCAGCAGGTGCCACTGGCTATTTTGTAGAATATGCAGGTTCGACCATCCGAAGCCTATCCATGGAAGCTCGCATGACGATTTGCAACATGTCCATCGAAATGGGTGCTCGTGGAGGGTTAATTGCTCCAGATCAAACCACCTACGATTTTCTAAAAGGAAAGCAATATGCTCCCGCAGGTGCAGACTGGGAAAAAGCGGTGGCCTATTGGAACACCTTGCGTACCGACGATGGGGCAGTATTTGATGAAGAGTTGACTTTTGATGCTGCGGATATCGAACCGATGATTACCTATGGTACCAATCCAGGCATGGGCATCAAGGTAGTAGATAACATCCCATCCACCGAGGGCATGGAAGGCTCCAACAAGACCTCTTACCTCAAAGCCTTAGACTACATGGGATTTGCACCAGGGGAACCAATCCTTGGAAAATCGGTAGACTACGTATTTGTAGGTTCCTGTACCAACGGGCGCATCGAAGATATCCGGGCAGTAGCTCAATTTGTGAAAGGGCATAAAAAGGCCGATTCCATTACCGCTTGGATTGTACCAGGATCTCGGGAAGTGGAAAAACAAGCCCAAGCCGAAGGATTGGTAGCTATTTTGGAAGAAGCAGGATTTGAGCTACGTCAACCAGGCTGCTCGGCTTGCCTTGCCATGAATGACGATAAGATTCCTGCTGGCAAATATGCTGTTTCTACTTCCAACCGAAACTTTGAAGGTCGTCAAGGACCGGGTGCACGCACCTTACTCGCTTCCCCATTGACGGTAGCTGCTGTAGCCATTACGGGGAAAATCACCGATCCACGGGAAGTATTTGGAAATTGAAAATACCTGCTTGCCGCAGGCAGGCGGAATTTATGGAGTACACGGATAGCATTACCCTCTCGCTAATTTTACCACATTTGGACTAAGAAAAAATGGCATACGATAAATTTACCATCCTACAGAGCACAGCCGTACCACTTTCGACAGAGAATGTGGATACGGACCAAATTATCCCTGCTCGCTTTTTAAAGGCAACAGAAAGAGAAGGCTTTGGAGACAACCTGTTTCGCGATTGGCGCTACGACTCTGCTGGAACGCCAAAGGCTGATTTTGTACTCAATGATTCCACTTACAGCGGGAAGATTCTTGTTGCGGGAAAAAACTTTGGATGCGGATCGAGCCGAGAACATGCCGTTTGGGCCTTGTATGACTATGGCTTTCGCTGTGTAGTGTCCAGCTTTTTTGCAGATATCTTTAAAAACAACTGCCTAAATATCGGTGTACTTCCAGTAACGGTGACGCCCGCGTTTGCAGATAAACTTTTTGCTGCCATAGCTGCAGATCCGCTAACCGAAGTGGAAGTAAACTTGCCTCAACAAACGATCACCTTACTTGCTACGGGGGATGCTGAATCCTTTGATATCAACGAATACAAGAAGGACAATATGCAGCATGGGTTCGATGACATCGATTATCTCATCAACATGGCTACTGAAATCGAAGGCTTTGAAGCCAAGCGATAAACTGAGTTAAGCATGGAGGCACGAAGATTGGAACTGATGGATACGACCTTGAGGGATGGCGAACAGACCTCAGGCGTATCTTTTTTGCCATCCGAAAAGCTTCACCTCGCCAAGGCACTCTTGGAAGAATTAAAAGTAGACCGCATCGAAGTAGCTTCTGCTCGCGTGTCAGCGGGGGAACTAGAGGGAGTGCAGCGCATCACCCAATGGGCAGCTCAAAAAGGGTATTTGGACAAAGTAGAAGTCCTGGGATTTGTGGACACCCCCATTTCTGTGGATTGGATTGTGGAGGCCGGTGCCCAGGTGCTCAATTTACTAACCAAAGGTTCCCTCAATCACCTGGTTCATCAATTAAAGAAAACGCCCGAGGAACATTTTGCTGAAATTCAGCAGTGCATTGCCTATGCGTTGGAGCAAGGGCTTCAAGTGAATGTCTACTTGGAAGACTGGTCCAATGGGATGCGTAGCTCTCGGGACTATACGCTAAGCCTCATCGAAATGCTTGCACAGCAACCCATTCAGCGAGTGATGCTTCCGGATACGTTGGGCATCCTTTCTCCTGCAGAGGTACGCGACTTTTTGGCGGAGGTAATCTCCAAATTCCCTTCTTTACGATTCGATTTCCATGGACATAACGATTACGATTTGGCGGTAGCCAACGTGCTTGAGGCAGTGCTTCAGGGGGTGTCTGGTATTCACAGCACGATCAATGGGCTAGGTGAACGGGCGGGCAATGCTCCTTTGGAATCCGTCGTAGCAGTGATTAAGGATTTTACGGATTTGGAAATCGGCGTTCAGGAACAAAAGATCTTTCGGGTATCCAAGTTGGTGGAACAATTTTCTGGGCAATACATTCCTGCCAATAAGCCCGTGGTAGGAGAAAATGTATTTACCCAAACTGCCGGCATTCATGCCGATGGGGATCAAAAAAAGAGTTTGTACTTCAATCAATTGCTGCCCGAGCGATTTGGGAGAGAACGAAAATATGCCCTAGGCAAGACCTCAGGAAAAGCCAATATTTCAAAAAATCTGGAGGCCCTGGGAATTTCTTTGGAGCCGGATGAACTGGCTCGCGTCACCCAGCGAATTATAGAATTGGGAGACAAAAAGGAACGAGTGACTACTGAGGACCTGCCCTACATCATTTCCGATGTGCTCCAAAACAATTCCTTTACCAAAAACATCAGCATTGATGGGTACCACATGACCCAATCCAAAGGCCTAAAGCCTTCGGTACAGTTGCGACTCAAGGTGTACGACAGCTACCACGATGCCACTGCTACGGGTGATGGACAGTACGATTCGTTTATGAAGGCAGTGAGTCTGATTTATGCTTCTTTGCAAAAAGACCTACCCAAATTAGTTGATTACCACGTGACCATCCCTCCAGGGGGAAAAACCGATGCTTTTGTGGAGACGGTTATTACCTGGGAATATGGAGGTCGATTCAAAACCAAAGGATTGGATCCAGACCAAACCGTAGCTGCCATGATGGCTACAGAAAAAATGTTGAATATCATGGATAAGAACCCAAAGGAAATTCATCCGTAATTTTATACCTATGAAAATGAAAATAGCACTCTTGCCTGGCGATGGCATTGGGCCGGAGGTAATTGCTCAGGCAGTAAAAGTAGTGGAAGCAATTGGAAAGAAGTTTGGCCACCACATCACCTTCGAAGAAGGTTTGGTAGGGGCTTGTGCCATAGATGCGACAGGGGATCCCTATCCGGATGCTACCCATGAAATATGCGTGGGAGCTGATGCGGTTCTTTTCGGGGCAATTGGTGATCCCAAATACGACAACGATCCCAAAGCTAAGGTTCGTCCAGAGCAGGGCTTATTGCGCATGCGTCAGAAATTAGGACTCTTTGCCAATGTCCGCCCCACCTTTACCTTTCCTTCCTTAGTACACAAATCCCCCCTCAAGTTGGACCGAGTGGATGGGGTAGATCTAGTTTTTTTCAGGGAACTGACCGGAGGCATCTATTTCGGGGAGCCTAGAGGTAGAAACGAACAAGGAACCAAGGCTTTTGATACCAACGTCTACAGCAAGGAGGAGATTGTGCGTTTGGCTCGCATGGGTTTTGAAGCTGCGCAAAAGCGGAGAAAACTGCTGACCTGCGTGGACAAGGCAAACGTGATGGCTACTTCCAGATTGTGGAGAGAAACCGTCCAAGAATTGGCATCTGAGTATCCAGATGTAAAAGTAGAATATGAGTTTGTGGATGCCGTAGCCATGCGATTGATCCAATGGCCCAAGGCCTATGATGTGTTGATCACCGAGAATCTATTTGGAGATATTTTGACTGACGAGGCATCGGTGATTTCTGGTTCGATGGGCTTGA
>JBJOOF010000111.1:0-2667 GCA_046051425.1 Bacteroidota bacterium
CTTTGGAAATAAGAACCAATAAACCAGATAAAAAGCCATGTCCCTGCCAGAAAATCCAAGCGATGCTCATTCCTAATCCAAGAATTAGACTTTGCTCAGCAAGGTAGAGACCTGGCTGAACAATTGGGCTGAGATAGATGAGAAGGGTTACAGTTCCTCCTGTGGCAACTGCCAGTGCAGTCCAACGGATCCAATACGGTAATTGGTTTCCCCAAATATGAAAATAAATGGTGGGTAGCAGGGTAGCAGTAATGAGTAGCAATAATGGAAGGTTGGAGCTTGCTCCACCAATGTTTAATCCATTTAAATTGGCCAAGGTCAATATCAGAATCCAACCTATTCCAGACGCTAAAAAAGGAAGTTTTTTAAATTGACTCAGTGTAGCAAGGACGGTAACTGATAGGAGTAAAATAAAGCCTCCAAAAAGTAGACTTTCCGTAGTAGTCATTGGGTAGGGGACAACCTGGTAATTTTGAATTACCACAAAATGGTCTACCTGAACTGGGATTTGAAATGAGCCAATAGTTAGGTTAGAGAAAGGAACTGGTAATCGATCCGCAAAAGCTCCTGCTAGTAGGTTGGGGCTGTATTGGGATGAGGTATACAAAGCATAAACTGCTAGAATAGCTCCAAATCCCAAAAAAAGGTAGGTGAGCAGCTTGGTAAAAAAAAATGTTTTCGACTGAATGGGCATGTTATTCCATTACTTTGGGAACTGTAAAGAATCCATTTTCTTGTTTAGGTGCATTTTTCAAGGCCTGCTCTTGCGTAAGTTGTTCGCCAACTTCATCCGCTCGGAAAGCATTGATTTCTGAAGACATGCTGGTTAGTGGAGCTACATTATCGGTAGGTAATTCTTGCAGTTGTTCTACCCATTCCAAAACCTGAGAAAGGTCTTTTCTCATTTTTTCTTCAGCTTGAGAATCAAAATTAAGTCGTGCCAAATGGGCAATTTTCCGTATAGTGGCTTGATCAATTTTCATTGGGCTGGATATTGGGTGAGGAACTAATTGGGTTGGAAATTTGCTTGGGCTCTGTGATTGGATTATCCTGCAGCAATTGTTTCTGAATTACCTCAAAACATCGTTGCTTGAGTGCTTCTTCCGTAGGGTAATCGATGGGATTAAGTTCTTGATGCAACACCATTTTGGCAGGAATTCGCTTTAAAATCAATTCTTTTTGGTCAGCCAAAATTACATGATTGTAGGATAAGGTGACAGGAATGATGGGGATTTGTTTCTCTAGCGCTAATCGAAAAGCGCCATTCTTGAAGGGGACCAGATTGGGTGGTTCTTGGGTGTAGATTCCCCCTTCGGGAAATAAGACCATGCTGGATCCTCGATCCAAAGCCAATCCAGCTCTCCGCATGGTTTCAGCCCTACTTTTCACTCGGCTGCGGTCCACAGCAATGTGAAGGTTTTTGAAATAGTACCCAAAAAAAGGAACTTTTCGAATGGATGCTTTGCCCACAAAAACAGCATCTCCAGGCACAAATCCCATCATGGCTACATCGAGGTAGCTGAAATGATTTGCCAAGAAAATATAGGGCTTCCCCTTTTCAAGTTTAGCCTCAATTTCTACCTTGACTGGAAGAAAGATGATTGAAAATAAGGTTTTTGCCCAATACTGGTTGATTTTTCTCCCATACTTATTCCATTGGGGTACCCAGATGCACATCAGGAATGCAGGGAATAGAACTGCAAAAGTCAGTGCAAAAGCGACTGCTGCATAATAGGTATAGAATCGGTTACTCAACTTAGTCATGGTTGATCATTGCATTGGCGACTTGGGTGAAATAACTCAAAAGCTCTTCTCGAACTTCCTGTTCCAAGGGAATTTTATCTAGCGCATGTAGCATGGCATTCATCCAATGGGTTCTCATTTTGGAATCGATTTTCCATTGTAGATGCCGCATCCGGAGCCTAGGGTGCCCGCGTTCTTCGGAATAGGTTTGGGGACCACCAAGTACTTGAGCCAAAAATAAGTAAATACGCCGCTCTGCTCCTTCTAAATCTTCAGGATACAAGCTTCTCAGTTCAGGAATCTTATTGACTTCCAAGTAGAAGTTTTTCGTAAGATTCTGAAGGGATTCTTCTCCGATTCGGGTGTATAGCAATCCTAAAGAATTCATCTTTTAAAATTAACCAATTTTGACCTTAGCCCTCCCATTTTTTCACACGTAGGGAGGTTCCTTCCGTAGAAATCACTTCAATCGGTTCTCCCTGTTCTATAAAATCCCCCCTAGAATAGGCATCGAAAATTTCACCATCCAATTCTATTTTGCCACTGGGTCGAAGCCTAGAATGAACAGTTCCAATTTTCCCAACGAGATTTTGGGAGTAAACACTTGCTGTGAAGCCTTGCGCACGATCTTGGGTGGTAGCTAGGGCTAAGTGCTTGAAGGCACCCCATTCATTCACTTTTGGGGTAAGCCAAAAAACCAAACCAACGGCGGCCAAAGCAGCCAATATCACTGTCAGCAAGGCCTCAAGAAGTTGGGTAGATGACACCCAATCAAAATTGAATGCTTCGTTTGGGAGCATGCCAAGCACAAGACCGCCTAAGGTCAGCACAATGCCAGTTACCCCAAATACCCCAAATCCTGGGATCACAAAAAATTCTATAGCGAGCAGAATGATCCCGATGACAAAGGCTAAAATCTCCCAA
>JBJOOF010000112.1:0-22409 GCA_046051425.1 Bacteroidota bacterium
CTCTAGATGAAACTAATTCGGAAAATTATGTATCCAAAGTTTGATAATTGAAAAATTAATAATAGAATTGGGAAATCTATGGAGCCAGAAACCATTTAAAAACGGGGCGTAATCGAAAAGCCATACGAGTAGAAAAGAAAACAAAATCTTTATGACCCAACCTATTCCCCAATTTAAAAATGATCCTATAATTGTATTAGTGCTTGGCGCTCTTACTTGCGGTTTGTACCTTATCTATTGGAATATCAAGGTAGCACAGGTGATAAATGCTGTTTCTGAACAAGAAGTGATTTCTCAACCGATTGCTATATTTTCAGGATGCTGCATGCCGGTCAACTTGTATTTCTATTTCCTAATTGGGAAGGATGCACTTCCTAAAATTTATGAGCAAACTGGACAGCCTGGAAAAGACCAATCTACACTATTGATGGTTTTGGGTTTTCTTGCTCCTTTTGTTGCTGCAATGATTGTACAAGGTGACATCAACAAACTTTACGACCAAGCATAATCTAAGAAAGCTATATGGGATTGCCGGCGCATTGAGTATGCTGGCAGTCCCATATTTAATTATGCTCACTAGTCATGGGCATATTGAATCCGAACAATCTCTTTGTCCCTTCAAAATGTTATTTGGATTTCCTTGTCCAGGTTGTGGCATTACCAAATCCATTATTTTTTTCTACGAAGGAGACCTTTTAAAAAGTTTATATTATCATGTTTTAGGTCCTTTCGTGCCCATCGCATGCATTTTTGCCATTTTATTGTTGTTAACAGAGCTTGCTACTCAAAAAAATTATTTTTCAAGCGTAATCTACAGTCAAAAATTAGCCTATGTCTTGGCCATACTTTTGGGAATATATCACTTTATCCGCTTGATAATTTTTGTTTCTACCCACAGTATTCAACAGATTTTGCAGGAGTCTATCTGGCAATAAGTAGCCCTTATTTCCTTGGATGAAATGTATGCAAAACCTGTTTCAAATAATCTCGATCCAAGTGCGTATAGATCTCGGTGGTAGTGATGCTTTCATGCCCTAGCATTTCTTGCACCGCACGTAAGTCTGCTCCTCCTTCTATCAAATGCGTCGCAAAAGAATGCCGAAAGGTGTGCGGACTGATGTTTTTCTGAATTCCTGCTTGCGCTGCAGTCTTTTTGATTATTAAAAACACCATCACTCGAGTTAGCTTCTGCCCTCTTCGGTTCAGAAACACGTACTCCTCCTGTCCTTTTGCCGGAGTTTGCTGAGACCGAACATGCTCTTCGTAAAGTTTCAAGTGGTGTAAAGCAGCCTTACCTATTGGTACTAGACGTTCCTTATTTCCTTTACCGACCACCTTCAAAAACCCAACTTCGGTAAACACCTGGCTTTTTTTGAGTTCCACCAACTCTGAAACGCGCAACCCGGAACTGTACAATACTTCCAACATGGCTCGGTTGCGATGCCCTTCGGATTCGCCCAAGGGAATGGCCTCGAGTAGGGCCTCCACCTCTGGAAAACTCAAGGTGTCGGGTAGCTTTCGGCCCAACTTAGGTGCCTCGAGCAACTGTGCAGGATCTTCTGTAATTCGATCCTCATACATCAGGAAGCGGTAAAAGGCTTTGATACCCGAAATAATCCTTGCCTGGGAATAGGCAGAGGTTTCCAACTTTGCCAAGGCCGTCACAAATCGCCGCAAGTGCTCCAATTCCAGTTCGATCGGAGTTTTGGAGGGAAACTCACGAGACACATAATCCGCAAGCTTCTCTACATCCCGAGTATAGGCCTCAATAGAGTTGGTGCTCAGGGAGCGCTCCAGGGTAAGGTAATGACGAAATTGACGGATCAGCTGAGGCCACATGTAGCGTAGATTGAAGTTCTAAAGTTACCCATAAAACGTAATCCAAACCACACGAACTAATTCTGAATTGGAACCCAAGAAATTGAAACATTAACTGGCGGAAATTTGTGCAAAAAAAAATAAAGCGCAATTGCTATGATCTGGACTGCATCTTCAGGGGATTCATTTTCGTAGGAAAAAAATCAATTACTATTACTTTATTTTCAAGTTGGTCAATAAAAAATATGATTTTTAGTTCAAATTGATCACCAGATTTTAAATCAAAAAACGAACTTCTGCGCCTTCCCGGGTAAGTGACTTTTCAAGAGCTCCCCTAGATGGCATTACCTTTAAGGAATTTACTTTTTCAAATAGCTCATCCACAATTTTTACTACCCTATTCGGGTGAAAGTAAGTTTCTAAGTAAGGAAAAATCTCTTGCTTGAATCTTAGCAGGCATGAGTCAGTTAGGCTTAAACCCAACCTTTTTCCTTCATCCATGCCTCATTCATTTGCTTGAATTCTTCCAAGGTGTGAACTCTTCCAGCTTTAATGTCTTCCATAGATTCCTCCATCCTTTGCTTCATTTCTTCTTCTAGGATGGATTCCTCAATTTTCTTCAGGCTAGACGATTTTTCAATTTTCATCACCCGCTTAATTAATTCAAGTTTCCTTTTTTCTATCGTCATGGCTGTTTTACGATGAGTCCTTACGAAGTTAACAGAATAGGGGAAAAAAGAGGCAGAGATCCAATAAAAAAAGGGTTCAACTTATGGGACCCTTTTTTTGAAAATTTTCCGACTAGATCTAGTCCTAACAAGGCTTAATCCAAAAATTTCCAGCTGGCTCGGTGGTCTTTAGAAAGGGGCTTACCCGTTACCTTGGCCCTCAAAATTTCAATCGGCATGGCATTCTGTGTAAGAATCAAATCGTGAAAGGTTTTCTCAGGCATCTTTCCTGAGTCCACCATCTCCTTGCGAAGCGCATAGATCTCCAAAGCCCCGATCATGTAGGCGATTTGATACAAGGGTCCATAACTCCCCTCAAACGATCTTCGCACCTCCGCCTCGGCATTGGCAGATTCGTGACCTACACGATTAACGAGCAAATCAATGCATTGCTGAGGAGTCATTTTCCCCAAGTGGTAGTTGAGCGAAAAAATAATTCGTGCCGCCCGGTGCATTCTCCAAAAGAGCATGCCCACCTTGTCCTTGGCGTCACGAGGAAACTGTCGATCCCAAAGGACAAACTCCCAATACAGGGCCCAGCCTTCCGTCCAAAACGGCGTGCCAAAAGGACGACGGTGAATGAGGTGCCGCTGATTCATAAACTGTTGCAAGTGATGTCCAGGAATCAATTCATGCTGCACGGTTGCTCTGGAAAAGTGTGGATTATTGCCCCGCATGGACATCATTTTATCCTCGTGGCTCATTTCAGAGGTTGGGTAGGCAATCTGAATCACTTCACCTCCTAGGAAAAAGGGGCTCACCCGCTGCCGCTCTGCCGAGATCATGCTCGTTCTCCAGGTTTCAATCGCCAAAGGTGGGACGGTCAACCAGTCATTTTTAACCATCAAGTCAATGGCCTCATCTCCTAGTCGGACTACTTCCTGTGGCCAAGCGCCAGCCGGGAGGTAGGTGTTCTTCACCATTTCAAGGGCCGCTTTCCAATCGTTGCCAAAGCCCAATTCATTGGAGGCCTTCAACATTTCCTTTTCGCACCAAGCAAACTGCTTTTCTGCCTCAGCGATGAGTTCCTCCGGGCTGTAAGCGATCATTTCATAGGCCAATTGCTTTTCCAATGCCTCTCGTCCAATCGGCTTGCCGATGATGCCAGATCCATCGTCTTTCACGGAGTTGGTGTAGTGGGCACGCAAGGCTTTGGCGTATGCTTTCATGCCTGCATCCAATTTTTCCCATGGGGTAGGCATCCACCAGGTAAATGCGGGATCAAAGTCAAAATAAAAGTCGTAGGATTCTTTGACCACCTTGTGCAAACTTTCCACCGCGAGGGCGGCTAGTTCTGCTTTTTGCCAAGAATCGTATTTGGAACTCGAAGCAAGCGCCTTGTGCTGTACATCTAAGGTTTGTGCCACCTGATTCCATTTTGCTGCCAAGGCTTGTGCATCGGGCTGAACGGCCCTACGTCTAGCAACCGTAAATTCCTCTAGGGGCTTGCCAAACTCAAGGACGGATTGGATCTGCATAAAATCACGCTTTTCCAAGTCAAGTTCCGCTAATTGCTTCTCGAGATAATTTCGAAATAGTTGGTAATCAATCTTCCCATCCTCAGATAGTGCCGTGTAATTCTGGGCTTGTAGAGTCTTCAGGTAGTCTTTATTGAAAGATTCCATCCGAGCAAAGTACTCACTGGATAACCGATGTGTATACAAACGGCCTAATGCACCACGGTCAGCTTGGTAAGTTTGAATGAGGGATACGAGCTCGGTGGCATTTGCCAGGAAGGAGAAGAGGGAGAGGGAAAGAAAAAGAACTAATTTTTTCATGGCTAGAGATTTTGGCTAGGAATTACCTGTCAGAAACATAGAAAATCTTTACCGAAATGCCTAACTGATTTACATGGCCTACACATTTTAGAAAACCCCATAGGCACATAAGTTTTTAAGTTGGTTCAACGGTACAAAAAAAATGAAACCACATAGACACATAAGGTTTATATGGCCCCCATAAGTGAAATTTACGTCCATTCTAAGTCCTTTTTCTATGTGTCTATGTGGTTATTTTGTTTGTATTGATGTGGTTTACCCTTGTTTGGCTTTGCGGTTCTTTCCTATGTGTCTATGTGGTTTATTCCTTGGTGGTCTATTCAGGCAAAGAGCCGAAATGCTTGCTTACAAAGGTTTTTTGCCCATGGCTAAATAGATTGACCACATTAAAATTCAACAAAATACCTTTCGGAGCTTGTAGCAGGTTCAGGTAATTGATCAGTTGAGCATGATGAATGGGTAAAACTTCGGAGACAGCTTTCAACTCCACCACCAATAGATTTTCAATAAAAAAATCACACTTGAGGTGCCCCGAAACCCAATGGCCCTTGTAGAAAATCGGGACTTCCGCCTCCTGTTGAAAGGCAATTCCCCGTTCTGCTAATTCAATTGCAAAACACTTTTGATAAATGCTCTCTAACAAGCCTGGCCCAAGACACCGGTGTACCTCTATCGCAGCCCCAACCACTTTAAATGAAAGTGCATTGACTTCTTTCCTAGTATTATTCATGAGTTTTAAAAAATTAGACGAAAAAATAATCCCGATCTTAAATTTAATCTACACTGAAATAGCGGATAAATAGTAATCCTGCTCGTAAAATCACCCTCTTACTGCTCGCGGGGTTTTGCCAGCAATGCGTTTAAAGCTCCGGTTGAAATAGGACAAATTTTCAAAACCTACCCGATAGGCAATTTCTGAAATTCCCAATTCCGTCTCCTGCAGCAACTGCTGGGCTTCATTGATGCGTAAATGCAGCAGGTAATCCGTAAAGGTTTTTCGAGTACGCAATTTGAAAAATCTGCAAAATGCCTCCTTGGTTAAGTTTGCTTCGGCCGCCACCTCTCCCAAGGTGATTTTTTGAAAGCGATGGGCCAATACGTACTGCATCACTCGATCCATCCGGCTCCCATCTTTTTCGGAAAGCCCCAATAGCCTTCCGCCCGAATTGAGTTGCTGCAGTTCCTCTCCAGCCTGTTCTAGTAGATCTAGGAGCCCAAGGGCCGCTTGAAACCGTTGAAGTCCTTCTTTACTTTTGAAGGAATGGAGCACCTCTTGAATTTGCTGGGCCGGTACACCTTGAACTTGGAAACACAATCCTGCAAAGTCTCGGAATCGGTTCAATGCCTGCAACTCATCCAAGTTCAGCAATCCACTTTTTAATGCCTCAAAATCAAAAAAAACGGTATTTCCAGCCACAGTTAAGGTAGACTTTTCCTCAAAATAGATCCCGTCACTCCGAAACACATGAGGAGCATTTTCCCCTAAAAAAAATACATCTCCCCCCTGGAATCTCCCCACATAATCCCCACTAAGAAACTGCCCACTTCCTTCCAGAATGACCGTCAGCTGACATTGGGGATGCTGGTGGAGCTTGTCGTAAAAATAAGGCCCACGATCCTCCTGGTAGCGAACAAATTCCCGCTGTGACTTTGGAATCTGAAAGGAAATGATTTTCTCCATGGCTAAAATTGGTATAAAATTAAAGCCATTGCAACCTTAATCGAACAATTTTGATCAATATAGTATGTATATGGATTAATTCAGGAAAAGAATTTAGTGCTAGCAAATGCTATTTTTGAAGAATAAATGTTTCACCCCGCCACCTTTGGCACAAACTGATATCCGATGAACTGGAAAGGCGTATTCCCCGCAGTAACCACTAAATTTCATGCAGACGGCAGTCTAGACATGAACCTGTTTTTCAAAAACCTAGACTCCCAACTCGCGGCTGGCGTGCATGGAATTATTCTAGGCGGCACACTCGGTGAGAGCTCTGTGCTCTCTCAAGAAGAAAAAATCACGCTCACCCGAGAAACTGTCAACTACGTCAACGGACGTGTGCCCGTAATCCTGAACATCGCAGAAGGCGCCACACAAGACGCACTATTCTGGGCCAAAAAGGCGGAGGAACTCGGTGCTTCTGGATTGATGATCCTGCCTCCCATGCGCTATGGGGCAGATGCTCGTGAGGTAGTCGCCTACTTCAAAGCGGTGGCTAATTCCACCAAACTACCCATGATGATCTACAACAATCCTGTAGACTACAAGACTTTGGTCACTCTGGACATGTTTGCTGAACTCGCAGACTGTCCCAATATCCAAGCCATCAAAGAATCTACCCGTGACATCTCCAATGTCACCCGTATGTTCAACCGATTTGGTGACCGCTTCCAGATTCTTTGCGGCGTAGATACCCTAGCTCTTGAAGAGTTGCTCATGGGCGCTGTAGGATGGGTAGCAGGCCTAGTGTGTGCATTCCCGAAGGAGACCGTGGTGATTTACAACTTGGTTCAGGAAGGAAAAATCGAAGAAGCACGCAAAATTTACCGTTGGTTTTTACCGCTTTTGGAACTGGACATTCATCCCAAGTTGGTGCAGTACATCAAGCTTGCCGAGCAGCACTGCGGCATAGGTTCGGAACATGTACGCGCCCCTCGCTTGACCCTAATTGGTGAAGAACGCGCAAGAATTGAAGAAATAATCACGGACGGAATTAAAAATAGACCGATACTATAAAGAAATAGTGTGGAAATACAGTAGAAATACCTTGAAATAGACCCCGCAAGCGGGGTGAAAAACTTCCAAAATTTTATTTCACTGAGCGAAGCGAGGTATATTTCCATTGTATTTCCACGGTATATCTTCATTTTCTAAATTTTGATAATCATGAATCCAGACAACCTTTTCAGTGCAGCCCAAGAAGCATTCCTATTCTACAAAAACCTTTCCGGCAAAGAAAAGGGGGCTTTTTTGGATAAACTTGCCGATATTCTGGAATCCCAACGGGCAGAAATAGTACCGCTCGCCGTACGAGAGTCCAATCTCCCAGAAGGGCGAATCAATGGTGAGCTGGGCAGGACTACGGGGCAAATTCGCCTGTTTGCCAATTTGGTCAAGGACGGTTCTTGGGTAGAAGCCACTATCGATCCCGCTCTTCCGGATCGAAGCCCGCTTCCTAGAGCAGATATTCGCCGATTTTTAACTCCTCTAGGTCCTGTAGTGGTCTTTGGGGCTAGTAATTTCCCGTTGGCATTTTCCACGGCAGGAGGGGATACCATCTCCGCTTTGGCGGCAGGTTGCTCCGTGATCTACAAGGCACACCCCGCGCATCCTGAAACCTCCAAAAAAGTAGCAGCGTGTATGCAAGCGGCATTGACCGCATCTGGACTTCCTGCTGGATTATTCACACATGTAGAAGGTGGCATCGCTGAAGGACAAGCCTTGGTACAGCACCCCCTAGCCAAAGCAGTGGCCTTTACAGGCTCTCATGCTGGAGGAATGGCCTTATTTCAGTTGGCTAACCAACGGGAGGAACCCATCCCGGTGTATGCTGAAATGGGCTCCGTCAATCCAATCTTCTGTTTCCCTAACAAACTTGCCCAAGAAACCGAGTCCCTAGCAAAGGCATTTATTGCATCCCTCACCTTGGGCGTAGGGCAATTTTGCACCAACCCGGGTTTGATATTCGTCCCTGCTAGCCAGGCCAAGACCTTCGAGGCTCTTTTGATCGAAGAATTAAAGGGCATCGCAGCAGCTCCCATGCTCCATCCAGGAATCGCGCATGCCTACTACGATTCCATTCAATACTTGGAATCCCGTCAAGAACTGCGTTGGATAAAAGTGGCAGACCCCAAACACCTACTAAATGGCAGCGCCGCCTTGGCAGAAATCCAGGTTGCCGACTGGTTGAAGGAAAAACAGTTTCAAAAAGAAGTATTTGGTTCCTTTGCCCTAATGGTCGTTTACCAAGATGTGGCGGAGTTGGCGGAAGTAGCCAAGCAGCTTCATGGCCAATTGACCATTACCGTATGGGCAGAAGCAGAGGAATTGCAAACCCAACTTTTCCTCATCAACTTGCTTGAAGAAAAATGTGGTCGCCTCCTATTTAAGGGTGCGCCTACAGGTGTGGAAGTAGGCAATGCCATGCAGCATGGTGGGCCGTTCCCGGCTACCACTGCTCCCAATAGTACCTCGGTGGGTGCTTATGCCATCAAGCGTTTTGCACGCCCCATCGCCTTTCAAGACATGCCCTCCGCGCTTTTGCCCGATGCCCTACAGGACCACAATCCACTCGGGATTTGGAGGCAAGTGAATGGGATTGTAACTATGAAATAGAGTAGAAATAAAGTAGAAATAAACCGAGCCTACCGGCTCGGTGAAATATAAACACCAATTTCTATTTCAACCTATTTCACGAAGCCTGTCTGCGGAAGGCAGGCGAAGCGGAATCTATATCGAACCTATATCCCTAACTTATTTCACTGAGCCTACCTACCGTAGGCAGGCGAAGCGAAGTCTATTTCTACCTTATCTCCATCTTATTTCTACTGTATTTCATTTAATCATTCTACCCCACAAAAAAATGCCTTCACGCCATACCTTTTCTTGCATCGACGCCCACACCTGTGGCAATCCTGTACGGGTAGTTTCAGGCGGAGTACCCTTTCTAAAAGGGGACAACATGCTCGAAAAACGCCAATATTTTCTAGATAACTTGGATTGGATCCGGACCGGACTCATGTTTGAGCCACGCGGTCACGACATGATGTCTGGTTCGATGCTATTCCCCCCACACAATCCGGAGAATGACTTTGCGGTGCTTTTTATCGAAACCTCAGGCTGCCTTCCCATGTGTGGACACGGCACCATCGGTACGATCACCATTGCGATCGAAGAAGGCTTGATTCACCCCAAAACACCTGGTTTCCTTCGTATGGAGGCTCCGGCAGGCTTGGTCTTGGTGGAGTACCACCAAGAGGGAAATAAGGTGAAATCGGTCAAACTGACCAACGTTAAAAGTTACCTCGCTGCAGAAAATCTAGACATCGAAATCGAAGAATTGGGAACTCTCAAAGTAGATGTAGCTTATGGGGGCAACTTCTACTGCATCGTCGATCCGCAGGAAAATTTCCCAGGAATTGAGCACTTCAAGGCGGAGCAGCTCATCTCCATGGCTCGAAATCTCCGACAAAAAATGAATGAGCGCTACGACTTTGTGCATCCCGAGCACGAGCGGATTAGAGGCCTCTCCCATGTCCTTTGGACCGGAAAAACCCTCGATCCGAACAGCACTGCACGCAACGCCGTGTTCTACGGAGACAAAGCCATTGACCGCTCTCCTTGTGGAACGGGCACCTCGGCACGAATGGCGCAATGGTACGCCAAAGGCTGGTTGAAGCCCGGAGACGAGTTTATCCACGAAAGCTTTATCGGATCGAAGTTTATCGGAAGGATCGAGGAAGAAACCACGATAGGTGGTAAACCCGCCATCGTCCCTAGCATCGAAGGCTGGGCAAAAGTCTATGGCTACAACACGATCATCCTAGACGAGGACGATCCATACGTACATGGATTCCAAGTGATTTAAGAACCAAGAGCCAAGAAGCAAGAAAGTAGATTTTCTTGCCTCTTGGCTCTAATAGCTAACCTCTTATATGAAACCAACCCTAGTGATCGGCGGTGGAATCGTCGGCTTATTTACTGCCTACTTCCTTCAAAAGGAAGGTGTCGAGGTAACCGTAATCGACCGGACGGACTTGAAGGACAACTGTTCCACAGGCAATGCCGGCATGATTGTGCCGAGCCACATCATCCCTCTGGCTGCGCCTGGAATGATTAGCAAAGGCATTTCTTGGATGTTTTCTTCCAAAAGCCCTTTCTATATCCACCCTCGCCTGGATTTTAAACTAGTCCAATGGTGCCTCCTCTTCTTCAAGGCAGCCACGCCCAGTCAAGTCAATAAGGCCATTCCTTACCTCAAAAACATCAGCCTGCTGAGCAAGGCACTCTACCAAGAATTTCGTCAGGAGCATCCTGAATCTTCCATTGCCTTGGTGGAAAAGGGCCTCATGATGGCCTATCAAACCGAATCCATGGAAAAGGAGGAAGTAGAATTTGCTCATTTAGCACGAAAGTATGGGCTGGATGCAGAGATTCTTACCCCCGACGACCTCAAACGAATAGAGCCCAACTTACACCTGAAGGCACGAGGTGCCGTCCTTTTCCCAGGAGATGCACACCTAGATCCCGGAGCCTTGTACAGCTTTTTAAATAGCTACTTGGAAAAGAAAGGGGTGAAGTTCCTCACCGAAACCCAAGTGCTCGGCTTTGAAAAGTCCGGCAGCACAGTACAAGCGGTCCTTACGGACAAAGGCAAAATCGACTGTGAAAAAATTCTCCTTTGTGGTGGATCTTGGTCAGGCGAACTCGCCCGCATGCTCCAATTCTCCCTTCCGATGATGGGTGGAAAAGGCTACTCCTTCATTCAAAAAAATAAGCCCGAAATCCTACAAGCCACTATCCTCACGGAACAAAAAGTAGCAGTCAGCCCCTATGGAGAAACAATCCGATTTGGAGGCACCATGGAAATTGCAGGCACCAACCAGCAAATCAATAAAAACCGGGTAAAGGGTATTTTTGAAGCCATCAATCGCTACTACCCTGACTTTGAGGCCTCTTTCCCCGAAGACGGACAGATCTGGAAAGGTTTACGGCCCTGCTCTCCTGATGGCCTTCCCTACATCGGATTTGCACCCAACTATTCCAACGTGCTGGTAGGGAGTGGGCATTCCATGATGGGAATTTCGCTAGCTCCTGCCACAGGCAAAATCCTAGCAGAGCTCCATCAACAAAAAGACACCTCCATGGAAATCAAGGGATTTGAGGTGGGAAGGTATGCCTAACTTGTGCGCTTAAATGAAAATGGTCCCCAGGGAAAATTACCTTCAAGTGGCAAGGAATTCAGCTACAAAAACTACTTTTAGATTATGAAGCGATTCTTCCCCTTAGCCTTTCTTGTCCTAGTTTGTTTTGCCTGTGAAACCAACTGGCTACCTAAGCCTCCAGGGTACAACCGCATCGACCTGCCTCGACACGAGTACAACCGTTTAGAGGAAGGCTATCCCTATCAGTTTGATTTTTCTACCCAGAGCCAGGTGGAAGCCGATTCCTTCAACCTGGCAGAAAAGGAGTGGATCAATCTGAACTATAAAAAACTTGGGGCAAAGGTTCATCTGACCTACAAAAAAATTGACCAAAACACCGATTTCAAGGCACTATCCAACGACGCTTTTAACCTGACTGCCAAGCATCAAATCAAAGCTTACGGCATCGAAGAAGTAGTGTTACTCACCCCGAATGGGTACTCGGCAGTAGTGGCCGAACTCACGGGAGAAGTTCCTACCCAATTTCAGTTTTTTGTGACCGACTCCACCTCCCATTTTCTTAGAGGTGCCCTGTACTTCAATACTGCCCTCAAAAACGATTCCTTAGCACCCGTCATCGAATACATTAAGATTGACCTAGCTCACCTGATCAATACGGTCAACTTTGAAAAAAAGGCAGGAAACTAAAAAAGAGGGAAGGGAAGGAAAAAAAATAACTCCCTCCACCAACTCAACGAGAGTCACTAGAGGGAGTTAAAATCAATTCAAAAGGACTACTCAGGAATTTAACTTTTTCCAAGAAAGCAAGATAAACAAGCCCCCTGCTACGGCAATGGCTCCTGCAATTACCCCTTGGGCAATCTCTCCATAGATGAAAAATCCAGTGGAAAACAGGGCGGCATAGACCATGACCGTGCCCACGAGCATCAAGCCAATCTCCATTCCAAGTCTTCCTTTTTCCTGTTTTTCCGCAGGGTAGCGATCCAAAACCGCCTTCCATCCTAGCGATGCAGGTTGAACTTTTCGGTAAAAGGAAAGCAAGACCTCGTCTTTTTCAGGCTGGGTGAGGAAGGTGACGATTAGCCAGCCTACCGTAGTGATGGATACCGAATAGACCAGCTTGAGGTAGGAAGCCTCTACTGGAATATCAATCCAACCCACTTTAGGATTGATGACTTCAAAGAAGATCGCAACAGCAAAGGAGATGGCCATGGCAGAAATTTCCGTGTAGGCATTGATTCTCCACCAGAACCAACGTAGAATAAAGATCAAGCCAGTACCGGCTCCGATTTGAAGTAAAATCTCAAAGGCAGACAAAGCCGAAGAAAGTGCCAACGCCAAAATAGAGGATAAGACCATTAGCACCACAGTAGAAATTCTTCCTACAGATACCAACTCCTTGTCACTTGCCTCAGGCTTGACAAAGCGCAAGTAAAAATCATTCACCACATAACTCGAACCCCAGTTGAGGTGTGTAGAAAGCGTAGACATTACCGCTGCAATCAAAGAAGCCAAGACTATTCCGACCATACCAGTAGGGAGGAAGGAAAGCATGGCAGGATAGGCCAAATCATCACCTATCTTGTCCGCAGGAATATGAGGAAATGCCACCTGCAAATCAGCAATTGTAGGAAAGACCACCAAAGAGGCAAGGGCTACAATGATCCAAGGCCAAGGTCTCAAGGCATAATGTGCAATATTAAAGAACAACGTTGCTCCAATTGCATTTTTCTCATCCTTAGCAGACAGCATTCGCTGGGCAATGTACCCTCCTCCTCCAGGCTCTGCTCCTGGATACCAAGTAGCCCACCATTGGATAGCAATTGGCATGATAAAGAGCGGGATGTAGATGTTAGGGTCTGTAAAATCTGGAACAAAGTCCAACTTGGTCGCTACCACCTCATGACTGAGCAATTGCTGAAGCGAACCAATTTCAGGCAGTTCTAGCACATAATACGCTGCCCCAAAAGACCCAATCATCGCAATGAAAAACTGGAAAAAGTCGGTCAATAATACTCCTTTTAATCCTCCAAAAGAGGAGTAAACCACGGTCACGACTGAAGCAATAAGCAAGGTTTGAATGGGAGACATGCCCAACATCACCCCACCAATCTTGATGGCTGCCAGGGAAACTGTCGCCATGATGACGACATTAAAAAACACCCCTAAGTAGATGGCACGAAAAGCACGCAAAAATGCCGCTCCCTTGCCCGAATAGCGCATTTCATAAAACTCCAAATCCGTAGTAGCCTCGGATCTTCTCCACAACTTGGCGTACACAAATACGGTGAGCATGCCCGTGAGCAAAAAGGCCCACCAGGCCCAGTTGCCGGCTACCCCATTTTTTCGAACGATGTCGGTCACTAAGTTGGGTGTGTCAGCCGAAAAGGTGGTCGCCACCATGGACACTCCCAAAAGCCACCAGGGCATGTTCCTTCCAGATAAAAAGAATTCCTTGGCCGAACTGCCCGCAGTTTTGGCAGAGGCTAGACCGATCACCAAAGAAATAACAAAGAAGGCTGCAATAATGCCCCAATCTAAAGCGGTTACATTCATGGAATTTTGGGTTAATTGAACTGACAATAAACAAAAATATTTGGTGAAGACCACGGGGCTTTTTCAATTTTTTTCTTGAACCCTGTCCCCTGAGACGCTCTCATTTTTTTCCAAATCTAACCGCCTCCTACCGATTGCTTTATTTCTTTCCTATTTTCGTCCCATGTTTGATGCGCTCTCCACCGCCCTGAAGCAGGCCTATCCACAATTTACGGAAGCCCCTTTGACACTTTCGCCATTTGGGGAAGGACTGATCCACGAAACCCTTTTGCTCCAACAAGGGGACAACAAATGGATACTCCAGGGCTTCAACGCATCCGTATTCCGTTTTCCTGAACGCATCGCGCACAACCTCCATCTGCTCTCCAAGCACCTCAATCAATCCCCGCTTCCCTTCGAACTTCCCCTTCCTTTACTCACACGAGAAGGCAAAGGACTCGCAAGCATCGAAGGAAAGCAATACCGCCTCTTTGACTTTGTACAGGGCACTACACTTCAACAAGTGCAGCAACCCTCACATGCCAGGATGGCTGCTCAGGCTTATGGGAAGTTCGCCGCCTGGGCCTACACACTCCCAGCAGCTGCATTTGAGGAGACCATTCCCAACTTTCACCGACTAGACTTGCGCTATGCGCGATTGAAGGAGGTTGCTCAAGACCTGCCATCCCTGCCTGAAGAAGAACAAGCCCTACTAGATGGCTACCTGGCGCAGCAGCCTTTGATCGACTACTACCTGGAACAGCTTTCCAAACTGCCCCTTCGGGTAATGCACAACGACACGAAAATCAACAACCTGATTTTTGCTCCTTCTCTTGAAAAGGTAGAAGCCTTAGTGGATTTGGACACCCTGATGGGAGGCTACCTGATGTACGATTTTGGGGATCTGGTGCGAACTGTTGCCTGCAGCCTACCCGAAACGAGCACCGAGTGGAGTCAGATTCAGGCCCTTCCGGAACTGATGGAAGAGTTGCTCTCGGGCTACCTAGATGGCTTGGAAGGAGCACTTTCTGCTGAGGAAAAAGAATCCCTTTTGTTTGGCGGAGAAATCATGACCTTGATCATGGGTCTACGCTTTTTGACCGACCACCTCGAAGGAAATGTCTACTATCGGGTAAGCTACCCTCTTCAAAACCTCCACCGGGCCAAAAACCAGTTGATTCTACTCCAAAGTCAGCAGGCATCCCGCGCACGGTTAGCACATTTCGCTGCGCAACTCTAGCAGACAAGTAGGAGTAAACCCTGAATTTTTCCTTTCCGACAATTTCCGGCAAAGTCTTGGCAAAATCCAAGGTCCTGCGGTAACTTGCTTTACCCAAAAACAGAAGCCTTGTCTACCATCTTTGATACCCGCATCGAATACCTCAAGGGGGTTGGCCCACAGAAGGCCGAACTTTTGAATAAGGAATTGGGTATTTTCACCTATGGGGACCTGCTGCAGCACTACCCTTTTCGCTACGAGGACCGCAGCACCTTTTTGAAAATCAAAGACCTCCACGAGGAACTGGAACATGTCCAAGTAATTGCACGAATCAAAAGCATTGACTTGGTCGGTATGGGTTCAAAAAAGCGTTTGGTGGCTGTAGTGGTAGACGATACAGGAGAAATGGAGATGACCTGGTTTAAAGGCATCACCTGGGTACAGAAGAAATTACCTCTTGGCGCCTCCTATATTTTCTTGGGCAAGCCGGCGCTTTTTGGTCGGAAATGGAGCATGGCCCACCCGGAGATGGAGCCCATCACGGCGGCGAATGAAGCCCGAAATAAATTTCAGCCGGTCTACTCCACCACCGAGAAACTGAAGGCCCGATTTCTAGATTCAAGAGGCCTATCCCGCATTCTCGAACAATTGCTTCCACTAGTCTATCCTCAGGTGCAGGAGACCTTGTCTCCCGGGATTCTGGATCAGTACCGCCTGATGGGGAAAAAGGAAGCTGTCCGACAAATTCACTTCCCCAGCAGCCCGGAGGGACTTTCCCAAGGACGCAAGCGCTTGAAATTTGAAGAGTTTTTTTACCTCCAATTGCGATTACTTACCCTGAAAGTAACGCGAACGGAAAAATCGATTGGTCAGGTACTCGGATCCACCCAACTGCTAACTGACTTTTACACCCAGCACCTCCCTTTTGAATTGACCAATGCGCAGAAGCGGGTGATTCGTGAAATCTTTGGAGACATACGCTCCGGCAAACAAATGAATCGCCTCATTCAAGGAGATGTCGGAAGCGGAAAGACCATGGTGGCCTTTATCAGCATGCTACTCGCGATAGGCTCAGGGGCGCAAACTTGCTTGATGGCTCCCACCGAAATTCTGGCCAACCAGCACTACGAAGGCTTACGCCACTTTGCTACCTCCATGGGCCTGCAAATTGCCTTACTCACTGGTTCCACCAAAAAACCCGCTCGCAAAGTCTTGCATGAAGCCTTGGAGTCCGGGGAGTTGACCCTCCTGGTAGGAACGCATGCGCTTTTGGAAGAGGTCGTTCAATTCAAAAACCTCGGCTTGGCTATTGTAGATGAACAGCATCGATTTGGTGTAGCCCAACGAGCCAAACTATGGGCCAAAAACGAACAGTACCAGCCCCATGTACTCGTCATGACGGCTACCCCTATTCCACGCACCTTGGCCATGACGCTGTATGGGGACCTAGAGGTCTCCGTAATCGACGAGCTTCCTGCAGGGCGCAAGCCCATTCAAACGGTGCACCGCTTCGACAAGGATCGCCTCAAGGTCTTTGGTTTTATGCAGGAGGAAATCAAAAAAGGTCGGCAGGTGTACATCGTCTATCCGCTGATCGAAGAGTCCCAAAGCCTGGACCTTAAAAATCTCATGGATGGCTACGAAAGCATTGCGCGGGCATTCCCGCAAGTTCCGCTGAGCATCGTCCATGGGGGCATGAAAGCCGAAGACAAGGATTACGAGATGCAGCGATTTGTGAAAGGGGAAACGAAGATCATGGTGGCCACCACGGTGATTGAGGTTGGGGTCAATGTACCCAATGCCTCCGTGATGATCATTGAAAATGCAGAGCGGTTTGGACTCTCCCAGTTGCATCAGCTGCGAGGCAGGGTGGGACGGGGTGCCGAACAGAGTTACTGCATCCTGATGAGCAAGTACGAGCTCAGCCGGGATTCTAGGATTCGCTTGGAAACGATGGTACGCACCAACGATGGCTTTGAAATCGCAGATGTCGACTTGCGTCTTCGAGGACCGGGTGACCTGATGGGCACCCAGCAAAGTGGCATCACTGACCTCTTGATTGCTGACTTGAGTAAAGATACTCCACTCCTCATTTTAGCAAGGGATGCTGCGCAGCAAGTTTTGGCTGCAGATCCTACCTTAGAAAGTCCAGAACACTTTGCTATCCTTCGGCAGGTACGGCAGCAAAAAAAGACTGCTGTCAACTGGAGCCGAATCAGCTAAAAATGAGACTCCTATTTTTTTCGGATAAAAATTCCACCAATCCGCTTCACCAATTGCTTTTCCTTTTCCCAAAAGAAGCGAAACTGCCCAAAAATAAAGCCATATATCAACAGCATAATTTGGTACAAGGGCAGCACCAGCAGTAGGTACGCGAGGGTATTCATAAATCCTCCTCCTTTTTCGATACCAAAAAAAGCAAGGATCGGATTTTTGATCAGTAAGATAGTAGTACCTGTACAGGCAAAAACAAGTAAAACCAAAAGCACTTGAGTAAGGCTTTTCAGCTGCCATTTGCTTTGCAGACGCTGCAGAAATCCAGGTTTGGAATCAGTCATTTTTCTAGCAAATTACCAGGTAAATACGCCTTCATTGAGGCTTTTGAGTGCCTGCACCTTGTATTGGGCATCGATCAAGATGGATACATTGTGTTTGCTTCCACCAAAGGACACCATGCGAACAGGAATATCCACCAGCGAATCCATGACCGATTGGATCGCCCCTTTCGTTTCCGCCACCTGATTTCCTACCACGCAGACAATCGCCTGATTGGAATCCACCTCCACGGTGCCAAAGCGACGTAGCTCTTCTACGATTTGCTCCAAATGGCTCAAGTCATCAATGGTCACAGACACGGCTACCTCAGAGGTAGTAATCATGTCGATTGGAGTCTTAAAGGATTCGAAGACTTCGAAGATGCGGCGCAAAAATCCGTAAGCCAAAAGCATTCGAGAGGATTTGATTTTGATGGCTGTGATGCCATCCTTGGCCGCAATGGCTTTTACCCCCGTTTCTGCCACTTCTGCTTTGATTAATGTTCCTGCCGCGGCAGGATCCATGGTGTTCAAGAGTCTAACCGGCACATTGTGTAGTTGGGCTGGCCAAATGGAAGCAGGGTGCAGGATTTTGGCTCCAAAGTAGGCCAACTCTGCCGCCTCGTCAAAGGACATCTCTGCAATGGGTCGGGTTCGATCCACCACGCGTGGATCATTATTATGCATGCCATCAATGTCGGTCCAAATCTCGCATACCGATGCCTGTATGGCTGCAGCTACAAGGGAAGCGGTATAGTCACTGCCGCCACGCTTTAAGTTGTCTACCTCGTTGCGGTGGTTTTTACAGATATAGCCTTGGGTGATGAAGAGGCGCTGATCGGAATGCTGGGCAAGGAGGGCTTTCAAGCGCTCCGAAATTTTTCCCAGCTCCGGCTCGGAATTTTCATCTATGCTCATGAAATCCAAAGCCGATAACAACACGGAGGAAATCCCCAATTCTTCGAGCAGCGTATGAAATAGCTTGGTCGATAGCAATTCCCCTTGAGCTAAGATATCCCGTTGAATCGCTTCGTTGAATGAGATTTTGAGTAGAATATTCAGGAATTCAAAGTGCTCCTTCAGGATCCCCTCTGCCTTTGCTCTGCCGGATGTGCTAGCCAATAGTTCAGGGTAAAAATTCAGATAATGGGCATGCAGGGTATCAATTCGCTCCTTGGCAAGCACCTTATCGGCAGCGGCCAAAGCTTCCCCAATACCTACCAAGGCATTGGTCGTCCCAGATAGGGCAGAAAGCACCACTAAAGTCGGCTCTGTGCTTCGGGTGATCAAGTCCTTCACTTGATGCATCCGTTCGGGACGTCCCACGGAGGTCCCTCCAAACTTCATTATTTTCACGCGTAAATCAGTTGAATAGGTTTGTTAGAATCCAAGCATTTTGATGGCCGTGATGGCGGCCTCATCTCCCTTGTTGCCATGCTTTCCTCCCGCTCTGTCAAGGGCTTGCTGCTGGGTGTTGGGTGTGAGGACCCCAAAGATGACTGGTTTGTTGTACTTCAAACTTACTTGGGTGATCCCATGTGCTACGGCATCACAGATAAAATCAAAGTGACGGGTCTCCCCTTGAATCACACATCCCAGGCAAATCACTGCATCGATCTGCTCATCTTGCGCACACCACTGGGCCGCTAGTGAAAGTTCGAAGGATCCAGGAACCTGCTTGCGAAGGATGTTTTTGGGATTCACTCCATGCTGAACCAGGGTTTCATAGGCTCCAGAATACAAGGATTCAGTAACCTCCGCGTTCCATTCGGAGACCACTACCGCAAAACGCTTTTTGGAAACATCAATCAAGTTGTGGGAGCTGTAGTCGCTGAGGTTTTTTAGGGAACTGGCCATAGGAAAGGATTTGGGAAAATGGGTTTAAAACAAAAAAGAGTAAGACACCATGCGCCTTACTCTTCTAGTATACTTCAAAAAAGCATTACTTAGCGGCAAGGCCTTCCAAGCGTGCTTTATGTTTTCGTGCAGCAGCAAATTCAAAAGACTCGTAGTATTTCTCTTCGATCTCTGTGTAAGTCTTGATTGCGTCTTCGATCTTACCTGCCTCTTCCTGCGCTACAGCAAGTTTAGCCAAGTACTTTGGAGACATAAACTTGTTTTCGTTTGTACGAGCAGCTTTGGTGTACTGTGCGATCGCCTCTTCGGTCTTTCCTAGCTCTAGGTTAGCATCACCAACCAAGGAATATGCTTTTGCTTGTACCAAATAGTCGTCAGAAGAAAACTCTTGAAGGTGCGTCAAGGCATCTTCAAATTTTTTCTGAGAAAGGTAGATGGATCCCGTGTAGAAATGGGACAAATTGGCCGCATCGGTACGTGGATAGCTCTCAATGATATTCAAAAAGCCTTTGTTGATACCGTCACCATTCAGTGCGAAGTCCACGCTGTCTTGTTCAAAGAAATAAACCGCCTGAAACATTTCAGCCTGTGCTTTTTCGTTTTGCTGTTGGGTATTGTATTGGAAAAACAGAATTCCTCCAATCAATACTATAGCTACTGCAAGTACTCCTGCTAGTATTTTGCTGTTACTTTTCAAAAAATCCTCTCCAGGAACTATCTTCTCTGCGAGTACCTCAGGGTTTTCGATGAGTTCGTTTTGGTCTGATTTTTTTGTTTCTTTCTTAGCCATGTTGCTCAAATTTCGGTCGCAAATATACGGTTTTTATCGATTACACAAGCAGTACCTGTGTGGCCTTCGCGGCGCTTATTCCATTACAAAAGGATAGTCTTCCTGAACGTACACGTCCTTGAAGGCATCCATGCCATCTGGCCAAGGAGACTCTTCGGCAAATTTTACCGCCTCATCCACTTGAGTTTTTACTTTTTTGTTGATTGCTTCGATTTCCGCTTCGGTCATCAGTTCGTTCTCTTGAATGGTAGCAAGTACCTGCTCGATTGGATCGCGCTGCTTGTATTCCTCTACTTCTTCCTTGCTGCGGTATTTCTGCGGATCGGACATGGAGTGTCCTTTGAATCGGTAGGTTCTAAATTCCAAAAGGGTAGGTCCATCGCCTCGACGAGCTCGAGCAGCTGCTTCTGCTACTGCCTCGTGCACGGCTTCTACATTCATTCCATCTACTGGGAAGGAAGGCATGTCGTAAGCCTCTCCAATTTTATACAATTCAGTCACATTGGAGGTACGTGCCACAGAGGTACCCATGGCATAGCCATTATTTTCAATCACAAAAATAACTGGAGTCTTGTAGATCATGGCTAGGTTGAAGGCCTCATGGACTGCACCTTGACGCACGGCACCATCCCCCATCTTCGCGATGCATAGATTTTTAGTGCCTGCATATTTTTCAGCGAAGGCTACGCCCAAACCCATCGGGATCTGTGCGCCTACAATTCCATGGCCACCTAGAAAATTTCGTTCCTTATCAAAAATGTGCATGGAGCCCCCTTTTCCTTTGGTGGTTCCGGTAGCTTTGCCATACAATTCCGCCATAATAGCTCCTGGATCTGTACCCAAACCTAGTGGATGGGCATGGCAACGGTAAGCCGTAATCCATTTGTCATCTTTGGTCAAGGCAGTGATCGCGCCAGAAGCACAAGCCTCTTGACCGATGTATAGGTGACAAAATCCTCTGATCTTCTGTTGGCCATACAATTGACCTGCTTTTTCCTCAAAACGCCGCATTAAAAGCATGCTTTCGTACCAATACGCGTACGTCTCTTTGGAGTAGTTTACCTTGGTCTTTGCCGCTGCAGTTTTCTTTGCCATAGGGTACTGATCAAAATGTGCTATTTTAGGCCTCAAATATACTAATCCCGACCTAAAAATTAGGATGCAAAGCAAATAATTCGCCGTTCACATGATTTTAGAGTCCCTAGAACTCATTCAATTTAAAAACCACCACCACAGCAAGCTGTCCTTCAGCCCGCAAATCAATTGTTTGCTTGGCCGAAATGGGAGTGGAAAAACGAATGTGCTAGACGGCATCCATTACCTCTCCCTTACCAAAAGTGCCTTGCAGTCTAGCGATGCCTTGAGCATTCAGCACGATGCTGAATTTTTTACGGTGAAAGGCAAGTTTACGGTAGACGCTAGTCCTTTGGAAGTGCGCTGCACCTTGGAGCAGGGGAAAAAGAAGCAGATTTTCCAAAACGGGAAGGCCGTGGAAAAAGTCAGCGACCATGTGGGCAAAATTCCACTGGTCCTGATTGCTCCTGACGATACCGAACTGATCAAAGGGGGCAGCGAGGGTAGGCGTAAATTTTTCGATGGCCTACTTGCACAGTTGGACCACCCCTACTTGGATCAATTGATTCGCTACCATCATTTTCTCAAGCAGCGCAATGCCCTATTGAAGCAGTTTGCCGAGACTGGTCGGCGAGACCTCACCTTGCTTGCCGCCTACGAGGAGGAGCTTATTCCTTTAAGTCAATCCCTTGCCAAGCGGCGGGCAGCATTGATCCAAGAAATAAGCCCATTGCTGCAGAAGTATTACGAAGCCCTGTCTATGGGTCGGGAACAGGTGGGCTTGGGTTACGAGACCGAAGCGCTTCGGGAAGATTTCCCAGAATACTATTTAAGTATGCGGCCAAAGGACTTCGCAACCAAGAATTGTAATGCGGGCATTCATAAAGATGATTTTGATTTTCGGATCGATTCCCATCCGCTGCGCAAACTCGGTAGCCAAGGGCAGCAGAAGTCCTTTATCATTGCCTTGAAGTTGGCACAGTTTGAACTTTTTGAAAAAGCCAAGGGAGAAAAGCCCTTGCTGCTGCTCGATGATATTTTTGACAAGCTGGATGAGGAGCGCATTGCCAAGCTTCTGCAACTGGTGTCGCAGGGCAACTTTGGGCAGCTATTCATCACCGATGCACGACCGGAGCGGTCCAAGGAAATTCTGGGAACAATTAAAGCTGAGGTGGCTTATTTTTTCGTGGA
>JBJOOF010000113.1:0-6381 GCA_046051425.1 Bacteroidota bacterium
TTCCTACCAAAATCTTTAAAAAGGGTCAACTTATCGGGGGCTTTATTTTCGGCCTCGGCTGGGCGATTACCGGTGCTTGCCCAGGACCTTTGTTTGCACAGATAGGAAGTGGATATACCGTGATTCTGGTCACACTTATTTCCGCATTGGCAGGAACCTGGATGTATGGAAGATTTGAGAAATATTTTCCGAATTAAAGGAGCCTGAGCTTAGAGTAAAAAATTCCGAAATGCCACCTTCGCAAAAGGGTGGCATTTTTTAATCGAATACTTTTTTAATAATGAATCGTATAAAAACGATGATGGTTAGCACTATAACCCCCACAATGACAAATTCCATATCTGTAATTTTTGATTCAACACGGCATAAAGGGGAATAGTTTTAGCCATACAGAGATTGTGTCTCTTTTTATTTTGCTTTCTATGTACCTTAGCTCCGTTTTTAAGGCAGGATAGTATACATGAATTACCTTTCCAAACGTCGAATTGCACTCGGGGCAATGTTTTTCTTTATGGGTATTTGCTTTGCCAGTTGGGCTGCACGCATCCCGGACATTCAAAGTAAGTTCCAACTCTCGGAAGGGCAACTTGGCACGCTTTTGCTCTGTTTACCTATAGGTTCCATGCTTGGTTTACCCATCGCAGGTTGGTCGGTACATCGTTACGGTAGTCGCAGTGTTATCTTGATTTGTAGTTTCGCCTACGCACTCACCCTTCCCTTGATCGGTTTGGCCCCAAGTCTTTGGACAATTGCGCCAGTCTTGATGAGTTTTGGTGTGCTGGGCAACATCATGAACATTTCATTGAATACCCAAGCTCTGGGCTTGGAAAATCAGTTTGGGAAAAGCATTCTCGCCTCCTTCCACGGGATCTGGAGCATGGCCGGCTTTACTGGTGCAGGGGTAGGTGCAGGCATGATTTTCCTTAACTTTTCTCCTGCAGCTCACTACGTTGTGGTGGCTTTGCTATCTGCAGTATTGATTTTGTTGTCACAAAAATTTGTCATCAAGGACAAGCCCGCACCTGGTGACGAGGGTGGACTCGTGTTACGAAAGCCAGATGCCCTGCTTCTTCGGATAGGAGTAATTTCATTTTTGGGGATGATGGCAGAAGGCTGCATGTTTGATTGGTCGGGTGTTTATTTTAAAAAAATAGTTGAAGCTGAACCCCAATACGTGTCTTTGGGCTACGTATGCTTTATGGGTGCTATGGCTTCCGGGAGATTCGTGACCGACAAGGCAAGTAATCGTTTTGGCAAGGTTCCCGTACTTCAAGTCAGTGGGCTGCTCATATTCTTTGGCCTACTGCTGGCGGTGCTCTTTCCCAATCTGTTCACGGCGGGTATCGGCTTTTTAATGGTAGGTGCTGGCGTTGCCTCCATCGTTCCCGTTTCCTACGGCATCGCAGGCCGGTCCAAACTGTATTCACCTAGTGTAGCCTTAGCTCTGGTGTCCACGATTTCCTTCTTTGGCTTTTTGGTAGGTCCGCCGCTGATTGGTTTTATTGCCGAACTCTTTGATCTAAAAGTTTCTTTCGCACTCATTGGGATTAACGGATTAGGTATTCTATTGCTCACTAGTTTTAGCAAAAATGTCTTTCAAGCGCAAGAAAACGAAGTAGTAGCATGAGTTTACCTGAGAATTTTCAATATGAAAAATTTTTCGAGGTAGGGGCCTTTCAGGTACATCCCAACGGTAACTTAAGTTTATGCTCTTTGGCGGATCTCTTGCAAGAGATTGCCTGGAAACATGCCGATTCTCAAGGATTTGGAAGGAATCTTTTGGAACAACAGTTGATGTGGGCGCTTTCACGATTGGAAATTAAAGTAAGCCAATTTCCTCGCTGGGGAGATTCACTTCGGATTTTTACAGGTGGGAGAGGACAGGCTGGTGCCTTTGCATTTCGTGAATTTTTGGTTTGGAATCAGCAGGAAGAAGTAGTGGCTCGAGCCATGTCCTCGTGGCTACTGGTGCATATCGAGAAAAAAAGAATTCTCAAGCCTGAATCGGTACTTCCAAGTTCCCTTTTCGATCCTCAGGCGGCCCCCGATTGGCAACCAATCAAATTGGAGGCTTCAGGTCCAGAAATAGCAAGCAAACGCATTCAGGTGCAGCATTCAGACTTGGACTTGTACAACCATGTCAACCATACCAGTTACATCCGGTGGGTGGAAAATATTGTTGCAGATCGTGGCCTTTTTCCTACCTCCATTTCGGTTAATTATTTAGCAGAATGCAAAGCTTCGGATGAGGTCTGTTTAACCCTGATCGGAGCTGACACCTCCCCATTCATCCAAGGCAGGGTGGAGGGGAAATTGGTTTTTGAAGCCCAGATTAAATGTTAATAGCCTCATTTTTTTTCAGCGTTTAATTTTAAAAAAATAGTAGTTTGGGTGACCGTAGTCACTGGAAGTAATTGGGGTTATAGCCCAACTTTGTATCTTTCTCAAAGAATCTAATTCGAATGATGCAGCCCTTCATTAAGCTAATTGCTCTTGTCCAAGCTCTTCTGAGTTTGGCTGTTTCCTTGGTTGCTGTGGTAGGGCTCCTACTTTTTCTTTCTATTTCAGGGGTAAAGCTGCCAAGCCTTTCCAATGGAGAGCAAGAAGCTTCTAAATCCGGAGTAGAAATCCCTGTCGTGAAGGCCTTGGCGGATCCAGCTTCTCTTTGGAGAGCACCTAATTTTGCTTCGATAGACCAAGAACCCAATGCAGCCGAACTGCATTACGGCAAGGATCTGGTGGCGAATACAGCCGAGTACCTTGGTCCCAAGGGCAAAGTGATGGCCATGTCTAATGGAATGAACTGTCAAAATTGTCATTTGCAAGCGGGAACGGCGCCTTTTGGGAACAACTATGGGGCTGTAGCTGCTACCTATCCAAAATTTAGAGCTCGGTCTGGAACAGAAGAGGATATTCAAAAGCGAATCAACGATTGTTTTGAGCGAAGTCTCAATGGAAAGGCATTGGAGCGGGACTCCAAGGAAATGAAGGCCATGGTCGCCTACATCAATTGGGTTGGGAAGGATGTTCCTAAAGGAGAAATACCTGCTGGTTCGGGGATTTATGAAGTCCCACTTTTGGATCGTGCTGCAGACCCAACCAAAGGCAAGATGGTTTACGACACGCAATGTGCTAGTTGCCACCAGGTCGATGGCAAGGGAATGGCCAAGCCAGATGGGACGGGATATGTGTATCCTCCGCTTTGGGGTGAGGCTAGTTACAATCACGGAGCAGGTCTCTACCGACTTACCCGATTTGCAGGATATGTAAAAGCCAATATGCCCTTGGGAGCCACCTTTGAATCGCCCATCTTAAGTGACGAAGATGCTTGGGATGTGGCTGCTTATGTCAATAGCATGGAACGACCAAAAAAGGACCTTTCTAAAGATTGGCCCGATATTTCCAAAAAGCCCATGGACCATCCTTTCGGGCCTTTTTCAGACGAGTTCACCGAGGAGCAACATAAGTTTGGACCCTTTAAGCCCATAAAAGCCGCTAAATCGAGCAGCAAGTGAGGTTTGCAGTTTTTAGTTTTCTTCTTTTAGCAATCGGCTTTTTTGGCGAGACTGTCCATGCTCAAACTGATGAGAAGGAGAAAAAGGCAGTTTTTCAACCTGAGTTAAGTTTTCGGAACTTTTGGATGAATACGGATTATCCTAATGAGACGCTTCGTTCTGATTATGCTTTAGGATTAACTTCCTTGATAGGTGGAAAATTGACCCTTCAAAAAAAATGGGAAATCCAAGCAGGCTATCGTGTATTCGGCAATGCCTTTAGTTCTGATTTTTGGTTACCGGATCCAATTACCGGCCAAGTGAACCGGTATGAATCTGGTTTATTCAATGTATTGGAGCCCCAAGACCGATTCTTTGGCAGGGTAGAGTTGCTTTCTCTAGGATATTCCCAACCGAATTTTGGTGTTAAAGTGGGTAAAATGGGAATTCAGTCCGATTGGGTCAATGCTCAGGATGGACGCCTTTCTTCAACCGTAGTAGAAGGGATTCAGGCTTGGTATTCACCCAAACCCAATTTGAAAATTACAGCCTGGGGTATCAATCGAATGAATATTCGAGGTAGTAAGGATTGGCTTCCAGTTGGGGAGACGGTCGGATTATTTCCACAGGGTAGAAGTCCTCTAGGTAAAGCATCAGCTTATTTTGGAAATACGACGAGTCCTTGGCTAGGAATTTGGGAACTTGAAGGGAAGATGAAAGGAGGGAAGATGCTTCGGTTTTCGCAAACCTATGCAGCCAACCTGTTTTCGACCTACTGGGCTACATTCGAAAAAACATCCAAAAACTCCCATGGAACATGGACATCAGGTATTCAGGGTGGATTGCAACATGGAGTAGGAAATGGTGGTAATTCGCTGATCGAGCTGCAGTACAAGAATCCTAAAGACCTAAATTTTGCAGTTTCGGCCAAATTGAATTGGAAAAAGGGGGCATGGGAAACCCAACTTAGCGCTACCCAAGTAGGAGGAAAGGGGCGCTGGCTAAGTCCTAGGGAATGGGGTAAGGATGCTTGGTATACCTTCATTCCTAGAGAACGAAACGAAGGATTTGAAACAGCAACTGCTGTGGTGGGTTATGTTTCCTATCGGTTTGAGAATCTGCCCTTGAACCTGTATAGCTATTCAGGACTACATTTCCTGCCTTCAACGCAAGATGCTGATGCCAATAAGTACAATTTCCCAAGTTACCGACAGCACAATATTGGGCTGAGGTATACTCCCAAAAAACTAAAAAATCTAGATTTTCATTTGATTTTGATGGTGAAGGAGCCCTTGACAAGTAAAAAACTTCTTCCAGTACAGCAGTACAATAAAGTGGACCTGTGGCATTTCAATGGACTAATCAATTGGAAATTGAACAAGGACTAAACGCTTCGAAAACACCTAATCGCCTCATTTATTAGGAATTTCCATTTAAATGGCTCACATTTGTTTGTCGGAAAAATGTTTTCGATACTTGTTATCAAGTTTAGCATCGGCGATTCACCTGCCCTAAGTAGCAAATCAAGAGTTCTCCAACACAGGTTTTACTTCTTTTTCTTCTACTTTTTTAATTCGATAGAAGAGATATCTTTTTTGAGTTAAAACCTGCAGTTAACAATCTTTAGAGAACCCAGATTTACTAGTACCTACCAAAATAATCAACCCATTAAGACCATTCGATTTTCCGATTCAGCCCTGTCTGAATTCTCCCTTACCCTAAGAAGCAGAGTCAACGCTTATTTCACTTCTACCCAGCAAACTAAGTTTGCCAACAATGAAATGAAGTTCAAGACGGTGGTGATGTTGGGTTTGTATTTCTTGCCAATCATCCTTCTTTCTGTGGGTGTGTTGGATCAAACGTGGCAATTATTTACTTGCTTTGTGCTCAGCGGCTTAGGAATGGCGGGTGTTGGCATGGGCGTCATGCATGATGCAATCCATGGTACTTATTCTCAGAATCCGAAAATCAATAAATTACTTGGATACACGCTCAATTTGATTGGGGCCAATTCAACGGTTTGGAAAATACAGCACAATGTATTGCACCATTCCTACACCAACATTCCAGAGGGAGATGATGATATCAATGCGCCATTCTTTCTCCGATTTTCTCCGCATGCACCAAAAAATAAGATGCATGAATTTCAGCACTGGTACACTTGGATCTTTTATGGCCTATCAACGGTTTCTTGGGTAACCTCCAAGGATTTCATTCGTTTTGATCGGTACTACAAGATGGGAATGTTCAAAGGGAAGGATGTGTACCGCAATACGGTCCTCAAAATCATTGCTTGGAAATTAGTATACTATGCCTTTATCCTAGGTTTGCCGATTGCGTTTTCTCCATTCGGCATAGGTCAAATTTTACTTGCATTCCTTTTGCTTCATTTTATTACTGGTCTCAGCATCTCCTTGGTGTTTCAGACGGCCCACATTATGCCTGAAGTGTCATTTCCTCAGGCAAATGAAAATGGAGTAGTGGAAGGAGAGCGCATGCTGCATCAATTGGCGACAACCTCCAATTATTCGGAGAAAAGTCCGCTTTTCTCATGGATGATCGGTGGCTTAAATTACCAAATTGAACACCATTTGTTTCCAGATATCTGTCACGTACACTACCAAAACATAGCTCCAATTGTGAAAGCAACGGCAGCTGAATTCAATATTCCCTATTATACAAAAAAGACATTTTTTGATGCTTTGAAGGCCCATGCAAATATGTTGTACCAACTCGGTCGACTGGAAGTGCAGCCTGTTAAAGCTTAAAACCAACTTATGAATCAAATTACCAAGAAAAATACCAAGCCAGCTCCGGCTCGAGGGGCAAATCCAGATCGAAGACAGGTAAAAAAGAAGGAATCGACCCTTGACCCACGGCTTTTCGT
>JBJOOF010000114.1:0-4495 GCA_046051425.1 Bacteroidota bacterium
TCCTTTAAAAAAGGACTTTTCAATATAATTCATAATTCGATTACTTATCCAAAAGTTCCTTGAATTCGTCAATCGTTAGACTTTTCTCAGTCATTTTTATTTTCTCTTGGACCAAAGCCAATACCTTCTCGTTCTGTACGGAGGTCATCAAGTTCATGTAGTTTTGACCTTCGTTGCCCTTGAGGTAGTTGTCTACAAATAAATCCATGCTAGACTCCATCTGTGCACCAAGTCCAGAAGAAGCAAACTGCTCACGGATCATTTCTTTGGTCTTTTCGATCACATCTGCATGCTCGGCTTGGATTCCATGATCCTTTGCTACTTGATTGGAGATCAAGGACCAAGAAAGTTGCTTGGCGTAGATTGGGTATTCCTGCTCCACTTCCGCTTCAGTTACTTTTCCTTCGTTGGCTTTGATCAACCATTCTTTCAAGAAAGCATCAGGAAGCGAAAGGTTGGTTTTTTCAACCACCAATTTTTTCAATTCCTCCTCGGTAAACACCTTGGATTCTCTGTTGTAACTTCCCTGAAGTGTTTCTTTTACTTTTTCTTCAAACTCTTTTTTGGTCTTCACCTGATCCGGTCCAAAGATTTTGTCGAAAAACTCCTGGTTCAGTTCTGCCTTCGCCTTGCGGTTGATGTTTTTCACAATAAAGGTGTAGCCACCTTTAGCATCTTCTGCTTCTTGGTCGGATAAGCCGAAGCCTGCAGTCCACTCGTCTTTTTTAACTTCTTTGCTTTCAAACTCTACTACTGCTTCTTTGCTCAGTCCGATAAACTTACCTGCTAACTTTTTGGAAAGTTTGCTGATGTCTGCTGAAACTGTCTTTGAGAAATCTGTAGTGCTGGATTTCAAATCTCCGTAGATGAAGTCACCCGCTTCTGATACTTCAGGGTTGGTGCTTTCTCCATACTGAGAAGTCAGGTTTTCGATGGTTTCATCGATTAGCTTTTGATCTACTTTGATGCTGTAGTTGATGCCTTTAATCGTTTGGTCCAACTTTACCTCAACGGATTCTACAAAACCGATTTTGTATTCAAATTCAAAATCTTTTTGGTTTTTCCAGTCGATGGAATCATCCGCTTTTTCTACGGGTAAGGGCTCGCCTAATACCTTAAAAGTTTGTGCTTTTAGGTGATTGTTTAGGGATTCACCCAATAGCGTGTTGATTTCTTCAACCAAAAGTGATAGCCCATACATGTTTTTTACCATGGATATCGGCGCTTTTCCAGGGCGGAAGCCACGAATCACAGCCTTTTTGGCGTAGTCTTTAAGTTTAGCGTCAACCTGAGGTTGATAATCTGCCTCAATTAGTTTAATTTTAATAGAAGCTTGATTTGCGGTGTGCTTGTCTACTGTAATTTCCAAAGTATGTTCGATTAACTGGTGTTGAATTAAAAACCCCCAATCTCTTTCCTGCAGAACAGGGGAGGGATTGAGGGCTTGTAGGGTGCGGATAGAGGGACTCGAACCCCCATGCCTCGCGGCGCTAGATCCTAAGTCTAGTGCGTCTACCAATTTCGCCACATCCGCATGTGACCAACTGGGAAAGAATACTCTTTTTCCAATTGTGGATGCAAAGGTAAAGACATATTCTAATTTACCACAAGGCAATGAAAAAAATATTTCTAAAAAAAGTGGAATTCTGTCCCAATACCTTTCAAATTTGAAATTCAAAATCCCCTCAAATGATTCAAGTAGATGTAGCAGAAGAGCGTAGTGAAATTCTGAAACGGTACCGGAGATTGCTCCGTCAAGCCAAGCCCATCTTAAAACCAGGGGATACCAAGCTGATTAAGAAGGCCTTTACCATTTCCTTGGAGGCGCACAAAGACATGCGTCGCAAGTCAGGGGAGCCTTACATCTACCATCCCTTGGAAGTAGCCTTAGTTTGTGTAGAAGAAATTGGCCTTGGGACCACTTCCATCATTTCCGCCTTGCTTCACGATGTAGTGGAAGACACGGATCTGGAGTTGGAGGACATTGAGCGGGATTTCGGCTACAAGGTCATGACCATTATCGATGGGCTTACCAAGATTTCCGGAGTTTTTGAATACGGGAGCTCTCAGCAAGCAGAGAATTTCCGAAAAATGCTGCTCACGCTTTCTGACGATGTGCGGGTGATTTTGATCAAGTTGGCCGATCGACTCAACAACATGCGGACCCTGGGCAGTATGCCTCGAAACAAGCAGTTGAAAATTGCCTCGGAGACCATGTATTTGTATGCACCTTTGGCGCATCGCTTGGGTCTCTATGCGATCAAATCAGAGCTAGAAGATTTGTTTTTGAAATATACCGATACCGAAGCCTACCAAGATATCGTCCACAAAATCAACGAATCGAAAAGCTACCGCAATAAGTTTATCAAAAATTTTATTCAGCCAGTAGAGGAGGAATTGACTCGACAAGGCTTTCAATTTACAATTAAAGGACGCCCCAAGTCAGTCTACTCCATTTTCAATAAAATGAAGACGCAGGGCATTCCTTTCGAGGAGGTGTTTGACTTGTTTGCTGTGCGGATTATTCTGGATAGTGAACTTGAGAATGAGAAGGCCGATTGTTGGCAAGCCTATTCCATCGTGACTGATTTTTACCGGCCCAATCCAAACCGTTTGCGGGATTGGATAAGCACGCCTCGATCCAATGGATACGAGTCCCTACATACGACTGTGATGAGCACTACCGGACAATGGGTAGAAGTGCAGATTCGTACGGGTAGAATGAATGATATTGCCGAAAGGGGCTATGCGGCGCATTGGAAATACAAGGAAAAGGATGCCTCAGGCAAGTCGGGACCTGGTTTGGACGAATGGATCAACCAGGTGCGAAGCATGTTGGAAACCAACGATGGATCTGCGATCGAATTCATGGATGATTTCCGGGGCAACCTGTTTAACGATGAGGTATTTGTATTCACGCCTAAGGGTGATTTGAAAGTATTGCCTACAGGTGCTTCTGCCTTGGATTTTGCCTTTGAGATCCACACCATGGTGGGCGCCAAATGTATCGGTGCCAAGGTGAACCAACGCCTCGTTCCTATCAGTTACAAATTAAAAAATGGGGATCAGGTAGAAATCTTGACCTCAACCAAGCAAAAGCCCACCGAAGATTGGTTGCATCAGGTGGTCACTTCTCGAGCAAAAGCCAAAATCAAGGATGCATTACGAGAAGAGAAAAAATCTTCAATTCTTGATGGTCGTGAAATTGTGCAGCGCAAACTGAAATCCATGAAAATGGACTTCACTTCCGAGGTGATTGAGCAGTTAAGGGCCTTCTTTGATTTGAAGACGGCGAATGAATTTTATTACCGCGTCGGCAGAGGAATTATTGATCCTACTTCCATCAAATCCTTCAAGGAATTTAAAGAGCAGCAAAAACATAAGTCAAAGACTGCCGAGAAGGTAAAGGATGAATCCTCCTTTACCAAAGAGATTAAGAATTTGAAAGGTCCTGAACACGATCAATTGCTGATTGGTGAGGATATGGATATCGTAGATTATAAACTCTCCGTTTGTTGTAATCCAATTCCCGGCGATGAAGTCTTTGGATTTGTGACCATCAACGAAGGCATCAAGATCCACCGTACCACCTGTCCTAATGCGGTAGAGCTTCTTTCGAATCATGGCAATCGAGTCATCAAGGCACGTTGGACCAGTCAAAAGGAAATAGCCTTCCTTGCTGGCTTGCGGATTTTGGGAACAGACCGGGTAGGAATGATCAATGATTTGACCAAGGTGATTTCCAATGAATTGAAGGTGAATATGCGTTCCATTACAGTGGACTCAGATGGAGGGATTTTTGAGGGTACAATCAAGTTGTATGTCAACAATACAGAGCATTTAGACCAACTCATCAAAAACCTAAATCAAATTGAAGGTGTAATAAAAGTTTCGCGTTTTGATTGAAAGCATCTTTTCAGTAAATCATGCGTTATATTTGAAAAAAATCAACCCCAATGGCTTTGAATCCGGCTCATTTCGAAGAAGTAAAGAAGATTTTTACTGCATATTTGGAAACCCAGAAGTTGCGTAAGACACCAGAGCGCTACGCAATTCTAGAAGAGATTTATAGCCGCACAGGTCATTTTGATGTAGAAGGTCTCTATATCAGCATGAAAAACAAAAACTACCGAGTGAGTAGAGCCACGGTTTACAATACCTTGGATTTGTTGGTAGAATGTGATTTGGTGACCAAACATCAGTTTGGAAAAAACCTAGCTCAGTTCGAAAAGTCCTACGGATTTAAACAACACGACCACCTGATTTGCATCGACTGCAACCAGGTTTTGGAATTTTGTGATCCTCGAATTCAAACCATACAAACTACTGTGGCTGAGGTGCTGAATTTTCAGGTGGTTCACCACTCGCTCATTCTGTATGGAAATTGCAAGAAGGAAAATTGTCAAAACAAAAAGAACTAATATGAAACTCCAGTTTAGTCAAAAAAAAGACCCTAAAGTTCACTACCTATTTATGGAAGGGGATTTGATTGGAG
>JBJOOF010000115.1:0-6440 GCA_046051425.1 Bacteroidota bacterium
AGATTTTTGCGGTAGAAGGCCACCAACAAAAAGGAAGACAATCCCAATACTTCCCATCCAATAAAGAGGGTTTCGAAATTTCCTGCCAGAATAGTCAGGTTAAAACCCAAATAAAAGAAGAGTACCGTATTGAAAAACCGCTTGTATCCGGGTTCACGGTGCAAATAATACCTACTGTAAAAGGTAATTAGGAAGGTAAGCATAGCACCTACGATTAAGTAAACGGCGCTGATCCGATCGAAGAAAAAGTCAATCAAAAACTCAAAATGCTCATTTTTGAAGAGTATGATTTCTTTGAGATTGAGGTCCTTTCCTCCCTGCAACACCCAAAACACCAGAAAAACCAAGGTTACCAACAGGTTGATTCCTGCGGTATAAAAGGCGACCCGAGAAAGCCAGGTTTCTTTCCGTTCTGGAACAGCCAAACTAATCAAAAAGCCAAGGAGAGGTATCCCAATCATCAGCTGAATCCAATTTGAAAGTTCCATTAGAGTGAATCGATTAAGTAGACAGGAAGATTTTGTTGGGTGCTCATCAGCTTGTCTTGCAAGTGATCCAAATGTTCTATCTCGGTCAAAGGAGTATAGGCAACAAATTTTCCATCCACCCAGCGGAGAAAGTCCCCTGAATTGGGATCAAGGACTACCAGATGTACCCAATTGTTGTTGACCCACTCCAACAATGCCGGAGAGGCAGTGATCACTTGGTAGACCAACTCTGGGACCTGCTCGACCACCATCAATAAGCGAATCGGATCGTGAATCTCTACCATCTGATACGGAAGGCCTGTCCGCAGATCTCCATCCGCACCGTTTGCTACACCAATCAGCCCCATCACATTGTGTGGTAATTTGGTCCCTGCACCCAATTTGTCCGGATCCATTCTAGAGAAGTAGTACTCCAAATTGATACCCCCACAGACAGGAATAGCAGCAGATAGAATCCGGGTCAAGGATTTACCTTCTAGATCTGTTCTGTAATCATAGGAGTTCATAAAAGCTCTACGGTCAAAAAACAAGCCTTTCAAGGTCGATTTCCGAGAGACAATGCAAAGTGCATTGGTCGCGTGGTTGTATTCCGGACGAGGTTCAAAGAGTGAAAACGCTCTTTTTTTAACCGCATCATGGAGTCCCCCAATGGATTTATTTTTATCCAAAGTATCGAAGCGTCGAGAACGTTCAAGCGAATTGATATCCAAGACACGAACAAACTTTTCTTGATTCTCTCGATGCAAGTGTTGATTTGATTCATGCAAGATGTCTTCGTCAAAAAACACCATTTCATCCTTCGTGGTATCGTGCAATCCTCCCAAAAACTGGGTGTCTGCGGGGATTTCAATACCTCTACCTTTGAGCTGAATTCGAACTTCAGGATGATTGGCCATAAAAGCAGCCACCCGAGCATTCACAGAACCAGGGCGCCCACAGCAAGCACCACAATCGTAGCCTGCATAATGGGTATTGTTGATACTGGATGCTCCATGTCCAATCAAATACACCAAGGGAGAAAATCCTTCCAGCAAACCAATGCTCCGCAATAAGCCTTCGATTCGATCGGCCATCTCCTCAATTTTGAAGCCTACTTGAAGCCCATTTTCTTCTACCCCTTGGTAGACGATGGAAAGGCTTCCTTTGGGATCCATATGTTGGAAACTAGACACTTCTAGCGCTGAGGAACTTGGACGTAATACGTTGCCGACCAACTTGAGCGCAGACCAAAATCCTAATGTTTGTGCACGCACCCATCCCCTAACCAGGGAATGGTTATTTTGATGAAAGTGAACGTCTGAGGCTAACTTCTTGTGCTTTGCCGTCTCCTTGATCAAAAATTTGGGAGTAACTGGTGCAGGGCAAGATTTGGTGTAGAATTTCCCATATTCCGGTTGGAAGTAAAATTCCACACTGAAAAACCCAGGCGTCCCAAAAGTAGCGCAGAGTGGATCGATGTATTCTAGATGTCTACGCGTACTGCATTCACGATCGTCGATGCAAAAGAGTGCCTGGAAACTGGGAATGGTAGGCTTTGAAATTGCTGGTACTACTGCCCGAATGCCTGCTAGGACTTCGTCGTAGTAGCTCCATTCGTAAGCTTCTTGCCAGCATTGTCTCACCAAGTCATACTCCTCTAGTAACCCTACCTCAAATAGGTTTTGGGTATCACAAGGAAATTGTTGGCCCAAGGGAACCCAACCTTCGCCAAATTTCTTGTCTAAGGCATCAATTTCTAGCAAGCATTCCACTAGAATAAGCTCCTCTAGAGTAATTCGCTTGGTATCCAATAAGGATTCGGGCTGGGTTTCAAGAACGGAGACCATTCCAGACCAACCGGGATGGGCAAATTGCTGATCAAAAACGTACCATCCATAGGCCTTAGGATCCCCTACCAAGATGTCCAGGAGGGCTTCCAAGTTCAAATCCGGATTTTGGAGAAGTTTTCCCACTCGCTTAGACTTGAAAATGGAAGAGTAGCTACCCGCTTGGAGTTGTCTAATCGAATCCAAAAAGCCCTTGGCTTCCAAAGGAAAAGGCCAAATTGAAATCCCCTGATCTAGGTAGGCCGAAAGTAGGCGAAATAGAAAAGGATGGATTGTTTTGTCCAGATTGAAATGGTCGTCGTTTCTCCAATGGGCTCTAAACTGCCCGATTTTTGGAGAAGGAAAATCATCGGTTGATTCATCCAGCAATTTGACCAACCAAGCTTTGGATTGATCGCCAAATTGGTCCTCGAGTGTTTTCTTTAGGACAAGCTCTTTTATCTTTCCATCCCGGTATAAACTTCTATACTCGGATAAGGAAAGAAAGCCTTTGTAGCCAAATTGGTCTTCAGCTTGCTTTAAACCCTGAAAAAAGGGAAGGTGCTGAAACGCATGTAAGGTATTGTGATGGACAAAGTCCTTAAGTGGAGCTTGAGCAGGAAGAAAATGCTTCAATTCATGAAGAATTTGCTCCATACCTCCGACTTCACGAGTGGAATGAAGATGCATAGTAGAATAATACTGTGTGAAAAATTCCGTTGGACCAACGGAGATCTAAACCTGGATAATTACTCCAGGAGATGCCTGAAATGGCAAAAAATTAACCTAGATGGAATTTCCAGGAATGAAAAAAATCATAAAGCGGCAAGCGACTTCCACGGATGGCTTTGTTACTGAAGAGCGAACCACTCTTATTTTTTACGATCGCACTGAAGTTGGAAATTGCTTGGATAGAGATCTCCGAATCGGAATCCTCAGATTCAACCTCCGTACGCTCTTCAATCTCAATATTGGGAGTTAAACTACCTGGACCTTCGAAGGAAAAGAAGGAAGGTTGAAACTGATTTTCGGGGGATTGAATCGAATTGTTTTCAAAAAAATCGAGCTGAACCGAGTCAGTAATTTCCTCTACCTGCCCTTGACAAAGCAAGGAAAGTCGTAGTAAAAGTGCGAAAAGACTAGAAAGGGTAAACATAGCTTTACTAAAAACTAATTAAATGTAAAGTTAAATTTTAAATTCCCCATTTATTTTTAGATTTTTTTACAAAATCATTAAAATTGAACGGATGGCGGTCCTTTGTGGGTTCGATCCGCAGAAGCGGATCGGGACTACCATTCCAATCTTTTAACCACGGGTCTCACCCGCGGCTAATCAAGATTGGACCCGACGTGGCAGGTCCTTTATTCGAATTCCGTTTAATTAGCAACTAATTCTGGTCAATATATCCGAATCATTCTTGTAACCGATCCGCAGAAGCGGATCAAACCATGATTAACCCCAGGTTTATCCGCCGCGGAGGGTGAAACCTGGGGGCTACCGAGGCGAGTTGAATTTAAAGTAAGAATTTTTCATCGAAGACAATCTCGTGTTCTTCTAAAAGTGCTTTGTATTCATCAAAAAAGGATTTCTTTTCATGATGCTTCTCTTGATTTTTAATATAATTGATTAATCGGTCTTTTGATTTTATGGCTTCAGAAAAAGCCCCATATCCCTCTTGCCAGCCATCAAAATTTTTGAAGATTAATTCCTTTTTGAGAAAAACACTTGTTGATACCTTGATGTCTTTTACTAAAGCTGAAATCGAAATTGTTGGATGGATATGGGTGAGAATATGAATATGGTCCTCCACTCCATTGATTCGATACAGGTGGCATTTTTTATTAGTTAGCAACTGAAAAATGTAACCAAACAACCTCTTTTTCTGACTTTTCTCAATTGTGGGCTTCCTGTTTTTTGTTGCAAAGACGATGTGGTAGAGTATTTGAGTGTGTGTAGACATAAAAAATAGTAATTAAAAAATACAATGAATTGAAATTGAGGAATTTAATTGGGATTCACAAGACAAAATTTTGTTCGATCCGACACGGCGGACCTGTCCTCTGGGACGGATCGGTCCGTCGGGCCAGATTCATTTAACCACGGGTTTCAACCGCGGCTATTCAAAATTGGACCCGACGTGGCGGGTCCTTAATTCGTATTCTATTTAATTAGCAACTAATTCTTATCAAAAATCCAGAATGTTTGTCCGAACCTGATCCGCCGAGGCGGATCAAACCATGAATAACCCCAGGTTCACCTGCCTCAGCAGGTGAACCTGGGAACAAGGATCCGGATATCACCACCAACCCGCCAAGGCGGGTTGAACTAACGCGAAAGGATGACCAATCCGCTGGGGTGGATGAACAAAATCCATCCTCTTTTCTATTTTTCTTCTAATTTTCTCCAATTTCGTTCTCAAACTAATTCCCATGAAACAACTCGGTATTCTCATCTTTGACGACGTGGAAGTCCTTGATTTTGCAGGACCTTTCGAAGTATTTTCAGTTGCCAACCAACTCGCAGATTACCAGATTCTAGAGGTGCATACCGTTGCCTTTAACAAAGAGGTAATCCGTGCCAAAAACGGGCTACAGGTGCTCCCTGATAAAAATTTGGATCAACTCGATCGTATCGATTACCTTGTACTTCCGGGTGGTGATGGCAGCAAAAAAGTGATCCAAAACCAACCCCTAATGGCTTCCCTCCAAAATCTTGTCTCCCAAACGGAATGGACCATGAGCGTGTGTTCGGGTTCTCGGATTTTGGGAAAGTTGAGTTTATTGGACCAGAAGTCTTATTGCACTCACCATGAGGTCTTTGAAAGCATGGCTTCCCTAGTTCCTAGTGGAATCCCCAAGCCGGAGCACCGCTTCATTCAAAGCGATTCCCGGATCTGGACTGCCGCCGGAATTTCTGCAGGGATTGACTTGGCCTTACACTTGGTCGAACTTACTTTTGGAAAAGAGCTGGCACTCGCTACAGCCACCTACATGGAATACACCCCCTATCCGAATACTCATGATCGCTAAGACCCCTGCTCCTCCCTACTACGCGGTGATTTTTACCAACCTTCGAACCGGTGCCGATGCAGGGTACGAAGAAATGGCTCAGGAAATGGTTTGCCTAGCAGCCGAACAGCCCGGTTACTTAGGCCATGAAAGTGCAAGAAGCGGCCTAGGCATCACCATTTCGTATTGGGAAAGTTTGGAAGCGATCAAAGCCTGGAAAGCCAACTCAGACCATCAACTCGCACAGAAATACGGGCGTGAAATGTGGTATTCTGCGTTCAAAACGCGAATCGCCCTCGTCGAACGAGATTATGGGATGAATGCCGAATGAGAAAATTATCCCCCTAGTTCCAATTCTCGCTTTAAGTGCTTGACGCGCTCTCGAATATCCAAGGAAGCAGGATCTAGATGGAGTGAGGTGGCCTTTAAAAAATCGACTACCGCCCCTTCATGATTCATGGATTTTCCCTCCGCCAAGGATACATACCGCATGGTAGACCAAAGCACGGTCTTCAATTGCGTTTTGGAATCATCAGTGAGGTAATATTCCACCAGAATAGTGTTGTCATTGTACCACAGAATTCGACTGAAAATACGCACCCACTCCCCTACCATAGCTGGCTTGATGTAACTTATGTTGTGATTATACACCACCCAAGCAGCCTTGTATACCCGGATCAAGTCGATAATTTCCAAGCCATACAACTTCGGTACTTGATCCTCTCGGGCGTTAAAAAAGTAGTCGAAGTACTTCGCATTATTTAGGTGACGAAGTGGGTCACAGTCTTGAAAGCGGATCACCACCCTACTTTCTGTTTCCTTGGGATACTGCTTTTGGGGGTCGTAGTTAAACATAGTTAGGTAGATCTTTGCTTTCCAAACAGTGAATTCCTGCTGCTTTCATTTCTTCAAGGGCCCGCTGACCATCCACTGGCTGCAGATTGACTGCGCGTGTGGCATCGGTGATAAGGAAGGTTTCAAAACCCAAACTTTTTGCATCCATTGCCGTGAATTTCACACAATAATCTAAAGCAAGTCCAGTGACAAACACCCGACGAATCCCCTGCTGCTTGAGGTAATCTCCAAGCCCTGTATCCCCTCTACGAGCATTGTCAAAAAAACCAGAATAGGAATCCAC
>JBJOOF010000116.1:0-14757 GCA_046051425.1 Bacteroidota bacterium
TAGAATGGAATGGCAAGGGTATATTCCTTTCGAACACAATGCGAATACCCTCAATCCTGAACGTGGGTTTGTTTCTTCTGCCAACCAGCATCCGGTAGACAGTACCTATCCTTACTATACCTTCGATCACTCTTTCGAGCATTACCGCAATCGTAGATTGAATAGCAAGTTGGCTGCCATGAATCAGATTACAGTGGAGGACATGAAGGCCTTGCAGTACGATTCCTACAACTTGCAAGCGGCGGAATCTTTACCAGTGCTACTCAACTTATTGGCAGGGTATGGTGCATCCTCCAAGGAAGCTCAGAAATACCTAGCGGACTTGAAAGGCTGGGATTATTTTGCTGATCCTGCCAAAAAAGGTCAGACGCTCTATTCCATTTGGTTTGCGGAAACAACTGAAAGTGTCTGGAGAGAATTGATGGACCAAGGTGCCCCAGTGGTACGTCCAAACAACTACCAAACGATTGCTTTGATGCGTGATACGCCAGAGGATGCGGTTTTTGATGTTCACATGGCAGCGGGTATCCAAACAGCCCAGTACCACGTACAGGTTGGCTTTGATTCCCTTCTTGTGGCCATGAAGAAATGGGAGGCTGAAGAGGGAGATTACGGTTGGGCAGACTACAAAAAAACGACTATTCAGCACCTTGTACCTACTTTCAAAGCCTTCTCTGTATCGGATGTGTATACTGGCGGAGGTGTTGGTATCCTCAATGCCACCGGTAGTAGACATGGAGCTAGCTGGAGAATGGTGGTGGAGTTGGGTCCTACAATCAAGGCCTTCGGCATTTATCCAGGAGGTCAATCTGGGAATCCTGGAAGTAGATTCTACGATAACTTCATTCCCATTTGGGCGAAAGGGGATTATGTGGATTTTGGATTGAAGAAGAAGGAAGATCAAAAAGGAGTATTATTCAAAACGATTTTAAACTAAGCCTACCCATGAAATTTCTATTATTCACGCTGCTGAGCACCTTAGTTGTGGTTTTTCTAAATAGTGTAGCACCTTATTGGGTGGTGATGATTGCTGTTACCGCGTTGGCTGCCTTGATTCGTCCAAGCAACTGGGGAGGATTTTTGGGTGGAGGCTTGGGGATGGGTGTGGCCTGGTTGGGTCAGACGCTCTACATTTCTGCTGTGACTTCCAGTACACTTCCTGACAAGATGGGGGTGATAATGGGCCTTGGCTCAGGACTTAGTTTGATGGTATTGACTGCAGTATTGGGCTTTATCCTTGGAGGTTGCTCAGGACTTTTGGGAGTACTATTTCGCAATCTGGTTCAAAAGAAGCCTACGGACGTCTACCTAGGTTGAACGACTTTCCTGTTCGTCTCGCTAATTATCCTAGAAGTAAATAAAATGCGGCCCTTTCTTATCCCAAATGGATATAAAAGGGCCGCATCTCTTTTTAATCGAAGAAATCAGGTGTGAAGTGCAGTGTCTTGATCAGGTCCCTTAGGGGCTACTAGGATCACTTTTTCCTTATCTACCACCACAGAACCGGGCGCGGATCCTTTCACTTTTCTAACAAACTTGGCTTCGGTCACGATTACAGGACTCAGGGAGTCGGTTTTGAGTTTGGAGTAAAATGCGGCCAAGGAGGCTGCCCGTTCCACCACCTGCTCAGGTACAGTAGGCATGCCTTTTCTCCGGATGATCACATGGGAACCAGGCACTTGTCGGGCATGGAGCCATAGATCGTCCTTGTGCACAAAGTTGCGCAGCATCTCGTCGTTGTCTTTGGCGGATTTTCCCACCCAGACGGTATATCCTTCCACCTCAAATACTTTGAATGGGCTGCTCACTTCCGTTTTGGATGAAGGTAGGTCCTCCTTGTTTTCTTTTTTGAATTCTTTCAATGCCCTGAAATCCTGTGTTTCTTGGAGTCGATCAAGCAAGGATTGAAGGGACTGGGCTTGCGCTTTTTTAGCGGCCAAGGTTTTTTCCAATTGATCAATTTCCAATTGCCGATTTTTTGATTTCCGGTAAAGGGAAGCGGCGAGGTCCTGGGGTTTTTGATTGGGTTTGAGGCTAATTTTCACCTTTTCTCCTGTGTAAAAATTATCCAGTTCTGCCTCACGGTTATTTTCTCCAAATGCATGGAGGTTTGCCATCAGCACATCCGCAAGCTGAGAAGGGGGAGGGGAATCTTTCAGTTCTTGGAGTTTTTCTCCTGATTTCTTGAGATAGGCTTCGGTTCTTTTGAGTTGATCCTGATAGGATTTGAGGAGGCTATTTTTTTCTTTTTCAAAACTTCCCAGCACCAAGGCTTGGTAAAACAGCTCATTGCAGGCTTGAATGGGATCTGAATAAGTAGCCTTCGCCTCTGGCTCTGGCATTAAGCTAAGGAGAAGTTCCCCCTCTTTTTCGACCAAAGCATACAAAGGACTATCCAAGAGGTCTAATAGTTCTTGAATCAATCCCCATTTTGCATTCAAATTCAGGTCTAGATACCCTTTTCCCTTAAGCCAAGCCCGAGGTACAGGACCTAGGGTAGGTAAAAATTGAGAAACATTCCCTTCCAATTCAATGAAATGCTCTAAGCTCAAGTCAAGTTGTCGATCCAATGTCCTCCAATCCAGTATTTTATCTTCTGAAATGACATTTCTAAACCAAACTTCAGGTTCAGTTGCCTCAGGGAGGTAAAGCAGGCAATTGCTCCGATTACCATGGAGTTTGAAGACCAGCACTTTCCCAGATGAAAGTTCAAACTTTAAAGCCCTTTCATTGGAAAACACCTTGCAAGATAGAATCTGATCCCCAATCAGGCTTTCAAAGAGACTGACAGAATTTCGTTTTGCTCGGTGAAACTGACTCGGAAAGGAAAGATATACTTGGGGAGGGAGTAGGTGGGCGCGGATAAACTGTGTTCCCTCAGCACCCTCAGTCTCGAATACTAGTTCATCTTTACTTTGAGAAAAGCAGGCCACAATTGTATTTCCTGCAAACGAATCCGAAAGTGCCGGAGCGAGGAATCGTAGAAAATGGTAGGTCAAGTGCATGGCTAGACGTGCAACTTAAGTCCATCATACCCCAAATACATCCCTTCAGGAAGTTCCTTCTCAACTTCAGCATGGAGTCCAAGCCGATGGGAAATATGGGTGAAATAGGTTTTTTTTGCGCCAATGCGCTTGGCCTGCTCGATGGCTTGATCTAAAGTAAAGTGGGAGATGTGCGGTTCTTTTTGCAAGGCATTGAGCACCAAAATTTCTGATCCCTCCAGGAGGGCGTAGGTTTCCTCTGGGATGGAGTTGGCATCAGTGATGTAACTAAAATCTCCAATTCGAAATCCCAAAACAGGCAGTTTGTAATGAAGGACTGGAAGAGGGGTGATCCCAACTCCGTTGATTTGAAAGGGGAGGTGATCAATTTCTACGCAAGCCACTTGAGGGACACCGGGGTATTTTTTGTCATTGAAGATGTAAGCGTATTCCCGTTGAAGTTGCTCGAGTACTGCTGCTCTACCAAAAATAGGGATATCGGCTTGCTGGTAAAAATTAAAGGGACGAATGTCGTCCAAGCCAGCCGTATGGTCCTTGTGCTCGTGAGTAAACAGGACTGCATCCAGTTGTTTGATCCCTTCCCGAAGCATTTGCATTCGGAAATCAGGCCCGGTATCAATGACAAAGGATTGCCCTTGAACGGCCAAATGAACGGCGGCTCGAAATCTTTTGTCTCTAAAATCTAGGGATTGACAGACTGGGCAAGGGCAACCTATCACCGGTACCCCTTGGGAGGTACCTGTTCCCAAAAAGGTGAGGGTCAAAATTTTAGCGTGGTTTGGCGTAATTCTGAAAGGAAATCTTGGTTTGCTTTCTCTTTGAATTCTTTAGGGTCCAGGTCCAATTCGACTAGAATATCAAGTAAGGCATTGATTTTTCCTTCCAAAGGGAAGTACTTGTTGATGATGACTACTTTGGTTTCTTTCAGCAGGCAGTATCCCGACTTGAAATTTCCCTTTTCGTAGCGGAGGTGGTAAGAGGAGGCAGCAAACAAATTTTCCAATTTGTCTAAAAAGTGTTTGGTGTATTTGATTGCCATGGATTAACTCAGGAATTTTTTAACCGTTGCTAGTACGAGGTCATAGTTTAAAGGTTTCTGAATGAAGTCATCAAACCCAAACTTTCGAAAATCTTCTGGGGTATGGTTGGCGGCATTACCCGAAATGGCGATGATCGGGATACTATTCTTTTTTGGGTCGGTCAGTTTTCTGATTTCCTTGGTGCATTGAATTCCATCCATTTGAGGCATGGTGATGTCCATCAAGATTAAATCAAAATCTTCTTCAGCGAGCATTTCGAGAACTTGTTTCCCATTTCGGGCTGACTTCATGCTGTAATTTTCAAATGCCAACACACTTTTAGTCAGGTTGATAATGATGGAGCTGTCTTCACCTACCAAAATCTTCACTTTTTCACTCACCATATAAATTGGGTTCTTTCTTTATGAATTCTTGAAATTCCACTAATGTAGCCTTAAGGTAGTGAAGACTTTCAGCAAAATCAATGCTTTTTCCTTGTCTTCCTAGGGATTCACTACACTTCGCAGCAGCATATATTTTTTCTACCCCTAAGGTACCTGAATTCCCTTTTATTGTATGAATGGCGCGCAAAATTTCCTCAGACGGCAACACCATTGAATTCAAATCTAGTACCTGAGAAAGGGAGGTGCATTCCTCCATAAAGTCGGAATATACTTGATCAATTACCTCTTTTGTACTCAAGCGAAGCAGCTGGTGATATACCTCACGATTTAAAGTAGGAAGGGATTCAGCCTCTGTTAAATTTTCGAAACCTTTCTCCTCCTGTTTTGCCAATAAGCTTTGAATTTTAAAAATGAATTCTTTGGGATGAACGGGCTTTGTGATGAATTCATCAAAGCCCTGGCTCAAAAAAAAGGATGCTTGTGAATCATCTCGATTCGAAGAGACTGCAATCACACTGCAGGATTGGCCTTGTATTCTTTTTACACTTTGTAAAATTTGGATGGGTTCTAAGTCGGTAAGTTGAAGAGATAGCAGCACAAGCCGTACGGGCTGCTGTGAAATATATTGCAATGCTGCCATGCCGGTATCCAAACTAGCATAAGGATGAAACTGCCCAACTAAATGTTCAAAAAGCTTTCGTTCTTGTTCCTTATTTTCTACAATCAAGATATTTTTGCTTTTCATCTCAAACCTCCTGACTTTTAGTTTTTAAAAATTTTGTGGATGCCAACTGACCCTTCGTATTTGATTCTAGTAGTAGGGCCAACAGCAGTTGGTAAAACCGACCTTTGTTTAAAATTAGCCAAAAAATTCCAAACTGAGATTCTTTCCTGCGATAGCAGACAGTTTTATCGAGAAATGAATCGAGGGACGGCTAAGCCTAGTGTGGATGAATTGGCAGAAGCGCCGCATCATTTCATCAACAATTTATCCATAACCGACGCTTACGATGTGCGGAAATATGAGGAAGAGGCTTTGGACCTTTTGGGAAACTTGTTTCAAAAACATCGGGTAGTTATTCTGACAGGCGGAACAGGGCTGTTTGCAGATGTAGTAGTCAATGGCATGGATGCAATTCCTGAGGTGGCCCCAGAAATTCGGGAGGAAATCATTCATGAATATCAATCCAAAGGCTTAACCTGGCTTCAAGTTGCTGTACAAGAAGTCGATCCAGAATTTTACGCTCAGGTAGATCGAGCCAATCCCCAACGCTTGATGCGGGCACTCGAAATCTGGAGAGGGACAGGTTTGAAATTCAGTAGTTTTCGAACCAAGAATAAGGTCAAACGACCATTTGAAGTCATTAAAATTGGGTTGGATCGGCCTCGCGAGGAACTTTATCGGCGCATTGACAGCCGAATGGAGCAGATGCTAGCCAAGGGATTATTTGCCGAAGCAGAGGGCCTTTTTGAAAAGCGGGGGTTGAATGCACTTCAAACCTTAGGCTACACCGAGATTTTCGATTTTTTGGAGGGAAAGTACGACAAGGAGGAACTTATTCGACTATTGAAACGCAACTCCAGAAGGTATGCAAAACGGCAGTTGACTTGGTTTCGAAGAGATCCCCTGATTCACTGGTTTCATCCCAGCGAGGAGCGTGAAATCCTTGCCTTCTTAGCGAATCAAATCGCCTTAAATCCCCCAATAAATGCTACCCAGTTGTAGGGGGCTTTTTTAATCAACGCATTGAATTGGTGTCGGTTGACTTTTAGGGCTCGAAGGGCCTCAATACTACTTTGTGGAATTGACTTTTCAGCAGCACTATTTTTCAAAATTCGTTGAATTTCCTCCGGATCAAGCAGTTTTTCAGATGTAATTCCCAACTCAGGATGGGCAAGACTTAGTTGAGCAAGTAAATCCTGATGAAGGATCAACTTGGCACGCAAAGAATTTCTTACGGTTAAGAAAAACAACATGCATGCTCCAGATACAGTCAAAAACAAAGGAATAAAGCCCATATTAAATGCTAAGTAGGTGGATCAATTTCAAGTGGTCAGGAATAAGCGGTTTGGGTTTGCCGATGCAATCTTCAAAAGGAGTGTAGACCACTTGCCCATTCATGACTCCAGCCATGCAATTTGTTTTCCCGGCCAAGAGTCCTTCAACCGCCGCCATTCCGCATCGACTGGCCAATACCCGGTCTCTGGCAGTAGGCTTTCCACCACGCTGAATGTGCCCTAGGGTAGTTACCTTAAAGTCTTTTGATGGATCTTGGATTTGGTCTTTCACGAGTTTCATGATGGTTTCAGCAGATCCCAGTTCATCCCCTTCAGCCACCACAATAATGCTTGAACTTTTACTTTTACGAAGGTTTTTTAATGATTTGACAATTAAATCAATATCACTCTTAGTTTCTGGAACCAACACAAATTCTGCACCTCCGCCTATTCCAGATTCTACCGCAATAAAGCCGGCATCTCTTCCCATTACTTCGATAAAAAACACCCGATCGTGGGCAGCGGCGGTATCTCGAATTTTGTCGATCGCATCCAATGCGGTGTTGACCGCGGTATCAAATCCAATGGTGTAATCCGTTCCGTAGATATCGTTGTCGATGGTGCCAGGGCAGCCTACCGTAGGAATTCCAAATTCTTCAAAAAAGATTTTAGCACCGGTAAAAGTACCGTCTCCACCAATCGCTACTAAGCCTTCGATTCCAAGTGATTGCAAGTGATCAAATGCTTTTTTTCTCCCCTCAGGCGTCATGAATTCCATAGACCGTGCAGATTTGAGAATGGTGCCTCCTCGCTGGACGATATTGGACACCGAATGGGATTGCATACGCTTGATATCACCCTCAATCATCCCCTCATAGCCTCTGTGTATTCCACAAATCTCAAGTCCGTGATAAATAGCAGTTCGCACCACAGCACGAATACAGGCATTCATTCCAGGAGCATCTCCACCAGAGGTGAATACAGCGATTTTTTTCATGACTTGCACGGTTTTAAAAAACCAAAAATAGTCATAATTGACCTGAAAAATCTGATTTAAAGGAAAAATCAACTTGACAACTAGTGAATAAATCGACAACTCACTTTCATAAACTTAAACCCTTTGTTTTTTGGCTGCTCGTACTAAAGCGAATAATCCCATTGAATTTTTTATAAGCCATTAGAGAGCAGTTTTAAAAAATACTACCTTGAGAAATCAAATTTCCAACACATGAAATCAACTCGGTTCCTCAACATCTTCTTTCTTGTTTTTTTCTTCTATACTTCACCCTTGCTTGCGCAGCAGCCTGAGGCGAAGCGTTGGGAGGGGCAAGCCAATCGGGTAGAGATCATTCGGGATGACTTTGGGGTTCCCCACATCTACGGCTCTCGTGATGCGGATGTGGTTTTCGGCTTATTGTATGCCCAATGTGAGGATGATTTTAGACGAGTGGAGCGCAACTACCTGTGGGCTTTGGGGAGGCTTTCTGAGTTGGAAGGGGAGAAGGAACTGTATTCCGACCTACGCGCACAACTGTTCATGACTACCGAGGAAGCGCAAGCAGCCTATCAGCAGGCTCCAGATTGGCTCAAAGAATTGTGTGTGGCCTTTGCGGATGGGATCAATTATTACTTACACACCCATCCTGAAGTCCGTCCTCAGGTCATTACGCACTATGAACCTTGGATGCCCTTGTTTTTCTTTGAAGGATCCATAGGTGGGGATTTGGAGCAAATTTCTACTGCCCAATTGAAAGCATTTTACGAGCCCAAGGCTACTTTGGGCATGACGCAGGAACAAGAAGTACTGACTCCGCTACTATTTGAAGAGCCCAGGGGTTCCAATGGAATTGCCATCGCTCCGAGCCTTTCGGAGTCGGGTAATGCCATGCTGCTCATCAATCCCCATACTTCCTTTTATTTCCGACCTGAAGTGCATGTGATTAGCGAAGAAGGGCTCAATGCCTACGGGGCGGTTACCTGGGGTCAGTTTTTCGTATATCAAGGCTTCAACGAGAAAACAGGTTGGATCCATACTTCCACCTTTGTGGACTTTATGGATGAGTTTGTGGAGGAAGTAACGCAAAAGCACGGGAACTACAGTTACCGCTATGGAAACGAAACTCGTCCAGTAGAAACCCAGCAAATCACTTTAAAATACAAAGAAGGGGATCAGTTGAAGGAAAAAGAGTTTACCATCTACCGAACCCACCATGGTCCCATCACGCACTTAGAACAAGGGAAGTGGGTAGCCACAAAAATCAACTGGAATCCAGTGCAAGCCTTGATCCAGAGTTACACCCGTACCAAACTTGCCAATTATGCGGAATTTAAGGAGATGATGAATATTCGAACCAACAGTTCCAACAATACGGTATTTGCCGATGGGGAGGGGAATATTGCTTATTTCCATGGCAACTTTATTCCAAAGCGAAATCCAAGCCTAGATTTTTCAAAATCTGTCGATGGATCTGATCCAGCCACCGATTGGCAGGGGCTCCATACTGTGGATGAAAGCATTCTTATCCTAAATCCGGGCACGGGATGGATTCAAAATTGCAATTCTACTCCCTTTACTGCAGCAGCAGAGTTTAGCCCAAAGAAGGATGATTATCCAGGCTACATGGCTCCAGATCAGGAGAATTTTAGGGGCATGCATGCGAGCCAACTCCTGAAGCAGCAAACCAAAAAACTCAACCTGGATACCTTTTTGGAACTTGCCTACGATCCCTACTTGCCAGCCTTTTCCTTTTTGATTCCAGAACTGCTCGGGTCGATTACGCCTACACTTCCCGCTGCTTATGCGCCGGCCATGGAGCTGCTTCGCAACTGGGATTACCGAACTTCCAAGGAGTCGGTGGCCATGTCTATTGCGCATTTCTACGGGGAAAACTACCAGCGCCGATTTAGAAGCCTGTCGCGCTTTGCCGAGCCAAATCCCAATGCCAAAATACCAACTCCCGCTGAACTCCAAGCCGTATTGATCCAGACTCTGGAACAAATGAACGCTGACTTTGGCACTTGGAATACCTCTTGGGGCGAAATCAATCGCTTTCAGCGCCTAAGCGGAGACATTGATGCAGGTTTTGATGATGGTAAGCCCTATGTGCCGATTGGTTTGGCTTCCGGCAATTGGGGGGCATTGGCTGCCTATGGAGCACGGGCAACCGAAAACACCAAACGACTTTATGGGTACCGGGGCAACAGTTTTGTAGCCGTGGTGGAATTTGGAGCAAAGGTTCGTGCCAAATCCATCCTAGCAGGTGGACAGCAGTCGGATCCGAATTCCCCGCATTTCTTCGATCAGGCTCAGCGGTATGCGGATGCTCAGTTTAAAGAGGTTCCTTTTTATCGGGAAGATGTGGAAAAACGAATGGTGCGTTCCTATCGCCCAGGTGAAAAAAAGAACTAAATCAAAAGGCTACCGAATTGAACTTACTGAGCACAATTTGAGTAGCCTTTTTATAGGTTATTTTTTGACCTATGACGCTGCAGCAGGCGAATCAAGAAGGCACCCAAACCGATCAAAAAACATACGCCAGACCAAAGAAAGGGGTTGAAAAAGTCAATTAGTACGCGGTACCCAGCTGTAAAACCAAAGAGCAGAAGTCCTGTAATGGCCCAAATGGGCTTATTTTCCTCAAGATCAGGAGCAGCGGCTAGGTAAGGCAAATTCACTAAAGAACGGAGTTCGCCCCAATGCCAAGCAATTAGTAGAAGATTGGCGACTAGCATCAATCCTGTGATTACGGGTGTTCCTCCAAATTCCATGGAAATGGTAATCACAAAGACATTGAGGATAATGGGTAGATTCAAAACTGCCCCAAGTTTAGCGTAACGCTGGGTCATCAAAAAGAAACCTGCCAGCAGTTGTGCCCAACCGATAAATTGCCAGTAGAGGCCTGTTTGGTAGAGTACTTCGAAAAAATGCATGGTAGAGCCAAGTGGAGCGTCCTCATGGGAATAGGTGGTAAAGCGCTTTCCCTTGATCTTGATGATACAAGCAAATACGAAGGCTCCACCGATCAAATACCGGGTGTAGATGATGAATAGTTGAACTAAAAACAATGATTTGAGGCGATCCATGGATTGAGTTAGGCTAAAGACTGGATAAGACCTGCTGCTTCCCCGAGGTGTTCTGCAGTAAAAAAACGATCATGCTTCACCTCGTGCTCCACTTGTTCATGGATCCAAGTGGTATGGAAAGGAACATGAATGCCGTATCCACCTAGTTCCAAAACCGGCAGAACATCCGATTTGAGGCTATTGCCGATCATCACGAATTCACTTGCCTGAATATCCAGGTGGCCAATTAATTTTTGGTAATCTGAAGTCCGTTTTTCACTCATGATTTCAATGTGGTGAAAGTAGCCTTCCAATCCAGATTTTTGAAGTTTTCGCTCCTGGTCTACCAAATCCCCTTTGGTAGCAAGTACGATGCGGAAGTGCCCTTGCAGTGATTTCAGCACTTCTTCTACACCTGGTAATAAATCCACGGGCTTGGAAAGCATTTCTTGACCGATTTGAATGATCTTTTCCACCAAGGAGATGGGCATTTTTTCACCCGAAATGCGGAGGGCCGTCTCAATCATCGAAAGCATAAAGCCCTTGATGCCATAGCCATAGAGGCTGAGGTTTCCAATTTCGGTACGGTACAATTCTTTCATAATTGCGTGCTGGGGAAGGAAATCTTCCAGCAGGCTGGCAAACTTTTCTTCCGCTTCACGAAAATAAGTTTCGTTGATCCAAAGGGTGTCGTCAGCATCGAAAGCAACTACGCGGATGGGCATGAAATTCAAAATTTGAGTTGAAAATTAGAAAAAAAAAAAGTAAACGAACAGGTACAGTAGCGAAAATCTAGAGAAAGGATTTACTTGACTGTTTCCTCCATCCAAGCGAGCAGTACATCTCGCCAACCTGAAACAGCCCCTTTATCCATGCCGAAGGCAAAGCCATGTCCTCCTGTGGGATAAATATGCAGGGATGCTTTTACGCCATTCGCATGCAGTGCTTGGTAGTAAAGTAAGGAATTTTCAAGCGGTACGGCCTTGTCGTCTTGGGCATGTACAAGGAAGGTAGGGGGTGTATTGGCATTCACCTGAAGTTCGTTGGAAAAGCGGTTCACTAATTCAGGATTGGCAGGATCCCCAATCAGATTTTTGCGAGAACCTCCATGCGTAGCTGCATCTCGAAAAGAGATTACAGGGTACACCAATATTGAAAAATCTGGTCGCGCCGAAAGTAGGTCTATTGCATCTGTTTCTCGTGCAACTTGATGCGTGTAGGAGGTACTCAAAGTGGCGGCTAAATGTCCTCCGGCTGAAAATCCCATGATCCCCACCTGATTTGGATTGATATGCCAAGCTTCCGCATGCTGACGTACCAATCGGATGGCACGCTGGGCGTCGAGTAAGGGAACTTCCTTCGGATCAGTCAGAGAGGTGGATAGGGGAAGTCGATACTTCACGACGATGCCTGCAATTCCTTGGGAATTCAACCATTTGGCAAAGTCGGTTCCTTCCCAATCGTAAGCCAAAATGCCGTATCCGCCCCCTGGAAAAATAAGCACCGCCTCACCAGTAGCAATTTGCTGGGTAGGGAGATACACTTCGATGCTGGGAGTTTGTACGTTTGAAATACGAACAATGCCCTCCCTCACTGATTTTTCTTGCTGGTCCGATTCCTTTTGCAAGGGAGGGAGTCCCGGCCATAAGTTTAGGGTATGATTTTGAGAGAAGGCTAGGCTAGTCCCAAAGAGCAAGATGAGGAAGGTTAGCAGGTGTTTCATTGGGTTAAGAATTAGGATCTTTAGAAGGGCTTTTTTGATTTCCTTCTACAAACAACTTAGGAGGTGAAACTAAATATTTTTTCGGTGAGCGCCCACCGCCAATTTGGAGGAGTGCCCGGAAGATTAGTTTGGAACTGCCCTAAGAATGCCTCCCATTCCTGAACCTTTGGGTTGGCGAGGTCTAGTTTCGCTTTCTTTTCAAAACTGAATTCGTCGGAGGTGTGCAGCACCATGCTGAGTCGGTTGCTCCATCGGTAAATGCTCATTTCTAGGATTCCTGCAGCCCGAATACTCTCCAAGATCACAGGGTCCACCTGCCGATGACACTGCACATAGGCTTGGATGGCTTCAGGTTCATTTTTGAGATCGCAGATGAGAAGGAAGGTTTGCATGTTTTCAATAAATAGGGTGGGATAAACTAGCGAGCCGGTACCCTTACAGCAAAAAGGAAGACCAACAAGAAGCAGGTGAAGGGTAGGAAAAAAGAGAAATTGATCTCGGATACCCCGAGAATCACTAAGTCCGTGTAGCCAGAACCTCCCCAATCCAAAATCATTCCTTGGAGGGTAGGCATAATTGCCCCGCCTACAATGGCCATAACCAAGAAGGCAGCAGCGAACTTAGCATCCTCTCCTAGGCCTTCCAGGGCAATCCCGTAGATGGTAGGAAACATCAAGGACATGGCAAAACTAATGGCAACAAGCGAATAGAGACCTGCCATTCCAGGCAAGAAAATCGCCCCCAAAGTAAAGACCATGGCTAAGATTGCAAAACCCGCCAGCAATCGTGCTGCTGGAAGAAATCGTAAAAGAAAGGTACAGACCCATCGCCCTACCAAAAATACCCCCAAGGAGGCAAATGCATAATTTACAGCATCATAAGTAGAGATCCCTAAGGCTTCTGCATATTGGTAAATGTAGGTCCAAATCATAATTTGAGCCCCTACATAGAATAGCTGGGCAAGTGTACCTTCTACGAAATTTCTGTTTTTAAAGAGTCGTTTTAGGGTGGGGATAAAATCCAATTTAGCCCCTTCTACCTTGTTTTCGGGCATCTTGGCCAGCGCAATGACTACCAAGATAGCCAAGACTACTACCCCAAGAAATACATAGGGATCGCGAATGACCATCAGGTCATTGCTTCGAATGGCTGCCTTTGCAGATTCATCCAGGCTATCGAAGAGGTATACTTTTCCAGACTCGTCGGTGGCTGAACTTTGGAGGGAGTTAAGTATGTAGGTTTTGGCCACGAAAAGTCCAGCCAATGCTCCCATAGGATTAAAGGCTTGTGCTAGATTTAGGCGCTGGGTAGCCGTTTCCTCACTGCCCATGGATAGGATGTAGGGGTTGGCAGTAGTTTCAAGAAATGCCAAACCAAAGGTAAGGATGTATAATGCCGCTAAAAAGAAGCCATAGCTTTCCAGGGCTGCAGCTGGGTAAAAAAGGCAGGCTCCCAAGCCATACAAGCCCAGACCCAGAAGAACACCTGTTTTGTAGGAGTACTTTTTTATAAAAAATGCGGCAGGCAAGGCCATAGTGAAGTAGCCACCATAAAAGGCCAATTGCACCCAGGAAGCTTGGGTATTGTTGAGTTCTAGGACTCGCTTAAAGGCTGCTACCATGGGATTGGTAATGTCATTCGCAAATCCCCATAAGGCAAATAAGGAGGTAATGAGGATAAAAGGGAGGAGTAATTTTTTTGGAACCAGTTCTGCGCGAGTGTTCATAGGGCTCTGTCTAAATGGGTGTAGCCACCGTCTACAAAAATGTGTTGTCCGGTGATATGCGAAGCTTTTTCAGAAAGTAGGAAAAGTGCCATAGCGGCAATCTCTTCCGCAGTGGTCATGCGATTTTCAAGGGGTACTCTTTGGCTGATTTCTGCAAGTTTTTGTTTGGGGTCGGGAAAGGACTGTATCCAAGAGGCATACATGGGGGTGTAGACTTCTGCGGGCACCAAGGCATTGACACGAATATGGTAGGGGAGCAATTCCACAGCCCATTCCCTAGTGAGCGCGAGCTGAGCACCTTTTGCGGCTACATAGCCGGAGGTATTTCCTTGTCCTGTGATCGCAGTTTTTGAGGAAATGTTCAGGATAGACCCTTTTGATTTTTTCAAACTTTCTAGCGCATAATGCGCGAGGTAATAGTAATGTCCCAAGTTTTTTTCCACGGATTTCAAAAAATCTACCGGGCTACCATTTTCGAGTCCGACTCCATCATTTGTGCCTGCATTATTCACCAATCCATCAATTCTGCCATAAACTTGAAGAACCTCCTGGACTACGGAATGGGCATCTTCTGCGGAGAATAGCCTTTTTTTGATGTGGAGGGCTTTGCCTTTTGCTAAAGTGAGCAGTTCTTGCCCCTCTTTTTCAGAGGGATCGATGATGACAGGAATTGCACCTTCTTCAATGAGTCCTTTAGCTATTGCACCCCCTATTCCCTTTGCTCCGCCTGAGATTAGGATCACTTTTTCCTGTAGGTGTAAGTCCATGTTTTTTTCTTGTAATGATTAAATCGAATAAAACTCTTGAGCCGTTCCCCCTA